>CAVLCC010000020.1:0-32895 GCA_963661535.1 Senegalimassilia sp.
CAGAGAAAAAACCAACTGTAACAGGTATCCCAACTGAGATAGGCACCAACTACACAGTTGCCTACTACGACAACATAAATGCAGGAACTGCAGTTGTAACTGTTTCTTGCACAGGAAACTACACAGGTTCTACCAGCAAGACATTTGAGATCTTACCAGCTGATTTATCTACAGCTACACTAGTGTTTGATCCTGCATCGACCGACTTTACAGGAGATGCAATCACTGCCAAACTAAGTGTTACTCTAGACAATAAGACAATTTCAGATACAGCTTATACTGTGGTAGACTCCACTAAACTAACTCAAACAAATGCAGGTACTTATGAGGTAACCATTGAGGGCGTATCACCCAACTACACAGGAACAGCTAGTGGATCATGGACAATTAATCCTATAGAGGATACCCAAGATAGAATTACTGCTCCAACAAACCTTGCAACAACGGCTTCTGTATACGATCAGTTATCTAATGTTGCTTTGCCAACACTTGACTCACAATTCACAGGCACTTTGTCTTGGAGTGATCCAACACAACATGTTGGAAACGAAATTTCTACAACTCCAACTGAGTATGAAGCAATTTATGCAGAAGGCAACTATTACAAAACAGTTAAGGTTTCTGTAACAGTAACAAGCAAGAAGTTCACATATGTTTTCCATGGCAATAGTGCAACGTCAGGTGGAACATTAACAGATGGGGAATATATTGCAACACAAGAAGTTACTATCACAACAGATACCACCACTGTTAAGCTCAATTCAAATCCATTTGCTAAAGTAGATAGCGATAAAACCTATGGCATGACTAAATGGAACACACTTGCTGCAGGCACGGGAACAGACTATAGAGACCGTGCAGAAATTACTGTGGCTAGCGATACACTAATCCAAAATGTAGAAGGCAATGGCACCATAGATCTTTATGCACAATGGACCGCAGAAGAGCTTGGCTCTTATTGGATTGCAGCTGCGAAGGAATATACAACTTCTTCTGCAGCTCCTACCTCAAATAACTACTATACAAATCCTGAGACTTCAGTTATAAAAACGTCAACTGAGATAGATACTGACAGAGGTAATTTGGAGACAGATACTGACTTGCAAGCAGAATATACAAAATATATGAATAGTGACGAATACCACCTTTACACAAGATGGGAAGGTGGGGATACTGAGGTCGAAGACGATCAGTATGTAGAGTTCCGTATAGTTCAAGTAGGCGAGCATCTAAATATAGAAGGTGATGATACTTCTGGTGATGGCTCTGTTATAACATTTATGGCAACGCACGCACTGCCTACTGCAAAGCAAGTTTCTGAAGATTCAACGAATTTGACCGGCGGTTATGAGTCATCTTCTATCCGCACTCAGATGCAGCAAGGTGGTTATGTATTCGAAGGTCTTGGCGAATTAGCTCAACAAACACATCAAATTGACAAATACTCTATGCTAATGGACAGTGATAGTACTTATACAACTGAATCAAGACCTGATCGTATATGGTTAATGGGCGCATCAGAAGTTTTTAGGGATACTGCAGGCCTTATTGGAGATAATGGTGATGACTTTTTATTTGAAGGAGCACAATATACTTGGTTTATAGATAAAGCTAACAGTGACTCGGATGGACTACAAAGCTCAGCTTTATCGAAACTTCCATTTACTCGTAGCGGTTCTGTTCCTGCTGGAACTTACTCTGCTTCTGCACAAGATAATGACACCACTCTTACTCCTCTACGTTCTATAACAAAGTCCTCTAATGCTGCCTTTGGTGCTATAGATAGGGATGGATATATTAGTGCTTGTCATCTTAATGGTACTTTTGGTATTACTCCAGCATTTGCTTTCTAAGCAATTTTTGAAATAAAATTTGGCTGCAAAATATGTAGCCAATAAAGGTCAAATTTAACGAAACTCCTGTTGCGTTTGCAGCGGGAGTTTCTTTTTTATGTGTAACATATTTGATTAGGTCGGATATGGAGCAATACTACGCTCTCTGCACTACACGCATGTAAATTTAAATATTTTCAAAAAAAGTCTTGACATATTCCAGCTTGAACTCTACTATACTGTTAACGCGTTAATATTAACGCGTTAACACAAAGGCACACAGCCACAAACAAAGAGCATAAGTGCCTTATATGTCAACCAACAACAACCGCAGAACGGAGGGTTAGAACAAATAGCGCAAACCAAATCTGGTGCAAGATAAATTACAAAGATTTTTGGTGTAGCCTATTAAAAATGATTTGTTAATAACCATGCAAGCAAAATTATCTTTAGGAGTTGGCCCGGCATGACCAGGCATAAGAATACAAGCAGCGATCTTACTATCGAACAACAGTACGTAAATACAACATACGAGATGATTAACAAAGTTGGAGTTGAGGGAATCTCGGCAAGAGAAATTGCCAAAAGGCTCAAGAGAACTGCACCAGCAGTTTATAGACACTTTGAAAGCATAGATCATCTTATTGCAGTTGCTTCGGTGAGATTTCTCAAGCCTTATTATGACGACATGAACGACATAGCCCAAAACGATCCAAACCCGATTATTTTGGACACACTAGCCTGGGAGTGTTTTGCATATTATGCTTTTAACAATGCCGCAATCTTTGAAATTCTCTTTATGAGGGATTCGGGGATGGCTAGCAAGGCAGTCAAAAAGTATTATGAACTGTTCCCTGATGAAATTGGTGTGATTAAAGATTACATACGGACAGCTGCTTCTATTGCAGACCTTCCAAAAAGAGATGCTATGGTCTTAAATTTAGCCGCCGAGCAGGGAATTATCGAACAAAATGCTGTTGACTACCTTGTGGATATAGATATTTATGTGTTCTATGGAATGTTATATAGATATCGCAACTCTAACTTAGATGCCGATAAAGCTAGAGAAGCAACAAGGCGATATGTGAGAATGATTGCAAATAACTACGCTCACGTGCTGCTTCCAGGCAATGATGAGGTATCTGAGTTTCTAAAAAGATATACGTAGCTTTAAACATTGCATTGGTAGTTATTCAAATTTTTGATAGCTCCACACACTAAAAATCCTTTCGTAAAAAATGCACCCACGCAGCAAGCAGCAAGCAGTAAGCGGCAACTAACATGCAAACACGCAGCAAGCAGCAAAAAAGGGTAGCCCCAAAAACCCAACGAAAGGAGAAAAAAATGGCTATCGACGGAATTAAATCTCACTATGTAGAAAATGGCACAAAGTACAGAGCACTTACAGAAGCACAGTGCGAAATAATCATTAACACCGCATTTGAAATCTTAGAAGATGTGGGCATGGATATTGAAGAACCATCTTCAAGAGAACTTTTGGCACAGCACGGCTGCACTGTAAATGGCAACAATGTAAGGGTTCCTAGAAAAGTTGTAATTGATGCAATCAACAGCGCTCCTGGACACATTAATTTATATGACCGCAATGGCAATCACAAAATGGACATTGGAGGAACAAACATTTATTTTGGAAGCGGCCCTACAAATCCGTTTGTAAACGATTTTGAGACTGGGCAGAGGCGACCCGCAGTAGTGCAAGACACCGTAAACGCTGCAAAGGTAATGGATGCGCTACCTAACATTGACTTTGTTATGAACCTTGCGGATCCATCTGATTGCCCGGTAGAAATTAACGACCTATACACACTGCGTGCAATGCTCCAAAACACAACCAAGCCTTTGGTTATTCTGGCTCGCAATTTGCAAACTATGGAAGAACAGTTTGAGATTATTACCAGCGTAGCTGGCGGCTGGGATGCTTACCGCGCCAAACCCTTCGTTGCATCTTTGTGTGGCGACCCAATTACTCCTCTAGGCATGGATACAGACGCAATTGAGAAACTCATGTATTGTGCTAAAAATTCAATCCCTGTTACGTGTCCATCGGGCGTACAACTTGGCACCACAGGCCCTGTTACTATTGCTGGCGGTTTGGCTTTGGGTCTTGCAGAAAACTTCTTATGCCTTGTTGTTACGCAATCTGTAAATCCTGGAGCTCCATATATGGGATGTTTTGCCGTATGCGCAGTTGACATGAAAACCACTGTTATGTGCTACGGTTCTCCAGAACACTGCCTAAGCGAGAGCGCAAGCGCAGACATATATCGCTACCTCAATATCCCTTGTTTTGGAACCGCGGGAGCAAGCGAGACAAAAACTGTAGATGAGCAACTCGCTATTGAGAGCACATTCTTTATCTACAATAACGTGCTAAACGGCGGACAAATGACTCACGATCTTGGATTTATGGACAGTGCACTAACAACACATCTAGACGCACTAACTATGGAAGATGAAATTATTTCATATGCACGTCGCATTAAAGAAGGCTTTGAGATTGACGAGGAAACCTTGGCCCTAGACGTGATCAAAGAAGTGGGTCCTAAGGGCGAGTTCCTAACGCATGAGCATACTGCTGAAAACTTCCGTCAAGTTTGGTATCCAACACTTTTGGATCGTCGTATATATCCGCAGTGGAAAGAAGAAAGCAAAGACATGCGCACACGCGTGCACGATAAAACCACAAAGATTTTGGCAGAGCACAACGCTGAGCCTCTGCCAGCAGATGTGAATGCCAAGATTGATGCTGTGATTGAAAACGCAAATAAACGCGTTGGCGCAGCAAAATAAGTGACCCCTAACCATTGTTTATTCAATAAAAATTGAGGGAGGTATGAGGTCACTAAATTGACAAAAGTTGCGTTATAAACCACGGCCATGGAAACGCACAACTTTTGTTGGTATCTATACATCATATCTTTTCTCAGCTGATTTGTTGATTTTTAAAGAAGTAAGAGGCAATGAGATTTGTGGATTTGTGAGCCTTGTGTAAGTTTATGAAACCTGAGGGCTGTAAGAGCTGTTTGCAAGCTGACAAGCCATCAAGTTCACAAATCTCCCCTTAAAAGCATTATCAGCAACAAAACGAAAAGACAGGAGGCTGTATTATGAGCAGTCAGACTAAAAGCCAATCAGGAGCAATGCGTTGGTTTACCCTTTTTGTGCTTGCCCTAAGTTGCGGACAAATTTATCAACTTCCTTACCTTAGATATAGTTACTATGATCAAATGTTATCTGCATTTGGCGTAAGCAATACCGAACTAGGCATGTTTATGAGCTTATATGGCATTGGTTCAATTATTTGTTATCTCTTGGGAGGAATTGTTGCAAGCAAAGTTTCAGACAAAATCTTGTTGCCTAGTGGCATGATTCTTACCGGTTTGTTGGGCGTATGGTTTGCAATGTTTCCACCTTATGGAGTGGTTTTGGTAATTCACTTCTTGTGGGCATTTACTACCTCGCTTGTGTTTTGGCCATCGGCAATTAACTTCATTCGCGGACTCGGCAGCTCGGCCGAACAGGGACGCTTATATGGCTTGTTCGAGGGCTTGCGCGGAATAACTGCAACTCTTCTAGGTCTTGTAATTGTGTATTTATTCTCACTGGCAACTAGTGAAATAGACGGCTTGCGAAACGTTATCTTTGTATATTCTGGAATTGCAGTTGCACTTGGTGTGTTGCTGTTCTTCATAATTCCAGAAAATGGCAAAGAGAAAAAGCAACTCCAAGAACAAACAGGAAGCTCCTCGCTTCTTAGCGGATTTGGACAAGCTCTAAAACTCCCAATCACATGGATTGCTTCTGGCATTGTATTTTGCACTATGACAACCTTCATTTGCCTTGGATACACCACCCCTTATCTAACCGCTTGCTTGGGTGCAACCGCAGCATTTGCAGCAACTTTTGCAACTATCCGCACATATGCTTTGCAATTTGTTGGCGGCACATTTGGAGGTGTGCTTTCAGACAAAATTGGTTCTTCTTCCAAAACTATGATTGCAGGATTTGCAGTAATTGCTATCGGATTCGTGGCTCTAAACTTGTTGCCTGTTAACGAGAGCATGGTGTGGACAGCATCTATCCTAATCCTAATTTTTGGTATTGCAATTTATGTAATTCGAGGTGTGTATTTTGCAGTGCTAGACGAGGCTAACGTTCCAGCTGGAATTAACGCGGCTGTTGTTGGAATTGTTTCGTGTCTTGGATTTTGCCCAGAGGCTTTTATGTATACGATTATTGGGGATATTTTGGATAAAAGTCCAGGAGCTGTCGGATATCAAACAATATATTGGCTAGCAGTTGTATTTGCTGTAATTGGTTTGATTTGCGCTGTTCTAGCCATAAAAGTTGTGAAGAAAAATAAAGAAGCTAAGGCAGCTGCTGCTGTAGCCGTTGATGCTGATGCTGGCGTTGGCAATAGCTTTAAGCAAGTTGCTTAGTTGTTAAGTTATTGGTGATGCGCATTGCATAGATGCGCTTAGCTTAATCTTTTGTTTTGAGTTTTATGTAACCCCGCTTTAGAATCTCATCCGATTCCTAAGCGGGGTTTTCATACTGTATTTAAATACCGTCACGGATTTTATTAAAGGCTTCATCAACAGGAAGTCCCTCATCGGTCAAAGCTTGACGATAACCTTTTTCCATCATTATATTAAATTGAGCATCCGTCATAGTATTTCTTGTTGGCAGGCTTGGGACAGTGAGAGAATATGGAACACCGCCTGTCATAATTATTTGTCTGTATAATGTATCTATCAAAACAGAAACAGGAAGTCCTATTTTATCTAAAACCTCTTCTGCTTTTTCTTTAATCTCAGGTTGTATACGAGCTGTTACGTTTGCAGTTTTTGTTGCCATAATATGCACCGCCCTTTCTTTTATTGAACATAGCATATTGTATACCTAATTGCAATACAATATTTGTAGCTGAAGGTTTTCAAATTCCTTCAATTATATTTTGAACTTATTTTTTAACACACTTAGACGATTATTCTCGATCAACACTATCAACAACAAGTTGACGCTGGACGCTTTTGGCGAAGCACAAAAGTCGTCAATGCACTTTGCCGCTATTGATTGGCAATTTATCTGCCAAGTAGCTAAAATATAAGCATAGCTTGTGCGTTTTTATAAGAGAGCGAATGGCAACAATAGCAGGTCATGTTGCATGAGCAAAACGCGCAAAAAATTTTATGCAAGAATTAAATAAATAACTGCCTTCAATATATAGAGCAAAAAACAAATCAAAAATGGAGGTTGGATTTGACATCCAAAAAATCGTCAACTAATAAAAAGTCGAGTTCAAGATCTAAAAATGGCTCTCAGAACCAAACTAAGAGAAGGTCGCTTTCTGAACAGTCTGCCAAGTCTGCGCAGTCGCGTTCTAAAGAGAGTGGTAGAGCAAAAAACGAGCAGCAGTATGCCTCGCAAAAATTGGGAATGCTAACACCGCGCCTTAAGAACGACATTATAGGCGTGATTGTAATTGCGATTTCTATAATACTGATGATTGCGGTGTGCATGAACTCCGACGCGCTTATAACTGCAAGCGTGTCCAATGGCATGCATTATGGCTTTGGGCTAGGCGCATACATTCTTCCGGTGATGCTGTTTTTGTTTGGCATCTGCTTTTTTTTGCTTGGAAGATACGAACTTGTTTTGCCGCGTATAGCAACTGGAATGATTCTAATTTTTTTGAGCATCATAACGCTCTATGGCGTAAATGCTCCAGGTGCGGCTAATCGTTTGCAGTCGCTGTTTGCTCAAGATTATTTGTTAAATTGCGGCGGTTATGTTGGAAATGGATTAGCTTATGTGCTGCTCAGTTTGGTTGGACAAGCCATTTCTTGGGTGATTTTAGCGGCTATAATTGTGGGTTCTCTCGTGCTAATTGGGTTTTCGATTAGCGGGTTTTTTGATTGGCTGTTTGCGCGCAAGCGTCAGCGTAAAGAGGTCCTGGAAAACAATTCTTATGAGGCTCCATATAGCAGGGCACGCGGGCTCGATATAAACTGCGACCAAACTGCAGTTGCAAATGACCCTAGGGCGGGGGGATATAACAACGGTTATGAAAATGTTGGTGGATATGTTCCGGCTAGTTCTACTATAGAACTTGCTTCGGCGGGAGGCAAGTCGGGTAGGGCTGCCAAGACTAGAACGCTGTGGGGTGCTTCAAAGACACGCGACCTTAATGCGAACCAGGCGGGTGATGGTAGCGGTTTTGGTGCTGCCTATGATGGCGGAACTGCTGGCGTTGGCGCTGGCGTTGGCGCTGGTGAAACTAGAATGTTAGATGGCTCCGACGAAGGAGCTTGGGATCCAGATGGTGCGGAAAATCCGATTTTTAATACGCTTGATAGCGAAGCGGGCACAAATATTTTATCTCCTGAAGATATTGAATATCTTGATTCTATGGAAGGAGACCAAGCCAAGGCGGCTATGGCTGCAGCTAGCGCGGGGGTTGCAGGTGCGGCTGCAACGGCTGCGGGTATGGTGAACGCGGCGGCTCAAACAGGGGACGATGCAGTTGCGACTGATGGTTTTGCGGAAGATGTTGATTTGGGACCCAACTCAGATTTGGGGTCAAACGCCGATATAGACGCAGACGCAGCCATCGCAGACGCACAAGCATCCTCAGAAGTGGCTAGCAAACACTCCTCCACAAAACAAAAGAGACGAAACAAAAAAGACACAGCCAAGCAATCAAAGGCAGACAACAACGCAGACTTGCTAGTCGACGGCAACAAACAAGAAACGCAAGAAGGCGAGTTTGTATTGCCTGACCCTAAGTTTCTAAAGAAGTCGACACTAAAGCCAAGGAGCGCGGCGTCAAACGCAGATTTGGCAGAGTTAGGCGTGCGTTTGCAAGAGACTCTGCACGAGTTTAATGTAGATGCCGACGTGGTTGGCTGGGTTCACGGGCCTACAGTGACGCTTTTTAAGGTTTCGCTTGCAAGTGGCGTTCGCGTGAACAAAATCACCGCGCTTTCCGACGACATTGCTCTTGCATTTGCGTCGCAATCGGTGCGCATTTTCTCGCCAATTGCTGGCACCAGCCTTGTGGGCATAGAAATCCCCAACGACGCACGCGAAAATGTTTTGCTGGGCGATGTGCTCCCCCCTGCAGGCACCAAGCCTATGCTTATGGGAATTGGCAAAGATGTTGAGGGCAATGCAATTACTGCCGACTTAGCAAAAATGCCTCACTTGCTTATTGGAGGCACTACGGGCTCGGGCAAGTCGGTTGCAATTAACTCAATGATTATGTCGGTCCTCATGCGTGCAAAGCCTGAGGAAGTTCGCATGATTTTGATTGACCCCAAGCGCGTTGAACTCTCGCTTTATAACGATATTCCTCACCTTTTTGTGCCCGTTGTAACCGACCCCCATAAGGCTGCAAGCACCCTAGCTTGGGCTGTTCAAGAAATGGAGAGGCGCCTCAAGCTTTTTGAAGAGGTGGGTGCAAGAAACATAACACAATATTCCAAACTAAGAGCTGATGCGCTAGAGGAGCAGGAGAAACGTCGTGAGGAAATTGAGAAACGCTGCAAAGAGATTGAAGAACAGCGCAACGACGAGGGCGAGCTTAGCGAGGAGCTGAGTGCAGAGCTAACAGAGCTGCAAGAAGAAGAGTTTGACGAGTGGGAGCAGATGCCCTCCATGATGATTGTTATAGACGAGCTGGCTGATCTTATGATGGTGGCGGGCAAAGAGGTCGAGACTTCTATCAGCCGCATTGCCCAGCTTGCGCGTGCAGCTGGCATTCACATGATTGTGGCAACGCAGCGACCCTCTACAAATGTAATCACCGGACTTATCAAGGCCAACATCACGAACCGCATTGCGTTTAATGTTGCATCGGGCATTGACTCTAGGGTTATTCTCGACACAACCGGCGCAGAGCACTTAATTGGCCTTGGCGACCTTCTATTTAGCAAGCCAGAATTTGGAAAACCTTTGCGCATACAAGGCTGTTTTGTTGGTGAAGACGAAATCAACAAAGTGTGCAAGTTCTTGCGTGAACAAGCTAAGCCCGATTATCATGAGGATATCTTTACGACCTCGGTTCCAATTTTGGAAGATGGCGGGTCCAGCGGGGGAGCAGGAGGGGGCACCTCTGATGAAGATTTGCTGTGGCAAGCAGCCGATATTGTTGTTAGTTCGCACATGGGATCGACCTCAGCAATTCAGCGCAGGCTAAAGGTTGGATATGCTCGCGCGGGCAGAATTATGGACATGCTAGAGGACAAAGGAATTGTAGGACCTGCAAACGGAAGCAAGCCTCGAGAAGTATATATAGATCAGATGGAGCTCGAAAGCCTAAAGGTTATGGAGCAAAATGGTCTCTAGAAAAGTTGATATATACTAGTAAAATAAAAAGTTAGCAAGTTTATTTAGGGTTAGCAAAATTGCTTTAACGTGCAAACATTTGGTTTTGCGCTTTTGATTGTGAATGTATCTGTAGCACAAAATGGCATATGCTGCAGCGAAACAAGAGGATTTAACAATGGCCGATTTTGGTTTTGGAGAACAACTGGCATCTGCTAGAAGAAATGCTGGTCTTTCCATACAACAAGTTTCTGATGCGCTGCGTATTCGCAACGACATCGTTCGCGCCATTGAAATGCAAGATTTTACAAACATGCCTGCAAAGGCTTTTTCGCGCAATCAAGTGAGTGCCTATGCGAGGTATCTTGGCTTAGACCCCAACGCCGTTACGCGTGCATTTTTAGCTGCTTATAGCGACTTTGAGCACGAGGCAGCCTTAAACGCATCTACTGTAACTAATGTTCAGCTCACATCTAATAACAGGGCGTATCTCGAAGCTCGCAAAGCAAAACGCGCTCAGGATGAGCAAGAGTCTGGGCAAAGGATGCATGGCAACAGAAGACACAGTGGCTCATCTAGAGAACATGATAGATATACGCGTGATGTCTATGATGACGGATATGCTCAAGATCGAGGGGCGCAAGACCCTGAGTATTGGGATGATGAGTCGCTGGAAGTTCAGGATGTTTATGACGGCAGAGCGGGCATGCAGGGAGCTGCAGGCGATAGCTATGGCGGCGGTTATAGCGGAGCACAGCGCGCAGGTCAAAGTGGAACTAGAAGACCATCTAGAAGTGCAGATGGCAGAAGACCTAGGTCGGGGTCGGGCTCAAGTAGAGGCTCTAGAGGTCCTAGAGGGGCTGCACCATCGCGTGGAGGCAGCAGAAGCGGCGCAAATCGCGGTCGTAGACCGAGCCAAGGCTCGAACCGAGGCACAGACCGCAACCCCCAAAACGCACGCAACAACAGAAAACCCGCAAGAAGCCAAGACGTTGTTCCGCGTCAGCATAAATCGCGCAGGCAGCGCAATATCGCCAAAAGCACCGGCACTCGCTCACTAAATCAAGAAACCTTGCTTTCGAGCTTGCTGTCGCGCATCGATATTAGAAAAGCTGTTATAGCAATTGCTGTAATTATCATTTTCATATTTTTGGTGTCGACGCTCTCTAGATGTGGAGCCTCTGGCAGTTCAACTCCAAATTTATCGGATAACAATGGCAGCAGCACAGTGCAAGTAACGGGGGGCTCCTCAACATCGGAAAGCTCCGTATCCAAAGAGCAAGCTGCCGCAATTACTGCTACGCCTGATATAAGGAACCAATCAACAACGTCGTTTGCATTAGTGGTGTCTCTTGAGGCTGACCACAGTAGTTGGATGCAAATTAAAACCGACGACTCCACGCCTTTAGCTGAGCAAGTGGCAGGTCCCCAAAAATTTGAATATACTGTCACAAAACAAGCGGTGTTAGAAATTGGAAACCCAACGTATGTGACTGTAAATGTGAATAACAAGAAGGTTGATTTGAATACAACCGACGAAGGTTTAGGCACGCTCACTATAACGCGCAACGACGATGGCACAGTTACTACAGGCGAGTAAGTGTGTTTTTGTGTTTGGAAGTTTTGGTAGTTGCGGGCAGTTGCTGGATGTTGCGTGGAGTTGAGCGTTAAGGAGTTGCAGCAAATTTGCAAGATAGCATAATTGTTCGCGGAGCTCGCGAGCACAATCTAAAAAATGTAACTGTGGAAATACCAAGAAATAAAATGGTCGTGATCACCGGACTTTCGGGTTCGGGAAAGTCTTCGCTTGCATTTGACACAATCTATGCAGAGGGGCAGCGCAGATATGTGGAGTCACTCTCGTCTTATGCAAGACAGTTCTTGGGGCAAAAAGAAAAGCCCGACCTCGACTCAATTACCGGGCTTTCGCCAGCGGTTTCTATTGATCAAAAAACCACATCTAAAAACCCGCGTTCAACTGTTGGCACAGTTACAGAAATATACGATTACCTGCGTCTTCTTTTTGCGCGGGTTGGTATTCCGCATTGTCCTGTATGTGGCAAGCCCATCGCTAAGCAAACTGTTGATCAGGTGGTTGACGTTGTTTTGAGTCGCAGTGCAGGCGGTGCTGCGGGTGTTGCGGGCGCGGACGGCGCTGCGGGCGCAGGCGGCGCGGGCGCAGGCGACGGCGTTGGCACGGGTAGTGCGGAGGGCGCAGGCGGTGCTGGTGCAGGCGATGTTACCGAAGATGCAAGCAGCGCAAACACCGCATCCACCAAAAAATCCTCCAACCGCATAGTTGTTTTGGCTCCCGTTGTTTCGGGACGCAAAGGCGAGCATGTCAAACTCCTCGACGGCTTGCGTGCGCAAGGCTTCACGCGCGTTCGTGTAGATGGAGAGATTAGAGAACTGGCCGACAAAATTGAGCTAAAGAAGAACTTCAAGCACAATATAGACGTAATTACCGACCGCATTGTTATAAAAGAGGGGGTAACTTCAAGACTCGCAGAAGCTATAGAAACTGCAACAACTCTCTCAGAGGGCACTGTGATTGTGCAGTTCTTGGGCAAAAATCGCGAGGTAGAAAGCGAGGAGGTGTTTTCGCTCGCCCTAGCTTGCCCCGAGCATGGCTTTTCGGTTGACGAGTTCAATCCGCGCGACTTCTCATTTAATGCACCGTATGGTGCATGTCCAGATTGCATGGGCATAGGTTCTCGCAGAGAGGTTGATCCCGAGTTAATAATTCCCGATACGCGCTTGTCGCTTTCGGAGGGGGCGTGCGCTGCTCTTTCGATGAAGTCTAACTATCTTCCACAAATTATGAAGGCAGCTGCGGATTACTTAGGCGTTAGCCTAGATACGCCTTGGGAGGAGTATTCCCCTAAGGTCAAACGCGCCATGTTGTATGGAATTGATAAGCGAATTAAGGTGAACTATCACACGGTTGACGGGCGCGATACGCATTGGACCATTAAGTGGGACGGCCTGATTAAGATCGTTGAGGAGAAATATCAGTCTACAGATAGCGACCGCACAAGGGATCGCCTCGAGGCTTTCTTTGCCACGATTGAGTGCAATACGTGTCACGGGTCGCGTTTGAAGCCGTCGGTTTTGGCAGTTACGGTGGGGGGCAAAAATATCCATGAGGTAACCCAAATGACGGCTGCAAAATCTCTAGAGTTTTTTGAGTCGCTTAGCTTTGATGGTGCGGCGCAAATGATTGCAGGTCGCATAGTTAAAGAGATTATATCGAGGCTGAGCTTTTTGGTGAACGTTGGGCTCGATTATCTAACGCTCGACCGTGCTACGGCTACTCTTTCGGGAGGGGAGGCCCAGCGCATTCGCCTAGCAACTCAAATTGGTGCTGGCTTGATGGGCGTGCTATATGTTCTAGACGAGCCCTCCATTGGTTTGCACCAGCGCGACAACCAGCGTTTAATCGACTCCCTAAAAGGTCTAAGAGACATGGGCAACACAGTAATTGTTGTGGAACACGACGAAGACACAATGCGCGAGGCCGACTACCTTGTGGATATGGGCCCAGCTGCTGGAGAAAACGGCGGGCGTGTTGTTGCAGCGGGAACTCCTGCTGAGGTGGAGGCTTGCGCAGAGTCGATTACGGGTGACTATTTATCTGGCAGGCGTTCAATTTCAATTCCAGATAAAAGGCGCAACCCTAAGCGAGGAATGATTGAGATTACGGGGTGTTGCGAGAACAACCTCAAAAACGTAACTGCAAAAATTCCCGTTGGAACGTTTACGGTTGTTACGGGTGTTTCTGGTTCGGGGAAGTCGTCGCTAATTACAGACACATTCTCACCCCTTTTGGCAAATAAGCTCAACAACGCACGCAGACGCGTGGGCAAATATAAAAAGGTGCGCGGTCTAGACCTAGTAGACAAAATTATTGACATCGACCAGTCTCCAATCGGGCGCACTCCTAGGTCAAATCCAGCAACTTATATTGGACTTTGGGATGATGTGAGGCAGCTCTTTGCTTCCACTCCAGAGGCAAAAATGCACGGCTATGGACCTGGACGCTTTTCGTTTAATGTAAAGGGCGGCAGGTGTGAGGCGTGTGCGGGTGATGGTCATCTAAAAATTGAGATGCACTTTTTGCCCGACATATATGTGCCTTGCGAGGTGTGTGGGGGTGCGCGTTATAATCGCGAGACGCTCCAAATTACATATAAGGGTAAAAATGTGGCGGATATTCTCAACATGACTGTAGAAACTGCGCTTGAATTTTTTGAGTTTATTCCGCAGATAAAAAACAAGCTGCAAACTATGTATGATGTTGGCTTGGGCTATATGCGCCTAGGGCAGCCTGCAACAACCTTGTCTGGTGGGGAGGCTCAGCGTGTAAAATTGGCTAGTGAGCTGCGCAAACGTTCGACTGGAATGACCGTTTATGTTCTAGATGAACCCACCACTGGCTTGCACTTTGAAGATGTAAAGATGCTTTTGGAAGTGTTGCAGCGTCTTGTGGACCGTGGCAATACGGTGGTTGTTATTGAGCATAACCTCGATGTTATTAAGTCGGCTGATAGGATTATTGACCTAGGTCCTGAGGGTGGAGATGGGGGAGGCACAATTGTTGCCACAGGAACCCCCGAAGAAGTTGCCAAATGCAAAGGCAGCTACACCGGACACTTTATTGCCAAGATGCTTAAGCGAGACTGAGCATGAGCGATGGCACTCTAGGGGATAAAAATTCATCGGGGGTTGCGGATGAAGCTCTTGCGTGTGGAGAGCACTCCCTAGAACTTAGAGAGCAAGTTCGCAAGGTTCCTCAGTTGCCAGGGGTGTATTTGTGGAAAAATGCCGCTGGTGAAGTGATTTATGTTGGCAAGGCCAAGCAGCTGCGCAACCGCATGATGCAATATATTTTGCAATCTGACGAGCGCGTGATGATTCCGTTTATGATGGAGCAGGTGCGTTCATTTGACTACATAGTGGTTGATAATGAGCACGAGGCCTTGGTCTTAGAGAAGAACTTAATCAACCAGTATGATCCTTATTTTAATGTGGATTTTCGTGACGATAAAAGCTATCCATATGTTGCAATTACTAAGGGTGACAAATTTCCGGCTATTAAGTACACGCGTGAAAAGCACGTTGCTACTTCGCGGTATTTTGGTCCTTATACCGACTCTCGTGCAGCCCGCAAACTTGTGGATGTTGTGAGGCATGTGACCCCGATTTGCTCGGCGAGTTGTGCGCAGTATAAGGCTTTGCGTCGAGCTCTTGAGCGTGGTGACGAGTATGTTGCTGTTGCGGGGGGCGGTGATGGGGCTGCGGCTGGTGATGGTGTTGCAGCTGGCGTAGGTGCTAGCGGAAAGCCTTGCTTTGACTATCACGTCGGACTAGGTCCTGGCCCTTGTTGTGGAGCATGCACTGAGGAAGAATATGCCCAATCGGTGGCTGCGGTTGAGAAGTTTTTGTCGGGTCAGCGAAGAGATTTCTTAGAGGCTCTGCGTATAAAAATGGAGGACGCCGCCTGCGACCTCGACTTTGAAAAAGCAGCTCGATACCGAAATCGCATCAACATTGTTGAGGGCTTGCAAACTCAGCAACATGTGGAGCTTAGTAGAGATCTTGACTGCGACGTAGTTGGTTTTTATCGTGAAGACACAATTGCTGGCGCAAACGTATTTGTTGTGCGCGAAGGCACAATCATAAACACCTGCGAGTTTATTTTGAATAAGGGACTAGACGTGCCCACAGCCGACCTTATTGAGACCTTTTTGGTTCGCTATTACGACAAAGCCACAGCAATTCCTCGCGAGGTTGTGGTCGAAAGTGAAGTTGAGGATCCATCGACTCTTGAGGAATGGCTCACGAGCAAACTCGCTTCAAAGCATGGAGCAAAGGTGCGCATAAAAGTGCCGCAAAAGGGCGAAAAACATGACCTGTTGCAGCTAGCAAGTTCTAACGCCAAGCACTCACTGCAGCGCTTTAAAATTCGCACACGTTATGATGAGGCGAGAGTCAACGACGCATTGCTTCAGCTCGAAAGTGCGCTAGCATTACCCGCCCCTCCAATGCGTATTGAGTGCTATGATATTTCAACAATTCATGGCAAACACTCGGTGGCTTCGATGGTTGTATTTAGCGCGGGCAGGGTAGACTCATCGCAATATAGACGTTTTAAAATACGCATGCAAACTCCAGAAGCAAACGATGTTGCCATGATGCGCGAAACTTTGGAGCGGCGCTTTTCTGAGAAAAACCGCGCAGATGCGCGATTTGCAAGCAAGCCTGACCTTATTGTGTTAGATGGAGGCAAGCCACAACTTAATGCAGTTCAAGCTCAGCTTTTAGAGATGGGACTGAGCGATATTCCACTTGTTGGCTTGGCAAAATCGGACGAGGAACTTTTTGTAACTTGGTCGGATCAACCCGTGTATTTGCCGCTTGGCTCTCCGGCTCTCTATCTAATTAAGCACGTAAGAGACGAGGCCCACCGTTTTGCAATTACATATCATCGTCAGTTGCGTGGAAAAGGTATGACCGAATCTGTGCTCGACAGCGTCGAGGGTTTAGGACCCAAGCGCAAAAAACTTTTGCTCAAAGAATTTGGCTCAGTCAAAAATTTGCGTAATGCAAGTGTTGAGCAGATTTCTGCTGTTAAGGGCATTCCTCATGAGGTTGCAGAAGAAGTAGTCGCCGTTCTAGATCAAGTTTATAATTGCAAAGACGATTGATTCTTTTATAAAAATGGGCAAATAAATAAGCGCGACTGCAAAAGTTGGGGGAATAAAAAAAGGAACCTCTCGGTTCCTTTGTACGACGTCTACACGTCCAACCGCAAATGCGGAGATGCAAATGCGGAGATTTATGGCAGAGCCTTATTTTGACTCGCAGTAGCATCTTGACTGATAATCAAGATATAATCATTTTAGCAGTTTTTTAAAGGATAGGTACCAAAAAAATCAGGGGGATAATATGAAATTAAAGGACTATCGCACATCTGAAGCTAACTACAACATTGGAATTGACGCTGGAACGGGCTCTTGTGGTTGGGCTGTGGTTGATGATGAGTCGGGAGATCTTTGTTATTTTAAGGGAAGACCAACTTGGGGCTCGAGAATATATCCGAATGCCGAGACTGCAGCAAAATCCAGACGTATTCGAGGTCAAAGGAGGCGAATTATTAGAAGACGCCAGCGCATAAACCTGCTTCAAGAAATTTTTGCTCCAGAGATAAGCAACGTTGACAGCGAGTTTTTTAATAGGCTAAACAATTCTTTTAAGGTTGCAGATGATAGAGATTTTCACCACCCCATTTTCAATGGAAGCGACTTTGCTGAGTCGCAATATTACCAACAATTTCCAACTATTTATCATTTGCGCAAATTCTTAATGGAAACAGATGAAAAGCAGGATATTAGGCTTATCTATATTGCTTTTCATAATATTGTTAAGTATAGAGGCAACTTTTTATATCAAGAAAACAAGGGATTAACAGCCAAAAATGCCAATGCCAAAATTGCACTTGAAGATTTAGTTCTTGCAACAAATGACTTTTATGAGCAAAAAGGTTTTGAAGATTTTAATTTTGAAATTGATGTTGACGCTTGCGAAAAAATAATCGAAGACACATTAATTAAACGCGCTGATAAGAAAGACGAACTCACTAAACTTTTTGTGGGTTTATCAACTATAGATAAGAAAATGCCTGAGTATTTTGCTAAGGCAGTTTTGGGCTACTCGGTTGATTTTAATAAAATATTTGGCGATGAAGACTCCGAAGATAAAAAATTTGACCTAACAAATGAGGAAAAGGTCGAAGAATTTCAAGAAAAACTTGACGATGGCTTTGCATTGTTTGAAGCTTTGCAGGCAGTTTATTCATCTTCGATTTTAATGAATATCTTGCAAGGCGAAGATAGCATTTCTGTTGCAAAAGTTAAGTCTTATGAAGATTACAAAAAAGATCTAAAACATCTAAAAAGTTTTATTCGTAAGTTTAGTCCAGATAAGTATGACAGCTTTTTTAGAGGTGAACTTTATGAGGATGGTTCTGGCTATAACCCAGCTAAGGCAAAAGGTTATACGCTATATAACTTAAAACGAGGTGCTGCGGACCGAAAAAAATTCATTGGCGAAGTAAAGGCAATCTTTGAAACTCTTTTAAAGAGTGATCAGGATCCTGAAGAGCAGTCTACGCAAAAATCTAAAGACAAAGAATCAATAGTTGAAAAAGTGAAAGCTCTTAAGTTGGAAGCTGAGGATGAAGAGTGTATCTTGTCAATAATGTCTAGAATTGAAGACGACTCTTTCTTAAAGCGTCAAAAAACAGGTGAAAGCGGCGCCATACCCTTTCAGCTCCATCTTGAAGAAATGAATGCAATTATTGATAAGCAAGGGAAATTCTACAAGTTTTTAATAGACGAGAAAGACAAACTAAACTCAATTGTGACGTTTAGGATTCCTTATTATGTTGGTCCACTAACAACAAAAAGTGCTAGAAAAGATGCGTTTGGGGAAAATCGTTTTGCTTGGAGTGAAAGGATTGAGGGCAAAGAGAGCGAAACGATTTACCCTTGGAACTGGGACAAAATAATCGATAAAGATAAAAGTGCTAATAACTTTATGAATAGAATGATTGGCACTTGCACTTATATCTATCAAGAACGAGTTTTGCCTAAGTGTTCTCTTGTGTATGAGTTTTTCTGTGTGCTAAATGAACTTAATGGCGCTAAGTTTAGTGAGGATGGAGATAAAAAGCATCGTTTTGATACTAGTACCAGACAAGGAATTGTCAAAAATCTGTTCATGAGAAAAAAGACTGTGTCTTATGAAAGTATTAAAAAGTGGTTGAAAGAAAACAATAAATGCTTAACAGAAAATGTAGAGATTTCTGGAGCGCAAGGCGATAGTGGTTTTGTTTCAAAATTAAGTTCGTGGAATGATTTTTGTAACATACTTGGCGTTGAGACATTAAGCACGGCACAGTTTGAAATGGCAGAAGAGATTATTCTTTGGAAATCTCTATATCAAGATAAAGATATTTTAAAAAGAAAAATAAAGGATGCTTATGGAGAGGTTCTCGATTCGAGCCAGATAAAGAAAATTTTGAAGAAAAACTATTCAGGCTGGGGAAGACTTTCCGATAAACTGCTTCGAGAAATAAAAGCAAACACTGACAACGGTCAAAAATCTATCATGGACATTTTGTGGGAGGGCAATCAGAATAATTTGCCTAAATTCCCCATTGGTGCATCGCAAATCTTCATGGAGATTTACCACGATGATTATTATGGATTTGAAGAGATAGTAGATAAAATTAACGAGGAGAAGATTGAAGATCTCTCTGTTCAGTCGCTTCCAGGTTCTCCTGCGCTTAAGCGAACCGTTAATCAGGCAATGCGAATTGTAGACGAGATTGTGCGCTTGGCTGGCAAAGCTCCCAAAAATATTTTTATCGAGTACACGCGTGATGATGACGAGAAGAAGAAGGGCAAACGCACTACTACTCGATACGAAAGTGTAGAAAAGGCTCTTGAGCAGTTTAAAGAAGAAGACGAAAAAGTTTGGGAGGAGTTTAAAAACAAAACAAATGATGATCTTGCTGATGATAGACTCTTTCTCTATTTTTTGCAGCGGGGCAAATGCATGTATTCGGGCAAAGAATTGGATATAGATAAGCGCGATCATTATCATGTGGATCATATTATTCCGCAGTGCTACATAAAAGATGACAGCCTAGACAATAAGGTTTTAGTTTTATCTGAAGAAAATGAACGCAAATTAGACGATTTATTGTTGAGTCCAAGCGTTCGAAAGAAAATGAGAAAATTTTGGGAAGAATGTCACACAGCGGGGCTTATTTCGGATAAGAAATTTAATAATTTAACCAGAGAGAATATATCCGAAAAAGCAATTAAAGGCTTTATCGCAAGGCAACTCGTTGAAACCAATCAGATTGTTAAATCTATGAAGGACTTGCTTGCACAAGAATATCCCGAAACAAATGTTCATTTTGTTAAAGCGTCTGTTACTTCGGGCTTGCGCGAAAAATGTGATTTTTTTAAATGCAGGGAGATAAATGATTTTCACCATGCGCATGATGCTTATCTTGCATGCAGAGTTGGAATGTTTATCAAAAAGAGACACCCTGTTGCCTATGAAAATCCAATTGCTATGACGAAAGTCGTTCAAGATTTTGTAAAGAAAACGGCTTCGGGACACCGTCCTGGAAAAAATATTCCAGGCAGCGGAGGATTTTTTGTTTCCTGTTTTTTGAAGTCAGGATTTAATAAGGAAACTGGTGAGGTTTTTGAAGACGACTGGAATGCTGAAGCTGAGATTGCTCGCATAAGAAAAGTCCTAGATTACAAGCAAGTTTATATTTCTAGGATGGTGGAAGAGAAGGCTGGGGCTTTTTGGGATTCAAATGTAGTTTCTCCGCGCTCTAGTAATAATACTCTGCCTGTCAAAGAGGGTCTTGATCCCAAAAAATATGGTTCATACAATAACCTCAATCCTTCTTATGGATGTGTTTATTTATGTGAGGATAAGAAAGGCCGCAAAAAGATAAAGTTTGCTTCAATTCCTGTTGTAAAGAAAAATGATGTGCGCGATTACGGCAAACTCGAAGCTACGCTATGTGAAGATAGCAAACTAAAGCTAGTAAAGATTATTCGCCCCAAGATTTTGTTAAATCAATTACTGGAGCTTGAGGGAAATTTATTTTACTACGTGTCTCCTAAAGAAGTTAGAAATGCAATGCAAATGGCATTTTCGCAGTATGATACGATGATTTTTAAAAAAATATTTAAGGGCGAGATACCGAGCGAAGAAGATGTGGACCGTCTAGTCAAAGAAGTCTTTGATTTTATTTATAACTACGCGCCGGAGTTATATATGAAAATGAAGGCAGATACTATAAAAGAAAATTACGATAGCAATAGTATTGAACAGAAAGTTGAGTTGTTAAAAATGATTCTGCCTCTTATAAAGGCTGAGAAGGATCGTTTTAACTCTAAACCTTTTGGAGGCACTTCTGGTGGAGCGGGACGAATGAGTAGCTATTCTCTAGAAACAAGGGCGGACAAAATTGTTCTTATTGACCAGTCAGTCACTGGCATGTTGGAGAAAAGAACTCGACTAACAGATATGTAGACTATGGGATTTAGAACGATTGTTATAGAAAGACCTTGTAAGCTCGCTTATAGAGGGGGCTATATGGAAGTACGCCTCGAAGATGGTGTTCAAAAATATCTTCTATCAGAAATTTCTTCCATAATTGTTGAAAGCAATCAAGTTTATTTTAGTGCCTACCTTGCATCCGAGCTTGCAAAGTCAAAAATTATGACGGTTTTTTGTGATGAAAGACATCTTCCTGTTGGTCAATATCTCCCAATATATGGAGCCCATAACTGTTCAAAAAGAATACAAGAACAAATTGCATGGGGAGAAGTTAGCAAAAAGCAGGTTTGGCAATCTGTTGTTAGGCACAAAATAGAGCAGCAAGCTAACCTTTTGGCGGACAGAGATCTCAAAAATTCCAACACGTTATATGGGTTTGCCAAGTCCGTTAAGTCGGGAGATTCAACAAATAGGGAGGCCCAAGCGGCAAGAATTTATTTTGCAAGTTTATTTGGCTTAGATTTTTCGAGGGAAGATAACAATCCACTAAATGCAGCTCTTAATTATGGCTATTCAATTTTGCTAGCAATGGTTTCAAGGGAAATTGCCGCCAGAGGGTATATGACCCAAGTTGGAATTTGTCACAGAAATGAGTATAACCAGTTCAACTTGGCTTGTGATTTGATGGAGCCTTTTCGTCCCATTATAGATCGCACAGTGTTTGATAATTATGTGGGAGATTTCACTCGTGAGCTAAGATTGACACTTCTCTCAACTCCCACTATGATTGTTTTATACAAGGACGGACAATATAAAGTTTCGTCGGTAGTTTCGCTTTATGTTCAAGATTGTTTTAATGCTTTAAATAAGAAAATCATGGTCGGCAATATTTCGCAGTTTAGGATTGTGGAAGATGAGCTATAGGTATAGATTCATGAGACTAATGGTATTTTTTGATTTGCCTGTTAAGACAGCCAAAGACAGGAGAAATTATAGGCTCTTCAGAAAATTCTTGCTAAAGCAAGGATATATCATGATTCAAGAGTCGGTTTATGTGAAGCTTACAACAAACGAAGCAAATGCCGCGGCTGCAATTAAGAAACTCCAAGAAAATAAACCACCGGCTGGTCTAGTGCAGGTGCTAAAAGTTACAGAAAAACAATTTGCTTCGATGACTTATATAACAGGCAGTCGAGAGCCTTATGATGAAGTGGATACAATGGAGGATTTTGTTGTCATATAAACTGATATTAGAAGGAATTGACGAGCCAATTTTAATCGATGAAGGCTCAACTACCTCGCTCGCGATTGCAAACAAGACACTTTTCTCTCGAATTGTATCTTCTTTGCTTGAAGGTTCGGGAGATTGGATTGAAAGATTTGCATTTTACAAAGGCGAAAAGGAAGTTAGCTTTTCTAAAATGTCTTTGCCGATTGTAAACCCATTTGATCTTCCTTTTAAAAATCCCACCTTGCTAAAAAATCTTTTTCAAAAAATTGAAGATGCAGTTAGATTTAATGACAGCGTTTTGATTAAGGTTAATGAGCTTCAACTGCTTTTAAATCAAACTCTTGCCGACGCCAACAAAAATTTTAATTGCGATTACGATTTTAGTGTAGAATTTGACGTAAAGAAATATCTCAAAACCTTTGGTTATTCTAGTGATGTTGATGAGACATCGCCGCTGCTTGAAAGTTTAATATCGTTTCTTCATTTTGTTGCAGATGTTGCACCTGAGAAGATGTTATTTTTTGTAAATCTCGGAAGTTTTTTGAATGAAAACGACCTTAATTGTTTTTGTGAAGAAGTTTTTTCGCTAAAATTAACGGTCTTTATAATTAATTCCGGAGACGAGTTGCTAAAGATCTGCAATAATAAAAACTATGCTATTGACCAGCACTTTTTGCTTAATTAAGGAACGGATTCAGTCGAACTGCACGTCCCTCTCGCAGTGGGGATTTTGCGCCAACTGGTTTTGGTGCAGTGGCATTTTGACTGATAATCAAACTTGAAGTCCACCCCGTGACTATCAACAAAGAGTTTTGGTGCAGTGGCATTTTGACTGATAATCAAACGTCCATGACAATTTACCTTGTCATTATGGAGTTTTGGTGCAGTGGCATTTTGACTGATAATCAAACTCAAATATTAATATCCTGTGCCGAACTTAGCGCAGTATTAACTGCGCAAAGCTCGGCACAGGATTTCTATTTTAAAATGGATTCACTAAAAATACACATAAAATCTAGTTAGAAATATCTACTGGCAATACACAGTCAACATGGTTTTCAAGACATAGTTTTTGAAGTTTCTTATCAACAGTTAATAATGTAGCTGCGTTTCTTCTTGCTAAAATCAAATAAAAAATATCATATGCCGAGTGTTTTAATCTGAGCGATTCATGAATAATTTCTGCTTCAAAACCATTAGAGTCAATTCTCTGCGTGATAATTTTGTTTATTGCGTTGTAGTAAAGTGCTACATTGCTTTTTAAAATCAATCCACCGCGAGCTATTTTGCATAAAGCGTTTAATAGTTCAACATTAAAATGAGAAGGAACAATTATTTCTTCATCTTCCAATATTAATGAACGCAGGGCTAGACCTTCTTGCGTGCCAAGTGCAATCTGAACTGCGGCGCACGTATCCAAAACAATCATTGCTCTTTATCCTTTAAATCTAGCATATTAACATCAAATCTATCTGAGAATTCTTCTTTGTTTTCTAGGCATAGTTGCTTAATTTTGTTTGCAGAAATTTTATCTTCTTTTGCGTTTAGTTCATCGAGCTCCCTAAATATTTTTTCTTTAAGCAAAAAACGGCTGTCAATAGATTTTTCTTCAGCAGCAGTATTGTATACATCATTATGCACAGGTTGTAATGCTTGTTCGAGCATGCTGATTGTTTCTTGCGCTAAACTTCTGTGATTTATTTTGGCAGAATTTTTGAGGCGCATATATAATTCATCTGGCATCTCTCTTATTTGTAGAGCTGGCATATTAACTCCTATGTTTGAATTGTGCATGAATAATGCATGTATTTTACATTAAATTTGCTTGCATGTAAAGAATATTTATAGAGGTACGATTCATTGAGTCACTTGAAGTATTGGCGCACAAGCAATTTTTTAAACTAGCTAGGAGATGGCTCATCGTGTATAATTTTTCGCTATGACAACGAATGTAGAAAACAAATTATATAGATTAAAATCCATCCATAAGCTTCAAGCAATTTGGGCCTGTGTTTTGTCACTTGGTCTTTCGTTTTCAATAGTGGCAGGAAGGTTGTATGATACAACATCCTTTTTGTTATTTACGCCTAAGTGGACTATCGCCTTAATTATATTGTTTGTAGTTTTAACCATCCCTATCTATCTCTTGTTGTTAAGGACAACTTGCGGGAGCGAGAGAGAGAGAGAGGAATGGCAGCCATCTCATAAAGATACCTTAATTGCAGTTGCGGTTATTGTTGTCCCTCAGTTGATTTTTTGGTTAATTGCTTGGCCAGGAGTATATAGTCACGATGCACCATATCATGTGTTGCAACTAAATTCGACTGACGGCAGTGTGCCAGTTACAGACAAGTATTCTGTACTATACACGCTGCTGCTTGGCGGTGCGGTTAAACTGGGCAGGGAATTTGGCTGCGTTGAAGCTGCTTTTTCTTGTGCAATCTTGTTTCAGGCTCTGTTTTTAACCTACGCGCAACTAAAGGCCTCAGTTTTTGTTGGCAAAAGGTCCAAATCAAAGTACTTTTTCTGGGTAACAGTTATATTTTTTTCATTTCACCCTTTCATAGTAATAATGGGAATTTCCTCCTGTCAAGATACTTTCTTTGCTGCGTTTCTGCTTTTAGTAATTGTGGAATCATTCAAAATTGGAGAGATTATTTCTAAAGGCAAGAATGTTGAGTTTAGAGACGTAATTCGTCTGGTGATTTACGTTGTCCTAATGTGTTTAATGAGAAACAATGGACTTTATCTTTACGCATTTGCTTTGATATGTATGGCACCATTTTTTTTGAGGAGAAAGGTCTTTAAAACAGCAGGTTTGTTATTTTTGCCAATTGTTTTGGTGTTGGTTGTGATAGGTCCTGTGTATAAGGTGTGCGGAGTCGTTAATTCGCAAACAGGAATTCAGGAGATGAGTAGTGTTCCGTCACAGCAGTTAGTTAGATCATATGCTGCTAATCCAGAAAATTTTACCGACGATGAAAAAGAAACTTTCAACTATTTTTATCCTGGAATCACAGATGACGTTTCATGGTATTGGAGAGAGCAAGAAATTTCTGATGCAGCTAAGAACAAATTAAATGTACCTCATGTTAAAGAGGATATGCTAGGATATGTAAAGTTTTATTTTCAAGTTGGAGCAAAGAACTTGGGAAATTACCGAGACGCTTTTATGATGAATACGCTTGGATGGTGGTATCCGTTCAAAACGTATCCTGACACAAAGATGTATCATGACTATGTGAAATATGACACAATGGAGAAATTAGACTACGAGGCCGAGTTTATTAAAATTGAGCGTCAAAGTGTGATGCCAAAAGTTGATAACTTTATCTCTAGGGCAGTATATAGCGGACTATGGAGCAAAATTCCTATTTTAAATCTGATATTTGAAACTGGCACCTATACTTGGATTTTCTTCATTTTATGTGCAATTGCTATTCTTAACAAACGAAAAGACGCACGCTTCGCATTTCTAATCATATTTGGGCTTTTTCTCACTTACATGCTCTCTCCGCTTTGTTATTTTCGCTATTCTTTTGCAATGATTGTTTGCATACCTGTTCTTGCGCTGGTTGCCTTTAGTTCAGAGCTTAAAACAGAGACAGAGCAGACCACTATTCCTCCAACAGAACATTTTAATTAAGCGAGCCCCATGTTAAAATATTCCGTATAAAGAATAGTTTAATTTGGGAGTGATAACATGCTTTCTACAAACGAGACTGCGAAGTTGCTGAATGTGTCTACTCGGCGTGTAACAAAGTTGCTTGGCACAGGTCAACTTAAGGGAGAGAAAGTATCTGGCGTTTGGCTGGTGGACGAAGACTCTGTTAAAGCAAGAATAGCGGATTGCCCTAGAAAATCTGGTAGACCAAAAATCGGAGAAGGAGCATCAGAGCTTAAGTTTGCTTTGCATAACAAAACATATCCAGTTCTCCAATTGGTCTATAATACGCAACTTAAAACATTCACTCACGTTGGAGATATTCTTGATAACAAAAGACTGCCTGTTGGAATTCAATCAAAGAATAGCGAGATAAAAGTTTGGGATTTTAACTCTTGGTGGTCGGGCAGAGGAATCCCGCAATCGAGACACAACATCGAAAATCTTTTGGAAGAAGCTGGCGTTTTTGTTCCAGAAGAGCTGGTTATGCGAAACCTCGGTTTATCACTTTGTGACCAATGGTGGATTTGTCCTGAAAACAGTGGTCTTAAATGGGAGGATATCAACTTTTTTAACAATAATTTTGAAAGCTTGTCATACCAAAACGGAATTTTAAAAGGCGTGCATCCAAACAACACATCAGATGGCAATCTAGAGAAATTTTGGACGATTGAGGGTGGCAAGCCAAAACTCTATAAACTAGGTAGTGGGCTGCAGCAAGAACCGTATAATGAGGTTGTTGCCACAAATCTTTACAAACGTTTGCTTGCGCGGGGTGAATTTGTTCATTACAAACTTGCGAAACGCGGGAGTCTAACATATTCTGTTTGCTCAAATTTTCTGCAAAGCAATGAGGAGTTCATTCCTGCGGCATGGGTTTCAAAGTTGAATGAGCAAAAAAACCACGAGAGCAAATACTCACATTATGTTAATTGTTGTGAGGAATTGGGGGTTGAGGGGGTTCAAAGCTCCATTTCGCACATGATAATCTGCGATTCTATGCTTGCAAACACCGACAGACATTTTAGAAATTTTGGGATAGTGCGAAATGTCGATACGCTAGAGTGTAGGTCTGCACCAATTTTTGATACTGGAAACTGCCTTTGGTTTGATGTGGACGACTATGACCTAAAACACCGCACTTTTCACACAACGAGCAAGCAATTTTATGAAAGCCCCTCAAAACAGTTGCTTTTGGTTGATGATTTTTCCATTGTTCAAAAAGATGCGCTGGAGAGTTTTGTTGAAGAGGCTATAGAGGTTTTGTTGCAAAATCCCTTGTTAGCTAATAGGATTGAGCATTATAAGGAGCTTTTGACTCAGCAGGTTGAACGACTTGTTGCGATAGCGAGTTATTCATAAAAAAGGGAGATCTCTTAAAACGTGTGCCCTATGCGGACTTTTGCAAGAGCCTGCTATGTGCATTTTTCATGATCGACAGCTCCATTACTTAGAAACATTCAAAGCAATCATTAACGCGAACTGGTACACATGACGAATTATTGTAAAATAAATAAAAAACAGCTAGGCACGAACGTAGAACACGTGGAGTTTTAATAGTCGAGCTCTAAGCACACAGCGAGCTTCAAAAACACTACATTAGAGATAAAATGACTAACCAATTTTCAAGAACACAACTCTTATTGGGACAAGATGCAATAAGCAAACTTAAGGCTTCGCATGTAGCAGTTTTTGGAGTAGGTGGAGTTGGCGGATATGTTGTTGAGGGATTGGCAAGAAGCGGAGTTGAGAACCTCACTATTGTTGATGCCGACATAGTAGACCTCACAAATCTCAACCGTCAAATTGTTGCGCTGCATAGCACCTTGGGCCAGCCTAAGGTAGAAGTTATGCTAAGCCGCGTACAAGACATAAACCCAAGCGCCAAGGTAGACGCGAGACAATGTTTTTTCTTGCAAGAAAATGCAAGCGAGTTTGACTTTAAATCTTTTGATTATGTTGTAGATGCGGTAGATACCGTTACAGCAAAACTCGCCATTATCGAGTGCGCAAAGGCGGCGCATACTCCAGTTATTAGTGCTATGGGCGCAGGCAATAAGTTAGATCCATCAAAGTTTGAGGTTGCAGATATTTATAAAACAAGTGTGTGTCCACTGGCAAAGGTTATGAGAAAAGAACTTAGGCGAAGAGGCGTGAGTTCACTGAAGGTAGTTTATTCGCGCGAGGCTCCCGTGCAACATAAAGTTGCGGCAAACGATGAGAGTTTTGAAGATGCCGAGGGTTGTCTTAACGGCGAAACCACCGCACTCGAAAAACCCGCACAAGGAAGAAGAAGTGTTCCTGGTAGCACGCCGTTTGCTCCATCGGTGATGGGACTAATTATTGCTAGCGAGGTAGTGAAAGACCTTGTCAACGGTGCCTAGCGGTTTCTTGTTTCCCAAATACAAAAGTGCCGATAAAACACTGATTTTTATACAAATTCAACCAATTTTGCACCAAAAAGTTTACGATGGTTTACAATTTGCCGAGAAAAAGTTTACGACGGTTGACATTTTTGTTTTCCTTATCTAACATTCACTCTAGAAATGTTGTGCAACGATGCATAGAATCAAAAGAAGCGTAAGAGCGTAAACGCATAAAAGTATAAAAGCACAAGCACGAATAATACACACGCGTATGTGCTCACGCAAAGCAAATGCATCTTGCACTAAATACATTCGGCATAAACATTGATGAGGAGTAGCAAAATGGTGCTCGCAGAAATTAAACAAGATGGCAAGTATCACGTAAAAAGAATTGTGGGCGATGCAAAATTGCATGCACACCTAGAGGATCTTGGATTTGTGCCAGGTGCTCCTATTTCTGTGATTTCGCATTCGGGCAAAAACATTATTGTTAACGTTAAAGGCTCGAGGGTTGCTATTGGATACGACCTAGCGCAATCGATTACAGTTTAGGCACGCCCGCCCGCAAAACTTGCGCACTAATTTTATGGCTAAAATAGCTGTTCTTTACAGATGAGAGCAGCTAGCAATATACGTTTGTATACAATTTAGGTTTTTGCATTTAGATGACTGTAGGTAGCATAGATATTAAGACACAAAGGAGGGTTTTAAGAATTGGCGAGAACACTAAGAGAAACCAAGAAGGGCGAAACAGTTAAGGTTGTAAAGCTCAATGGTTCTGGAGCAATTAAGCGCAGAATCATGGATATGGGCATCACCAAAGGTTGCGAGATTTATATTCGCAAAGTTGCTCCTTTAGGCGATCCTGTAGAGTTTACTATTAGAGGTTATGAGCTTTCTTTGCGCAAAGGCGATGCAGAGATGGTAGAAGTGGAGTAGGCTTAGTAGGCTTTAGATTTAGTTGGCTTCAAAGGTTCTTGAAAGTTGTCTTAAAGCAGCTTCAAAGCAGAGCCCTCCGAGGTCTCACAAAAATTATTCTCATGGATTTTGTAGATGTATCCAATGAGAAGTGGCAAGAAGGCCACATTTTTTTCATCTACGTGTTAGCCTAAGCTAACAAAGTTGCCAAGGGCAATTGCCGAGTGCAGAGGGCTAACAAAATTGTCTAAAACAGACGGCAAAAAACGTCCACACCAGACGGCGAACAAATTTAACAAACAAGGAAGTAACCAAACATTTTCGCAGGCGCGAGCTAGCGGCATAAAGTTAATCGAAGCAAACTTACAAACTTATGTCAACAATCTTGCAAAGCGATAGGAAAGGAAGGAAAGCAGCTATATGTCTACGATAGCTCTTGTGGGAAACCCAAACTGCGGCAAAACCACACTGTTTAACAAGCTAACCGGTTCCAATCAGTATGTTGGAAACTGGCCAGGCGTTACTGTGGAGAAAAAAGGAGGCAAGCTCAAAGGCCACACAGACATCACCATTACAGACTTGCCAGGCATTTATTCACTCTCCCCATACACTCTAGAAGAAGTGATTGCCAGAAATTACATTGTTGAAGAAAAGCCAGACGCAATAATAAACATTATTGACGGAACTAATATCGAGCGCAATCTCTATCTAACAACTCAAGTGCTAGAGCTCGGAATTCCTGTTCTTATTGCTGTGAACATGGGCGATCTAATCGAAAAAAATGGCGATAAAATCGACTACAAAAAGCTATCTGAGCAACTTGGTTGTGAGGTTGTTTCGATATCGGCCATGAAGGGCACTGGCGTTGAGGAGCTTGTTGAAAAGGCAGTTCAAACTGCGAGCGCAGGCCAAGCTCCAGCTGCTTCTCATAAATTTGAAGATGATGTTGAGGCTGCTATCGCAACAATCGAAGGCGAGCTCCCATCAACTGTAGACAATACATTTAAGAGATACTTTGCAGTCAAGATGTTTGAGCGCGACGAAAAAGCAGCCGAGCAGCTCGGCGAGAATGTGGAAGCTTCTCAGATTATGAGCAAATTTGAGAAAACAATTGCAGACATCGAGAAAAAGTACGACGACGATTCTGAGTCGGTTATTGCAAATGGTCGTTATGAATACATTGCAACAATTATCAAGAGCTGCTATGTGCGCAATCCCAAAAATGTTATGACAACATCTGACAAGATTGACCGCATTGTTACAAATAGGTGGCTCGCTTTGCCAATCTTTGTGGCAGTTATGTTTTTTGTGTATTTTATCTCCATCTCTACAGTTGGATCTATTGCAACCGACTGGGCCAATGACGGAGTGTTTGGCGATGGCTGGTTCTTGGCAGGTGGTGGCGAAGTATACGAGGAGCTTGCGGGTGTATACGAGGAGTCGCAATCTGCAATAGATGCTTATGTTACTGCTGCTCAAGAAAAGGGCCTTGACCCAGAAGCAGATAACTTTATCGAGAAGGCTAAAGCTGCAAATTTGACGGCAGAATACGATTCATACGATGACGAAACTGGCGAAAACGAGCGAGTTGTTGTAGATGCAGATACATACGAGGCAGCTCTAACAGTTCAAGAGGTTGACCCTGCAGATTATGGCATTTGGGTTCCAGGTATTCCTACTCTTGTAGAGAATGGACTAACCTCAATTCAGACCGATGATTGGGTCTCTGATCTTGTTGTTAACGGCATAATTGCCGGTGTTGGTGCTGTTTTGGGCTTTGTTCCGCAAATGATAGTTTTGTTCTTGCTACTTTCATTCTTGGAATACTGCGGATATATGTCGAGAGTTGCATTTATCTTAGACAGAATATTCTCAAAATTTGGTCTATCCGGAAAATCATTTATTCCAATTCTTATAGGAACAGGATGCGGTGTGCCTGGCATTTTGGCATCGCGCACAATTGAGAACCAAAACGATCGACGCATGACAGTTATGACCACAACATTTATTCCTTGCGGTGCAAAGATGCCTATCATCGCGCTCTTTGCAGCAGCAGTTTTTGGAGGGGCATGGTGGGTTGCTCCCAGCGCATATTTCTTAGGAATTGCTGTAATCATCTGTTCAGGAATTATCCTCAAGAAAACACGCTTTTTTGCAGGAGAGGCCACACCATTTGTTATGGAGCTTCCGGCTTATCACTGGCCTACACTATCTGCAATTTTGCGCAGCACCTGGGAACGAGTTTGGTCGTTCATCAAAAAAGCAGGAACCATTATTTTGGCAGCCACAATCGTTGTTTGGTTCATTTCTAAATATGGATTTGGTCCAGATGGATTTGGCCCTGTGGTCGATCAAAACGACTCACTCCTAGCTGCCTTTGGCAATGCTCTATGCTGGATTTTTGCTCCTCTTGGTTGGGGATCATGGGAGCCCACAAGTGCTACAATCACGGGTCTTATCGCAAAAGAAAATGTTGTTGGAACCTTTGGAATTCTCTATGCTGGCGACGCTGGCTGGTATGCAAGTCTACAAGCCGCATTTGCTCCTCTAGCATGCTACTCACTACTTGCATTTAACTTGCTATGCGCACCCTGCTTTGCTGCAATGGGAACTATCAAGCGCGAAATGAACAACCGCAAGTGGTTCTGGGCTGCAATTGGCTGGGAATGTGGAGTTGCTTATGTTGTTGCTCTTTGGATCTATCAAATAGGTGGAGTTATTACAGGCGAGACTGCATTTGGAATATGGACTGTAATTGCAATTGCTTTGGCGGTAGGTTTTCTCTATATGCTATTTAGACCAGACCCATCAAAGCGTGCTAGTGTTGCAACTATGGTTCCAGCCGAGGCATAAGAGCTTTGCTGTGCGGCTTTTGTTGTGTTGTTTTGCTGCGATGTTTTATAGTGTGGCTCTATCGGCTTTTGTAGAAAAAGCTGCCGTATTTAAAGACGCACAGATTTGTTTTTGAGCAAAGAGGCGCATATGTTGGTATCTGGCATATGCGCCTAACATAAAGAAAGAAGACTAAGATGACTCTTGGAACTCTATTTGTATTAGCAATTTTGGCACTTATTGTTGGTTTTACAATAAGAAGCCTTTGGAAAAACCGCGGCAAAGGTGCTTGCTCTTCTTGTCCTAGCTCAAAACATGGATGTTCCCACTGTTCAAACACAAAAATAGAGATATCGAGTCAAGATCTGGAACACAAAGCTCATTCAAAAAAATGTTCGTGTGGATGCTCTCGCACAAAAGAGTAGCTTGACGAGTAAGATTTTGGTGTTGCTAAAGTGTTCGTAGACACAAAAATCACTAAAACGTGCAACTAATTCAATAAAAAATATATCAAAACGTGCAATTTATGGTACCATTGCTCTATTAGAAATAATAATAATAAATCCTTGAGGATGGTACCGTGAAGCGAGATGCGCAAAAAAATCT
>CAVLCC010000021.1:0-32676 GCA_963661535.1 Senegalimassilia sp.
GTTTTTACCCCTATATTAATCCCATAGGGTGAGTTTGCGAAACTAAACCAAAATTAACTAACTTATACCGCATAACAATCTAAATGCCGATTATCCAATTATCCAAGGTATTTTTGATTCAAAATTTTATACTAAACTATTGAGCGGAAATGGCTAAATTAAAGTTTAGTTAGCTTATGTTAATTGAATATTTAACTAGTCAAATAAGGTCAGTATTTTTTAGAGGGTTGAATAAAAAAATGCAATTAAATATCACAACAGACTATGCAATTAGATCTATGATTTACCTTTCAATGCACGATGAAAGAGTAAGTTCGATTGAAATTGCAGAAACTATGTGTATACCTGATCACTATCTATATTCTGTGATGGGTAAGCTCAAAAAAGCTGGACTAGTTCTTGCTACTCGCGGTGTAAATGGGGGATGGGTTTTAAACGAAACTCCAGATAAAATTAAGCTCATAGATATTATCAATGCAATTGAGGGTACCATTAAGCTTAACAAATGTCTTGCTGATGAATCTGGGTGCAGCAGGGGGGCTGCTAATAATTGCCAGCTGCACGATTTTTATCTCGAAATTCAAGAGCAGCTAGAAATGTATTTTGCTAGTGTAACTCTTGCTGAGCTAAGAGATAGAAGCTGGACTCCAATTAAAGAACTGTCGAAGTAAGTTTTAAAAGTTTTTATCAATGAATCTTAAACTTGCAAAACAATCGTTTAGATCTGCAATTCCAATTATGCTTGGGTATGTTGCAATTGGTATTCCATGCGGAATACTTTCAACATCAATTGGCATGAATGCATTGCAGGTCTTTTTGATGTCTGTGCTTTTTTATTCTGGCGCAGGTCAGTTTATGATACCTAATATGTGGCTAGCAGGATCTCCTATAGCTTCAATAATTGCTAGTGTTTCGCTTGTAAACACTAGGCAAATCTTATATTCTGCAACTCTTGCCCCTAAGTGCAACAATGTTTCTAAAAAGTTATCAATTTTATTTGCAGCAACAGTAACAGACGAGAGTTTTGGAGTAAATATTGCTAGGTTTAACAGTGGAAAGTGGACTGTTGAAAATGCCACGCTAGTTAACTTATTCTCACAAAGTTCGTGGATTCTATCAACTGTTGCAGGAGTGTTTATTGGAAATGCAATCGGTATTCCACTAGCACTTGCATCATTTGCTATGACTTCAATCTTTATATGTCTGATGATGCTGCAAAATGTAACGCCAGCAAATATTATCGCAATTTTAACCTCTATGGTTGGCGTATATATATGCAAGTTAATTGGCTTAGGAGGAGCAGCTGTATTGTTGGGAGCTGTTCTAGGTGTGGCATCGGCTATGATTTTTACTAAATTAAGCTCTAACACAAACGTTTCAAGCTCCGCAAATTTATCAAGCGAACCTGCATCCAGTGATAAATGTAGCAATAATTCTTAAGGCTAACTAAAGGGTTTATATAATGGAACAAATCACTTGGTCTCAATATTTCATAATCATGGGAACTTGTATCTTTACGATGCTTTTGTGCCGCGTAACCCCGCTACTTTTGCTTAAAGGCAAAAAGCTATCTTCTACAGTCGAACAAACTCTGGGTTTTATTCCTCCAGCTGCTTTTGCAGCGTTGGCTGCAAATGATCTTTTAACTCCTGGAATGTTTGCAGGTGGAATATGGCCTGCCGCATCCCCACTTATTGCCTCAGCAATAGTTGTTATAACAGCAAAGATTTCTAAATCTCTTATTGTTTGTGTGGTTGTGGGCGTAGCAGTATATGCCTTATTGATGCTTATTCAATAGACCTTGTTAGCCTAGATCTTATCAAGATTTTTATGTAGTGCATTAAAGTTCTTTCTTGCAGCAATTTACTACGCAAATATTTTATATTGGTCTTTTTTGCTTTTATTTAGCCGTACAAGCTATTAACACTTTAATGTTTTAACTACTTATGTAATATTAAGCATTGCTGTTTGCTGCAAATTCGCCTAGCTATAAGCGCAAGCAAACTGCACAAAGACAAGCAAGACTATATTGAATGGAGTTGTAAACAAACATGGACTACAAGAGGATTGTCACAATTCAAGATATTTCGTGTGTTGGGCAGTGTTCGCTAACTGTTGCATTACCAATTTTGTCGGCATGTGGAATTGAGACAGCAATCATTCCATCAGCAGTTTTATCCACACATACCGGCGGATTTAGTGGATTTACAGTTCGAGACTTGAGTTCAGATATTCCACAAATTGCAAAGCACTGGCAAAAAGAAAAAATTGACTTCGATGCTTTTTATACAGGATACTTAGGCAGCGTAGAACAAATTGATATGATCCTAGATATCACAAGCACTCTTGGACGAAAAGGTTCAATAAAAATCTTTGATCCTGCTATGGCTGATAATGGTGTTTTGTATGGGGCGTTCGATCAAACTTATGTAGAAGCAATGAAGCGTCTTGTTGCACAGGGAGACTACATTCTTCCAAATATTACAGAAGCTGCATTTTTAACAGACATGCCTTATAAAGAAACATATGATGAGGCTTATGTAAAAGAGCTTATAAACAAGCTCGTTAAGTTAGGCGCAAAAAATGTTGTTCTAACAGGTGTTGGATACGCTCCAGAAAAAACAGGCGTAGTTGTATATTCTTCTTTAGATGATAGCTTTGACTACTACGAACATGAACAAATTGCAGATGGATGTCATGGCACTGGAGATGTTTATGCTTCTGCATTTGTTGGCAAGCTATTAAATGGAAAATCTGCTATAGAAGCTGCAAAAATTGCTGCTGACTTTACAGTTGAGTGCATTAAAAAAACTATAGACGACCCAACTCACTGGTATGGAGTTAAGTTTGAGTTGGCTCTACCAAAATTGATTATAGAATAGTTTTTGTGCATGCAAGCATGCAAGCCGGTATCAGCCTTTGGTATATGCTGGCTTGCATGTTTTTCATAAAAGACGGAAAGGCAAAATCTCACTCAGACACAAAATGTAGCATCTGGGCGAGATTTTGTTATCTAATACAAAAAATAAGCAAATTAACTATTGTTTTTAATCCGCATAAGCGTTAGTATTTTTAAACAAAATAAATAGCTCGTTGCAGCAAAGTCGCAACATACAAAGGACGCCAAATGAAACCACTAAAACAAACCACGGCGCTCAGCACTATCGCCACATCTGCATTTTTATATGTACCATCTATGCATACTACCTTGGCTTTTGCCGAAGGTGGGTCTGCTGCGTCTAACGGAGCTTCAGCTTTAACTGAACTTGCATCTGTTGCTCCTTTTGCAATTGCTATATCTTCTGCAGTTGCAATTGCTAGCGCTCTAGGCATTGGCATGGAACTTCATAAGCGCAGACAACAAGAGCAGGAACGCTACATGACATGGGTATCAGATAATCTAACTGGCGCTAGTAGTATTGACTGGAGTGCTCTATCTAAACAAGCTGACGAGCATGAAGAGGTTTCGCTTATATCAGACGAACAAGGTTCTAGTGTTGCAGAAGAACAGACAGCACCCACACTTGAGGTTCAAGAGCAGCCTATGTCTGTATCACAATGCGAAACTGTTATCGAGACAAACGACGCAAACAACAAGACTAGCATTAACAGCTCGCCAAGCCTTGAAGTTGCAAACGCTAAAGTTGCCACTCCAGATGTAACTCGCGCTACAAGCTTGCCCAAGGAGCAGAGTGCAGAACAAGCAGCAACAAGCAGCGAAAAGCCAAACTCAACTGTGAATGACCTTTTGTCTTGGGATAAAAATTCTCGCACAACTGGATCTTTTAGGCCTGAATACACGGCTGGTGGAACTTATATTCCTAGACATGCTGTTAAAAGAGATAACCAAGCAGAATCTAAGATTTCTAACATGTCAAACAATACATTTATCAATAATCTCGAATCCAAGTATTCAGATATTTTGGGAGATGTTAGAAATCCATGGAATGAAGAGCCTAAACATCTCGCAAATCCAGTTGCAGCAAAGATTGAAATGAATGTTCCTTTAATAAATGATCCATCTAAGCCGATGCAAACATTGCAAGACACTCCTAAGGCTACGGTCACGTTGGAGCAAGAAAAACAATATTCAGAAAAGCCTGCGTATCAAGCAACAGCAAAGAAAAGTGGCATGACGTCTGCTGACAAGGTTGCAAGCGCACTTGCTAACAAAAAGTCACTAGAAGATGCAGCAACAGAGATTGCAAAGGTTGGAAAAATCTCTGCTCTAGCATCTGCTGCAACTGCAACTGCTCTTAGAAATGCTGGTGTTCATGCAGTTGTTCGCAACACACCAGATATGGCAGAGCATGCAAATGAGTCTGTTCCTATAAAGCGAGGACCTGGTTTTGTTGATGTAAACGACAATACATTTATTCGCACAGGCGGGAAAGTTTCAAAGCTCTCTGCTTCAATTCCATCTACAAGTGCTCCTGCGGCTGTATCTCATACTCCTAACACATCACAATATACGCTTAACGACAACCTCCCAGTTGCAGATGGAAGAGTGCTAAGCTGCACAGACTCTATATCTGACTTTAGATGCAACATTGTTAGCAAAACATATCGCACTCAAGGAGATATGGTTCAAGTGGAGTATTCGCAGTCTAGAATATCAGACAACAAAATGAGTGCAGAGTCTTCAGGTCGCATTAGACGCGAAAGCAGTAGGGACAAAACAATATCTTTTGCTTCTGGAATTAGACCAGCTGTTGCACTTGCCTCTGTGCCTTTGATATAACTTTTAAACGAGCATCATATAAACATCAGTACACAACATTTTATTTATGCGCTTGATTTGCGCCGCTCACGTGACATATAAGCCTGTCTTTGGGTTTTTTGCACAAGTGCTTTATTGTGCGCGTTCAAAATAGATATAATCATTTTTGATTTGTAACTGTAGGCCCCCGAGGACAATGCAATTTTGTGGGAGCGAGTGCAAACTATAGTAGATTTTTGCTCGCTTTCGATTAGGAATTTATTGGCGATCGGGGCCCCATACCGAGAGGGGTCCAATTTTGGCAGAGACCATTAAAAATGTAGACATGTTTAAGCTCGATGATATCTCTAGCGAAGAGATGGAGAATATGATCGACGGCACGGTAACTGATGTTGAGGAGGGAGAGCTAGTCAAAGGCACAGTCGCTAGAATTGAGCATGACGAGGTTCTTCTTGACATTAGATCAAAATCCGAGGGTGTTATTCCTGCCCGTGAACTTTCGATCCGTGATGATGTAAGCACATCAGAAGTTGTAAATATCGGAGATGAGATTGAAGCTTTAGTTATAACTAAAGAAGATAAAGACGGTCGCCTAATTTTGTCTAAGAAACGTGCTGAGTACAAACGTGCTTGGAACAACGTAGAAGAGAAGTTCAACCAAGGAATAAATGTTGAGGGCGAAGTAATAGAGGTTGTAAAGGGTGGTCTAATTCTTGACATTGGACTACGCGGATTTTTGCCTGCCTCGCTTGTTGACTTGCGTCGCGTAAAAGATCTTGATAGCTATCTTGGCACAGTAATTGAGGCTCGCGTAATTGAGATGGATCGCAACCGCAATAATGTTGTTCTATCACGCAGAGTTCTTCTAGAAGAGGGACGTAAGAACGAGCGTGCAGAGATTATGAGCAAGCTTGAGAAAGGCATGAGACTCAAAGGCAATGTAAGCTCAATCGTTGAGTTTGGTGCATTTGTTGATCTTGGCGGAATTGACGGATTGGTTCATATTTCTGAGCTTTCTTGGAGCCACATCAACCACCCATCTGAGGTTGTTAGTGTTGGCGACGAAGTTGAGGTCGAGGTTTTAGATGTTGATCGCAACCGTGAGCGCATTTCTTTGGGACTCAAACAAACAACAGAGGATCCTTGGAGCAGCCTAGTTAAGAGCTATCCAGTTGGAGCAATTATTGAAGGTGCTGTAACAAAGATTGTTCCATTTGGTATCTTTGTAGAACTTGGCGATGGCGTTGAGGGACTTGTTCACATTTCTGAGATGGCTAAAAAGCATGTTAACCATCCTTCACAAGTTGTTGAGGTTGGAAAGAAAGTTCCAGTTAAGGTCATGGCAATTGACCAAGAGCGTCGCCGCATTTCTCTATCTATGAAAGCAGCTGCAGAAACTCTAGGAATTACTATTGATGTTGCTGAAGACGAGGATAGCGAAAAGCAAGAGAAAGCAGACGAGGCTAGCGAGGGTGCAGCTGAGGGAGCAGAGAATACTGAAGCTGCTGTAGAGTCACAAGAGGTTTCTGCCGAGGAAGCTTCTGTAGAAGAAACACAACAAGCTGCTGAGTCTGAGCAAGCTGCTGCAGAAGAGCCTGCACAAGAAGAGGCACCTACTGAGGGCGAAACTAGCGAGTAGAGCGATTTAAAAAGCTAGTTTGTTTGATATATTTAATTAGCAAATATAAGGAGAGCTTCCAGATATGGTTGCTCTCCTTATTTATTGGATATCTAAAATTTTAAAGGTCAATGCAAAAATGTATAAAGTAATTCTTGCGGGGGGACTTGCTTCGGGAAAAAGCACCGCACTTAAGATCTTGCAAGATCTTGGTGCTCAAACGTGTAGCTTAGACGATATTGCAAAAGAAGTCAGAAACGATCCGCAAATTGCAAACAAACTTGCGAGCATATTTGGAGAGGATATTCTAGATAGCAACGGAATTCCCATTCCAAATATACTTGCATCACGTGCATTTGTATCGTCCGATAAAGTAGAAGCCTTGAATACAATTTGTTTGCCAGCAATTGACGTGCGTTCTCAAAAGTATCTAAATGAACCATGTAATATGTTTCCTATGCGAGTTTTAGAGGTTCCGCTTTTAGATAAAGCTACAAATTTATTAACCCTAGTTGACGAAAGTGTTGCCATTGTTGCTCCAAATTCATCTAGAATTTTGCGTGCATCTAAACGCGGCTTAGATATTAAGGATGCACATAGCAGGATTCAAAACCAAATTGATCAGCAGCAGTTTGAGAAAATGGTAGATACTATTATTCAAAATGATTCAACATATGAGGATTTTGAAAAAAAGATTATTGACTGGTGGAACTCAAGAGTTGATAAAGTTTATAAAGTAGGAGAAGATGGCAGCAAAAACTCATAGATGGGCAAAACGGATTGTTAAGATATTTATTGCGTTGGCAATTATTGCAGGCGTTGTATTTGTATCGCTGCCTCATATCGAACGTATTTATTACCACCTAGAATACACAGATTATATACAAGAGGCTGCGGATCGCTACAAAGTAAATCCATATATTATTGCAGCTATGGCAAAATGCGAGTCGGATTTTGATCCAAATGCCACATCTAGCGCGGGAGCTGTTGGGGTTATGCAAATGATGCCCGAGACAGCAACAGAGGTCGCTAATCAGGGTCTTGTTGATTCCACAAAGTATCCTCCACAAAATTTAAATGACCCTGAGGTGAGCATTAACTACGGTGCTGCATATTTGCGTTATTTGGTAGAACGCTATCATGAGATGAATCCAGCAATTGCAGCTTATAATGCAGGTATGGGAAACGTTGATAAGTGGCTTAGCGAAGATAATGATATACGTGCAAGCGTTGGATTTTCGGAGACCGAAAAATATATTCAGATGGTTAATAGGGCTAAGTCGATGTATGAAAAACTTTACCCCGATGCGTTTAAGTGGGATTCTTAAACGCTTTCATAAGAAATGTAGTTTATATGGAGATAGTCAATGGATACAAAGTCAAATGATAAGTCTGAAGATAAAGCTAGTTTGGTTGAGTCGCTTCCTATGCCTGAAGAAAACTCAACAACAGACCAAACCGCCTTTGCTAGAAGTGCAACGAACAAAGAGATGCGTGAATTTTTAACCAAAGGTCGCAGCAACAAAAAGTTTGAAGTTGTATCTCCATATGAGCCATCGGGCGACCAGCCCCAGGCCATACAAAAGCTTTCCAATGGCATAAAAGAGGGCTTGCGCTACCAAACACTTTTGGGCGTAACCGGATCAGGCAAAACATACACAATGGCAAAAACCATCGAAAAAGTTGGAAAACCTACGCTTGTGATGGCTCCAAACAAAACACTTGCAGCACAGCTTGCCTCAGAGTTTAGGGAGCTCTTTCCAAACAATGCTGTTGAGTATTTTGTGAGTTACTACGACTACTATCAGCCAGAGGCTTATGTTGCAACTACCGACACATTTATTGAGAAAGACTCATCTATAAATGAGCAGGTTGAAAAGTTGCGTCATCAAGCCACATCTGCATTGCTATCTAGAAATGATGTTATTGTGGTTGCAAGTGTGTCTTGCATTTATGGTATTGGCTCGCCGCAAGACTATGCTGGAATGGCAATCTTTTTAAACCAAGATGTTGCACTTGAACGCGACGATTTTATCCATGGTCTAATTGATATCCAATACGATCGCAACGATTATGAACTACAACGTGGTACATTTAGAGTAAGGGGGGACATTGTGGACGTGTTTCCTCCTTATGCAGAAAATGTAATTAGAGTTGAGTTTTTTGGCGATGAGATTGACTCAATCAAAGAAATTGACAGACTGACAGGGGAGGAGTTAGGGGAATTTGGCAAAATTCCAATTTGGCCATCTTCTCACTACGTTACTGAGCGAGAAAAACTAAATGAGGCTATAAAAACTATTGGAGACGAGCTTCAAGTTCGTTTGGCGGAGCTAAAAGAAGCTGGAAAGCTCCTAGAGGCTCAGCGTTTGGAGATGCGCACAAATTACGATCTAGAAGTCTTGCAAAACCTAGGCTTTTGCAGCGGAATTGAGAATTATTCTCGACATCTTGATGGACGAAATCCAGGGGATCCTCCATATACTCTGGTCGATTATTTTCCACAAGATTTTGTTTGCTTTATAGACGAAAGCCATGTAACCGTGCCTCAAATTAGGGGTATGCACGAGGGGGACAGGTCTAGAAAAGTTACTCTTGTTGAACATGGGTTTAGGCTTCCTAGTGCCCTAGACAACAGACCTCTTAGATTTGACGAGTTTGAGGACAGAGTTCCGCAATTTGTATATGTTTCTGCTACTCCTGGAGATTATGAAAAGCGCGTTAGCGAGAACAATGTTGAGCAAATTATTAGGCCTACAGGCCTTTTGGATCCTGAAGTAGAAATTAGACCTACCAAGGGACAAATTGACGACATTACAGATGAAATCATAAAGCGTGCTGACCAAAAAGAACGTGTGCTAGTTACTACTCTTACAAAAAAGATGGCAGAAGATCTAACGGACTATATGCTAGATCAGGGCATTCGTGCAAGATATATGCACAGCGACACAGGAACTCTAGAGCGTGTTGAGATTTTGCGTGACCTTAGACTTGGTGAGTTTGACGTTTTGGTGGGTATAAATCTTTTGCGAGAGGGGCTGGATATTCCTGAGGTATCTTTGGTTGCAATTTTGGACGCAGACAAAGAGGGATTTTTGCGAAATGAACGCTCGCTAATTCAAACGATAGGTCGTGCGGCAAGAAATGTGTCTGGTCGAGTAATTATGTATGCAGATGTAATAACTGGATCTATCAAAGCTGCTGTTGAGGAGACCAAAAGACGCCGCGATCTGCAGCAAAAGTTCAATGAGAAACACGGTATTGAGCCCAAGACTATCCGCAAAGCAGTATCAGATATTATACAATATATGGGAGATGACGATGATACAGCACAAGACTTGGCTCCTAATTTAGAAAATGAATTTGCGGGAATGTCTAAGTCTGAGATTTTGGCAATTTTGGATTCGCTAGAAGAACAAATGACTAGAGCTTCTGAGGAAATGGACTTCGAAAATGCTGCAAAACTAAGAGACCAAGTTGTAAAGCTTAAAGCGCAGATAGAAGGAACTGACGAAACTCGTGCACTCGATAATTTAAAGGCCAAGTCTCGCCAAGGTAGTTCGATTGGGGCAAAAAGACACACAAGGCGTGGTAAGAAATAGTTTTGTGCGAAGCTTTGAGTTTTGGGACAAAGTTTAAGCTTAAATTTTTGTCTCTAACACTTGCCTCACAAACCGAAGCGTAAAAAAATTTCTACATAAGATATCCAACAAATAATTTCTAAGTGTGGGTTATTATAGTAGTATCAAACAAAAAAACTTCAACAAAAATGAGAGGAATAAGAAGTATGCCCGATAAAAATATGCATCTTAAAGATGATGATAATTTATCTAGCAAAAATGATGCGTCTTTAAAAACTTCTTCTTCAAACTTTTTGTCTGATAAATCCGAAATATCTAATCCAAGCACAGTTTTGCAAAGAAAACGAACAGCTGTTGAGATAAAAGACGCTACAGTAGACGATAACTTGCAGCTAGGCAATGGTGTAACTGCTTCAAGTGGCAATCAAGATCCTAACTACTTTAACGTAAAAGACATGGAGGTCGTTGCTCCTAAAATTCGCAAAAGACGAGCACTAAAAACTTTTTTGATTATTCTAGCCATTGCATTTTTTGTAGTGGTTGGATTTGTTGTTGGAACTGGATCTTTAACCACAAATGCTTCAACAAAAACCAACAGCAGCAAATCGCAGTCAGTTACAGCTTATAAAAATCTAGGGATTATTGATCTAGAAAGCTTCTATGGCCTTAGCCTAAATCAGGTTTATGAAAAATTGGGATCATCATTTAAGCTTGAGTCTAACAAACAAGCTCCAACAGGATCAGCTGCTTCAACATATATGATTTTTGTTAACCAAAATGAGTTGGAAGATCAATGGGCTAGTGCTCCTACGAGAGTAGTTGCCATGCTGGATAGCTCGGGCAAAACAATAGGAGTTGGATATACAGTTTCTATGGATAGAGCTGGTTTTGAAACGGAAGACTTTTCTGATTTAGTAGGAACAGACGAGGCGCTTTTAGCCACACTAGACGCGGCAGGAATTTCTGATGTTGTTACAACTTATACTGCTCCAGACCCGCAGACTTATACAACTTATGCAGATCCAAAAGCTAACACAAAGCAAGTCTCTAGATATTCAACGACGTTTACAGGAGCAACTGGATATACAAATCTTCCCGACACTTGGTCGGTTACTTTTGAATACAACTATATGCACGAGACAGAAGATGGAAGCAAAACACTAAGCAGTGAGCCAATTCGTACTATTAATATAGTGTTAGACTAGGCGCTTTTAACAACGCAAGGCAGCTGATTTAGTATTCCATATCACTCACATCTTGCGAAAGTCGATTTTTGAATACAGCCTACCATATTTGCAATTGACTAACATATCCAAAAACTAGTAATATTTAAATGTTGCATCACGGAAATGTTATAACCAATTTATTGGTTTGATATATAGATTATTGATATAAATAAAGTATTTAGAAGCTATCTAAAAAAAGCGATACATATAGCTTAAATGCATATCGGTGGTCGTACCATGATGTGATACTCATATCTTTTGGGCGACTTATTTTTTTGTATACAAGGTTTTCCCAAAACGATTTATGAAGTCTAAAGGCAAGATTGCGAAAATAAGCAGGTCAAGTCGCAAATAAGCAACCTATGTTTTTAGACAGAGCAATACATTTTAAGACAGGAAAAAAGAAAGGAGCTAAAAAGATGCCAGAGTGGGTTTTGATAATTATTTTTGTCATAGTTGGTATCGCTGTTGGCTTCGTTGTTTCTTCCGTTCTTTCTAAAAGCAAGTCTCAAAAAGCACAAGGAACTGCAACAGAAATTCTTGAAAAAGCCAAAAAAGATGCCGAAACAATTAAACGCGAGGCAGACATTGAGGCAAAAGACAATGCTTATAAGCTAAAGAACGAGATGGAACGCGAGATTGCCGACAAGAAAAAAGAAATTTCTCAACAAGAAAACAGGCTTATCCAAAGGGAGGATACTCTAGATAAGCGTTCTGAAAATCTTGATAACAGAGAAAATCAAATTTCTGCGTTGCAAAATCAGGTTGAACAAAAAGAACAAGAGGTTTCTAACGCGCTAGAGGAGGCAGCAGAAAAGCTTGAAAAGATTGCTTCTATGAGCAAAGAGCAAGCTAAAGAAGCACTTATTGAGCGTGTAAAAAGCGATGTAAGCAAAAAAGCTGCAAAAATTATTAGGCAAAGCGAGGCTCAAACTAAGCTTGAGGCTGACAGAAAAGCTCGCGATATCTTAAGCCTTGCAATACAGCGTGTTGCAGCAGACCATACTTCAGAGCACACAATTTCTTCTATTCCTATACCATCTGATGATCTAAAGGGTAGAATTATTGGTCGCGAGGGTAGAAACATTAGAACATTTGAACAAATCACTGGCGTAAATTTGATTATCGACGATACTCCAGAGGTTGTTGTTATTTCTAGTTTTGACCCAGTAAGGCGAGAGATAGGAAGAATTACTCTTGAGAATTTGATTACAGATGGTCGTATTCATCCTGCAAGAATTGAAGAGATGTTTACTAAGGCTTGCAAGCTAGTTAACCAACAAATTCAAGAAGCTGGCGAAAAAGCAGTCTTTGAGGTCGGAATTCACGACTTTGATCCTGAGATAATTAAAACTCTAGGTCGCCTAAAGTTTAGAACTTCATATGGACAAAATGTTCTAAAGCACTCACTTGAGGTTGCTTATCTTGCATCTGCTATGGCTAGCGAACTTGGCTTGGATCCAGTTGCTGCAAAACGCGCTGGACTCTTGCACGATATTGGAAAAGCAATTGATCATGAGGTTGAAGGTTCGCATGCAGTAATTGGTGCTGACCTAGTTAGGCGCTATGGTGAGCGTCCTGAGATTGTGCACGCAATAGAGGCGCATCACAACGACGTTGAGCCACAGACCGTAGTTGATGTTTTGGTTCAGTCGGCTGACGCGATTTCTGCTGCAAGACCGGGTGCTCGCAGCGAGTCTCTAGAAAACTACATTAAACGTCTAGAAAAACTAGAGACAATTGCAGACGCTCACGACGGAGTTGAGAGAACATACGCTATGCAAGCTGGACGCGAAATTCGCGTTATGGTTGAGCCCGAAAAAATCTCTGACTCAGATGCAACTTTGCTAGCTCACGATATTGCAAAACAGATCGAAGATGAGATGCAATATCCTGGACAAATTAAAGTTTTGGTAATTCGCGAAAGCCGTGCAACCGACTATGCAAAATAGTTTTTGCGAAGTTTGTTAATAAATGCTGGAACTAAACAATGCCTGATGATGCTAACAACAAAAACGAGAGCTTGCTTGGATTTATTGAATCTGTTGCAGGAGACTCACACGTTAGAGTTGAAGAAAATCTTGGAAATGGCTATGTGCGCCTCAGAAGCTCAGAAGCAGAGAGGCGCCAAGCCAAACAAGATATACGTTCAGTTGAAGATATTGTTGTAGAGACCCTTAGAAATTCGAGAGACGCCGGTGCAAAAGACATTTTTGTTGCAACAACTAGAGATGGCGACAAACGTATTTTAACAATCTTTGATAACGGCTGCGGTATTCCAGAACATATGCACAAAAAGGTCTTTGAGCCAAGGGTTACATCAAAGCTAGATTCTATGTCTCAAGACAGATGGGGCGTTCATGGTAGAGGCATGGCGCTGTTTTCCATCAAGTCAAATGTTTGCGAGGCTCAAGTAAAAGCTTCTACTCAAGGCAAGGGTTCAGCCTTGTTTTTTGTTGCAGATACTAGCATTCTTCCAGAAAAAACAGATCAAAGTTCACTCCCACAACTTGGTAGAGACGACAGTGGAACCCTACAAGTTATGCGTGGTCCTCACAATATAAACAGAGCCGTGATGGAGTTTTCGATAGATTGTTTGCATGATGTGAATGTTTATCTAGGATCGCCTGCAGAGATTGCTGCAACTCTAATTGAGTTTGGTTCTAAAGAAGCCAAAGAGTCGGATTTGCTATTTAGTGACAGCGCGAAAGATTTGCCGGTATGTCAAAGATTGGCTGGGTTTGAGTCGGCATCAGATTTGGTTGAGCGCTGCTGTGACTTGGGTATAGCTATTTCCGAGCGAACAGCACACAGAATTATTCACGGTCAAATCCCTGCTCTAAAAACATTTTATAAAACAGTTACTTCTAAAAAGGGTGGCGCAAAACCGCTTCCAGATATAACACGCGACTACAGGTCTCTAAAAATTTCTAAAGAAGATATGGGCTCATTTTCTAGAAAACTAGAAGACGCTTTTGATGTATTAGGAAGCCAGTATTTTATAAATCTTTCAGAAGAACCTAGGATTAAGGTTGGCAAAGACTCTATTAAAGTGATTTTTCCAATTGACAAAGAATAAGAATAAGGTTTTAAACAAAAGAAAGGTATATATCTTTTATGCTTTGACTAATTTTTGCTTTATAAAACCCACGGTTTAATGCCTGTATACGCTTGATTTTATGCCAATAACGGGGTGTATGGGTCGTTAAGTATCGACATATATAACTATAAGTGAGAAAATCAACAAACAAAATTTGATTTGCAAATAACTCATGAAGATTTGAAAATCAATATTTGTTTGCAAGAAAAAGTAATCTGAATCGAAATAGTAATGGAATATTTAAAAGTATCATCAAAATCATCGCCCTCATCAGTTGCAGGGGCAATCGCAGGAATGATTAAAGACGGAGTTCCTGTAGACATTCAATGTGTTGGAGCAGGTGCAGTTAATCAAGCAGTTAAAGCAATTGCAATTTCTCGCGGGTTTTTATCTCCAATAGGAATTGAGATAGTTTGTGTGCCTTCATTTGCAGATGTTGCAATTAATGGAGACTGCATGACTGCAATAAGATTTGCTGTAGAGCCAAAATATCTAAATGCTACAAGAAACACAGAAATCTAATGACACAAGGCAGCGTAATGCCAAAAGGTAATCTATCTAATAAAACGTTTAGGGTTTTGGTATTTGGTTGCCAGATGAACCGCAATGATGCCGAGCTTGTTAGGGGTCTGCTTGCACAAGAGGGAGCCATTGAGGTTTCATCAGATGTAGATGCAGATATCATTGTGTTCATGACTTGCTGTGTTCGTGAGAAAGCAGACACAAGGGTCATGGGTCAAGTGTCATCCCTAAAAAATCTCCCAGTTAGAAATAATTCTTCTATAGGAAAGCGCATTGTTGCACTAGGAGGATGCATAGGTCAGCGCGATGGCGAAAAGCTTCAAGAAATTCTGCCAAACGTAGATGTGGTTTTTGGCACACACAATATAGAGGATTTGCCCTCCCTAATAGAAAAAGCTATAACAGATGGAGGTGTGCAAACCAAAGTTCTAGACGATCGCAAGCCTTATGACAGATTTGAGCCAAAGGTACGCGAAAGCAAATTCCATGCATGGCTTCCTATTATGAAAGGCTGCAATAATTTTTGCACCTATTGCATAGTTCCTTATGTTCGTGGTCGTGAGATGAGCCGAACCATAGAAGATGTTGTTGCAGATGCAAAGTCTTTGGTTGCAGATGGTGTAAAAGAAATTACTCTGCTTGGTCAAAATGTAAATTCTTATGGCCGAGATTTATATGGCGAGCCAAAGTTTGCAGAGATTTTGCATGCTGTGGCAGAAACCGGAATATCTAGGCTTAGATTTGTGACTAGCCATCCCAAAGATTTGAGCGACCAAACTATTGCTGCTATTGCCGATATACCTAGCGTGATGCCATATTTGCACTTACCTGTGCAATCTGGCTCCGACAGAATTTTAAAAGCAATGAACAGAAGATATAGTGCTTCTCATTATCTGTCTTTAATTGACAAAGTTAGAGATGCGGTGGGTGATATCGCACTTTCAACCGACATAATTGTTGGTTTTCCAGGCGAGACCGATGAAGATTTTGAGCAAACATACGAACTCGTAAAAAAAGTTGGCTATTCCCAAGTATTCACTTTTATCTACTCAAAGCGCGAGGGCACTCCAGCTGCAAAAATTGTAGACGATACACCTCGCGAGCAAATCCAAGCTAGATTTGACAAGCTCGTTGAGGTTGTTCAGCAAAGTGCTTATGAGCAAAATCAGCATGAGCTAGATCAGACTGTTGAGGTTTTGGTTGAGGGAACCTCGGACAGAGATCAAACTAAGCTTACGGGCAAAAGTCCCAAAAATCAAACAGTTCACTTTGAAATACCGGCTGGCAAGACTGCCGATGATATGATTGGTAACTTTGCCAATGTTCACATCGACGTGTGCAAAACTTGGTATCTAAGCGGCACTTTTGTTGGCAATAGCGAGGACTAGCATGTATTCTCTTAGTGAGAATGTTAAATTAGCAGCAAATCTAATAGCAACAGAAGCAAAAAATCGAGGTCTCTTAGACGACATCGCAAAAGGCAAACCGCGCTCAATTGCAATATGTGGACCCACTGGAGTTGGAAAGTCGGCTGTAGCCGAGGGTGTTGCATCACTCTTGAGTGGAGAGATTGTCTCAGCAGACTCAATGCAAATATATAGAGGAATGGACATAGGCACAGCCAAGGTTTCTCCAAACAAGCGAAGCTGTAAGTATTATTGCATAGATATAATTGACCCTGGAGACATATATTCTGCATCTATGTATCAAGAAGATGCACGAGATGCAATCTCCAAAATTGTGGCTAAAAATAAAGTTCCCATTGTTTGTGGTGGCACGGGGCTTTATATTAAGGCTGCGCTCGATAATATGGAATTTCCAAAAGGGGAGCAGGTCGGAAATCCTGTTAGAGATAAATATGAAGAATACGCACGCACCCATGGGGTTTATGCCTTACACGACCTCTTAAAGGAGAAAGATCCTGAGAGCGCCGAGCTAATTCATCCACACAATGTGAGAAGGTGTGTACGAGCCTTTGAAATGCTTGCGGAAGGCAAGTCGTATGCCAAGCAGGCTTCGGGTATAAAAACGGTTGTTCCATATATTGACTCGCTATATTATGGTCTTGCTATGCAAACACCCAACTTATATTCCTCAATAAATTGTCGTGTTGATTGTATGATTAAACAAGGTCTTTTAGACGAGATTCAAAACCTTATAAAGCTTGGATATAAAGATACTATGACATCGATGCAAGCTATTGGTTATAAAGAATTTTTGGATATCTTCGATGACCGCGGAGAACAAGCAAAATTGCATCAAGGCGAGTCTTTTGATGAGAAGCTTGCAAGCGCAATTGAGCTGGTAAAGCAAAAAACAAGGCAGTATAGCAAGCGTCAGAGAACATGGTTTAGGCGCGATGCACGTATCAAATGGCTTTGGATGGATGTAGAAGATGGAATACTTGAGAGAGGTTCGATATGATATACGAGTTTACAAAAATTCATGGAGCAGGAAACGACTTTATTTTCATAGAAGATATGGAGGATAAGGTAACCCTATCTAAAGAGCAGGTTTCTAAATTATGCAACAGGCACTTTGGAATTGGCGCAGATGGTGTGATTTTGGTTAAGCCAGTTGTGGCAGCTAAAAAAGTTATGGAGCAAATGCATGAGAAGCATTTACAGTTTAACTTTGAAACAGAGTCAAAAAACTGCGATGCATTTATGTACTACATCAATTCTGATGGAACACTAGCACAGATGTGCGGCAATGGTGTGCGCTGTTTTGCAAAATATATCGTGGATAAACAAATTGTAGACAAAGCCAAAGGCTATGTTGATGTTTGGACGCTAGCTGGAGCCAAGCACATTGATTATAAGCTAGATAGTGATGGGCTCCTAGAACTTGCAACAGTAAATATGGGCAAGCCAATCTTAGACGCAAAAGAGGTTCCCACAAATTTGCAGCCCAATAGCGACTCATCTGTTATAGATGCTAAAATCCAAACTCCATATGGAGAACTAACAGCAACTTGTGTTTCTATGGGAAATCCACACTGTGTTTGCTTTATGGATAACGGCGATTTTTTTGAAGACCCCACAAGTTTTGACATCCAAAAAATTGGCAGCTATATGGAGTGTAACCAAATATTTCCACAAAAATGCAATATCGAATTTGTTTATGTGGTTCCAGACAGTAAAGACTCAACCATCTTAATGAGAGTATGGGAGCGCGGCTGTGGAGAAACGCTGGCTTGTGGCACTGGAGCATGCGCCACAGGAGTGGCTGCTTATATTTCGGGTAGAAGTGGCAGAACTAATGATGTCAAACTCTTAGGTGGCACTCTAAACATTTTGTATAACCAAGACGGAAACGTAATAATGACAGGTCCTGCCAAAGAAGTCTATACAGGTAAGGTAGATATTTAAATGACCTCACGCGGGTTTGAGATTGAAGACACACAAACTCAGTGTGAACGAGCAATTCTGGTAGGCATAGACAGAAATGACCCCAACTGGCCACTGTCGGAATCTCTAGCAGAGCTTGAGCGCCTTGCTAATACAGCTGGTGCTGAGGTTGTGGGTGTTACTTCGCAACGTCTAGAGTCGCCTAACCCAAAAACATTTGTTGGATCTGGCAAGGTTCAAGAGATAAGTGAGCTAGCCCTAGCCAACAATGCAGACCTTGTAATTTTTGATGACGAGCTAACTCCATCTCAGCAAAATAATTTAGAACGCTTAATAAAAAGCTGCAAAATCATTGATAGAACTGCGCTAATTTTGGATATCTTTGCATTGCATGCAACTACGCGCGAGGGTCGCCTTCAGGTGAGGCTTGCTCAAAATCAATATTTGTATCCGCGCCTAAGAGGTATGTGGTCGCACTTGGCATCAAACAGAATGGGCGGAGGCGTTGGCTCTCGCTTTGGTGAGGGTGAAAGTCAGCTAGAAGTTGACAGACGCATGGTCAGAAAGCGCATCGACAAAATCAAGACTGAGCTTGCAAAGCTTAGCCAAGACAGGGAAGTGCAACGCAACAGAAGATACGGCGACGGAGTATGCAAGGTTGTGCTTGTTGGATATACAAATGCAGGCAAGTCTTCTACCTTAAATACTCTAACGGGTGCTGGAGTTTTGGCACAAGATAAACTCTTTGCAACCCTAGACTCAACAACGCGTGCCTACACTTTGCCCGAGGGTCGAAAAATCACACTCACAGATACTGTAGGATTTATCCAAAAACTTCCAACAACTCTAATTGAGGCCTTTAAGTCTACTCTAGATGAGGTCATAGGAAGCGACCTTGTGCTTCATATTTGTGATGCTTCATCGCCAAAAATGGACTCACAATATATGGCTGTGCAAAACGTTTTAGAGCAAATTGGAGCAGTTTCTATTCCGTCAATTACAGTTTTTAACAAAGTAGATTTGTTGTCTCAAAATGCGCTTTTGTCTCTAAAGCATCGCTATCCAGGTGCAATTTGTGTAAGTGCACTAGACAACACCGGTTTTGATGAGCTTGTCTCTCGCATATCTCAAGCATGTAGCGCAGCAGATAAGTCGATGACAGTTTTGATTCCTTATTCTCACGGTTCTCTAGTTGAGTTGGCGCACAAGCGCTGCACCGTGGTTTCTTTATCTTATCTAGACAATGGTGCAGAAATTACTATGAAGTGCCCCTCTAGTTTGGTTTCTAGATTTGAGTCATTTATTGTAGAAGATAAGGTTGCTGCATTGGCAGACAATTTTGAAGGTGCTGATGATAGCACCGAGTCTGCATCAGCCATGCAAATTAAGCTTCTAGATGATAGTGCTTATGAGCCAGAACCTCTTATATGTTCTATGAGCGCTTTTTTGTTGCGTGCAAGCAAAGATGTAGAAATCGCTTCTCATGCTCGCGCACAAATTCCTACCTCAATAAGTATTGCACTTCCTCCAAATTGTGCAGGATTTGCAATTCCTGTGTATGCACATGATGAGTCTAATTGCTTGGGTTTTGCAAACAGTCCTGGACTTATAGATAATGGATACAGAGGAGAGCTAAAGTTTGTTGGATACAATCACAGTTCAAGTGAAATATTGCATATAAGTGCTGGAGATGCTGTTGGCTACGTTGTGGTTGTTCAAACTCTGATGAAAAATGATTTGCTAGATTGTGTGAATAATAATCAAAAAGAAAAGGAAGACATGGAAGCTCCTATTAAAATAATCCAAGTAGATAAAGGTATTGAGTTACCGTTATTTTCCCATGAGTCTGATAATGGAATGGACTTGCGTGCTAACAGATCACTAGAAATAAAACCACTTGAAAGACAAGTAATAAAGTTTGGCATAAAGGTTGAAATAGCAGACGGATATATTGGATTTGTGCAACCACGCAGTGGGTTGGCACTTAGAGCTGGTTTATCGATTGTAAATACCCCATCTGTTATTACATCCAAGTGTCAAAGCGAGGAGCTTCAAGCAGTATTTATAAATTTAGACTCAGATAATACAATCAATATTCAAAAGGGTGATCGCATAGCTCAGCTAGTTGTTATAAAAACGCCCACTGTAAAGCCCGAGGTTGTAGGTGAGCTAAATTCTACAGATCGCGGCAGTGGCGGTTTTGGATCTAGCGGCATATTATAAGTTATGAATTTTTAGATGGAAGAATTGATATGGAAAGAATTGCTAGCTTTAGTGTTGACAATCTTAGACTTGAGCCTGGCGTATATATTTCTAGAAAAGACGAGGCACCAAGTGCAATCACCCAAGGTGACACACATACCGACAATCAAAACAATCACACCACCCAAAGCGAAACCAAAATTGGAATAATAGGCGCGATGGATGTTGAAGTTGCATATCTAAAAGATGAGATGTCAACCGCGCCTGTTAGCACAACAACACGTGCGGGTATGACTTTTTATTCTGGATATATTAATTCACTGTCAGTTGTGCTATGCATGTGCAAGGTTGGAAAAGTTAATGCAGCTATATGCGCACAAATAATGTGTGACATTTTTGGTGTAACTCACATTATAAATACAGGTGTTGCAGGTTCTCTAGATGCCCGCATAGATATAGGTGATATTGTAATATCTACCAATGCCATTCAACACGATATAGACGTTCACAATTTTGGCTATGAGTATGGACAAGTTCCAGGACTTGAAGTTGTTGGTTTTGAGTCGGATAAAAAACTTAGAGATATGGCCATACAAGCAGTTAAAAATACAGCTCCGAATATAAAAGCTTTTGAGGGCACAGTCTTAAGCGGAGACCAATTTGTTAGAGATGACGAGATAAAGAAAAAGCTAAAACATAAGTTTAATGGCCTGTGCTGTGAGATGGAAGGTGCAGCCATTGCACAAGCTGCATATTTAAACGGTGTGCCATTTGTTATTGTTCGAGCAATTTCTGATAAGGCCGATGGCTCAGACAGTGAGTCGTATGAAGTTTTTGAGAAAAAAGCTGCTAAACACTGTGCGTATATAATCAAACATATGCTTGAATGTGTTGCAACCTCAAAAGAATAATGTACATTCAAACAAATCTTAAATACAGCTTAAAAAATTTAGTTGAATTCATACATATATAGCAATAAAAACATGCACAAATAGTTTATAAAGTATAAAATAAATAAAACTTTATGCCGCTCATAAAAATTTAATTTAGAATTAAAAAAAATTTCTTGACTTAACATGTTCAAATCCATATTTTTTAGTGTGTAAGGACACAAAAAGTTTGTGTTTAGGCATACATATAGCGTAGATTTTAAATTGTCTAAATCTTAACCTTTTTGAGCTCTTACAAAAAAGAACATGACATATGCAACTTTCGATATGCGGGGAAGCGAGTGAAAATCTCGCACAGTGCCGCTACTGTGAAGATTTTTTTGAAAACTTGCTAGGCTAGAAGAATAAGCTTATTCAAGCACTTGCAAGTATTCAAAAAAACCAAGTCAGAAAACCGTTGTTAGTTGTATAGGCAAGCTGCTACGAGCCATGGCATAATGCCTGACCTTCCAAAAGTGTTTGGCGCGTCCTTGCGCCCACAAAAACATGCTTGGCGGGTTATAGTGCGAGAACAGCCGCCTTATGTATGGCGGTTTTTTTATTGTTCAAACGCACTTTTGCATTCACCCATTAGCTGTGGGGCTCCCTTGTTCTAAGTTGCTTTGATATGTGCATAGTTTTTTAACTTGGCTTTGTTTTGTGCTGCCATCTAACAAAACATTAGTGCGATGCAAAAAAATATGCAAATCGTAGCAATAAAGATTATAGGAGTGTCGTGTTCAAAAACTGATGTTAGCTGCGTTTATAAAAAATATGCAGCAAAGAATGCAAAAGATCGTTTGGAAGGAGAGTTATGAAGAAAGGCTTTGAAAAAGTTTTTTCGTGTGCAATGGCATTTATTTTTGCATTTGGAATGACTCCAACCCTGCCTACAGCTATGGCAGATGAGGCAAAGCAAGATGTTGTTGAACAAGGTGCGATTAAAGATGGAACAACAACTAAAGATCAGACAGCACTAAACAATGAGGCTAGCGAGGGGGATGCTGCTGCATTAGATAAAGCGTCTGAGCAGGAGGCAACTCTGCAAACAACAACACTTACAGATGGCACATACAGCGTTAATGTTGCTTCCTCTATGGGAATGCTTACACCAATGACAGGCGATGAGGCTTCGTATATTGTTGTTAAAGAAAACAAAGCATACGTAGTCTTTAATGGCACATCTAATCCTGATAAAAATGGTGCTGTAAAATATGATGCACTCTACAGAGGAAAGGTTAGCGAGGCACCAGCAGACGCAGCTTCTGCTGATTGCGTAGTTGGTATTCCAATTTATGCGCCTGAGGGTTCTACAAGCTATACCTATGGTGGAAATACTTACACATGGAGTGATGGCACTGGCGTTGTATATGGTTATACCTACGTACTAGATTTTGATAAAGACACACTAATCTCAAAGTTAGATGACACTTCTAATGAAGACATTGACTTCACTATGCGCTATACCAGCCACTATATGAGTTCTTCAGGAAGTTCAGATTATGCATCTAAGTGGAGCGGCAGCAAAGATCAATACCTCACACTATCTAACGTTGTAAGAGCAAGCGACTCAACTGATGTTCCAAGTGCAGACGACAGCGGAGACGTCGAACCTGTAGAGACTTTTTATGTTAATTTCCAATATTCCAGACCTAATACAAATCCAGGTAGTGCTGGACTGGTATGCGACTTTACGGATGCAGTAATTACTGTTGTGGATGAAACTAATAAATCTTATAGCGTAGATACTAGTTCAGGACTTGGTAAAGTAACAGTTCCTAAAGGGCATACATATACTATGACTATGTCAAAAGAAGGCTGTGCTGAAATTGTTCAAGGTGAATGGGATGTAGAAAAGCACAACTATATCTATACATTTACAGGAAATGACAAAACAGTTCTAACATTTACCGAGGAAGATGCCGGCAAAAACTTGCATGGTTATTATGCTCCAATTCCACAAGCTGCTGATGATCTAAAGAAGGCACTTGCAATGGTTCCAACCAACACAGGTATCTTTACTGATTCAACAGCTGCAGCCCTAAAAACTGCTGTGGATAATGCCGATACTACTTGTCTTGAAGAAGACAAACTTGCAGAAATGACACAAAATGTTCTAAATGCTTTAACAAATCTTGTTCCTAAAGATGGAACTTATTCTGCTTCTATTACACTAGTTGGAAAGCAAATGTTTAAGCCTTCTACAGGCACACTTACAGTAAAAAATGGCAAGATGACCTACAACGGTCTAACTCCAACTGATACTTATACTAAGTATTACAAACCAAGCGTGATGTATTCTGATGGCATTATAACTGATGAGCAAGTTACTGAATACGTTGCTACAGCTAAACAAGAAGCTCAAGATGCAGAAACAGCAGGAGATACAACCAACATGGTTTATGGAACCAAGCGCACAGATGCAGCACAAGGATATTCTTTTGATATCCCTGTGCAAAAGCTTGATTCAACTATTGTTGTAGGTGCTTATTCAAGTACTAGAAACTCTTGGAACTCAACAGGTTGTTTTTATATAGATGCAGCTAGTTTGGAACAAATCCCTGAAACGCTAACCATAACCAACAATACTGCAATGTTTAAAGGCGAAAAAGCGCAGCTATTCTATGATAAAGATGGCAACACGAACTTGCGCCTTACACTAAGTGGTTCAACTTATCATTATTTAGTTAAAGGCACTTATGAACAAGCAGTGCAAATTGGGGACGACACATCTAAATGGATTGCTGGAGCGCTAGACGAAAACAGCAAATACTATTTTGATATTCCTATAAAAGATGGCGAGACAAAGATACCTTTAGTATCTGTTTCTAGCACATATTATGATAAATATACTCAAGGGCTTAACACCGTAGAGCGCTCTTTTTATGCTCGTCAAGCTGAGCTAGACGTAGATAATCTAACACTTACTATTGGTGACTACAGCTCTACAGAAGATTGCACACTTGCAAACTATGGCACAGATATTGCAAACGGAACTGATGCTAGCATTGATGTAGTTGGCTGCATTAACTCTAATACATATAAATATGCTGTTAGCTTTAAGCTTGCATCAAAATATGACAAGGTATTTGTTGGCAATAAGACCAATGCAGCCCAGGCAGCTGCTTCAAGCTTGATTTCTCCTGCTGCAGATGGAACTATCACACTAGATCCTAAAGACGATGGCAGCGGACACGATGGCGCCAAATCTACTATGTCAAGCGGCGTTGGAACAACAATTTCTGTTAGAAATGCTAGTGATCAAACTTGGACTGAGTATGTTGTAACTCCAGATTTGCTAGACAACACTGTCTCTCTAGACAAATTAAGCACAATTGATGATGTTAAGGCACTTATCGAAAAACTTCCTTCATTTGAGCAGGTCACTGCTGAAAACGAAACACAAATTAGAACTGCTGAGCGTGCATATAATGCACTCACAACAGCTGAACAAGCACAGCTAGATACACAATCAGCTACGAAGTATGCATACGATACTATGCAGCCATACGGACGTGTTCTAGAAACTGCAGTTTGGGCTCTAGAGGCTCTTAATCCTGTAAACAACGAAACATCTCTTGCTGAGGGTATCTACAACGCAAATAGCGGACTTACCAGCGAATATAGCAAAGGTAAGAGCACTTCTCCACGTGAGCGTCCGTGGAGTGTTAAGTCAATATCTGTAGATGCTGATGGTAATGCAACCGCAGCAGTTACAGTTGAAAGCACCGGCTATACTTATATTAGATTTGGTGGCAAAACATACTACAATCAAGCTGTAGATGGCGAAAATAGTGTGTTCTATGTTCCAATTAAGCCTAATAGCAAGCTATACTTTGGTGCTTATTCAACATCTATGCGCTGCGAGATTGCATTCACACTAGACAACACTCTTCCAGATACCGCTACTCCAATTGATGGCAGTGCACTAGCTGCAGCAATTGAAGAAGCAGTCACCACATATGATGCTGCTAATATTTCTGACGATGGTTCAGAGTTCAAGATTGGTGACAAATATGTTCCAACCACAGAAGCAGCTAAGCTCGATACTGCAATCAAGCAGGCTAAGAGTGTTCTTTATGGCAACACATCAACCAAAGAAAATATGGATTCGGTTGTAGCCACACTTCAAGCTGCAGTTGTAGCATTTAACGCAGCATATGTGGATGTTAAAGATCTTGGTTGGGAGCGCATTTCTGGACAACAAAGAGAAGATACTGCTGCAGCAATTGCAACCAAAGGTTGGTCGAGCAGCAAAACTGCAATCATAGCAAGTGCAACAAATTATCCAGATGCACTATGCGCTAGTGCAGTTGCTGGTAATTATGACTGCCCACTACTTCTTGTATTTAAAGACAATCTTCCATCTGCAACCACAAAGGCACTTGTGTCTTTGGGAGTTGAAAATGTTATAGTTATGGGCGGAGATGGAGCAATTTCTGACACTGTTGTAAGTGAAATTGAAAAACTTGGAATAGATGCCGAACGTGTATCTGGAGAGACAAGAGAAGAAACCAGTATTAAAGCTATGGAGAAAGTGACTTCTCTAAATGATAGTTATGATACAGTTGTGATTTCTTATGGATATAACTTCCCAGATGCACTATCAATTAGCCCTTATTCATATGTTGCTTCTGCACCTATTTTGCTAACGCAAGGTGACGGTACGCTAAAAGACTCCGTAGTATCTGCTATTAAGTCAAACTCCAATGTTAAAAATGTTGTTATCGTTGGCGGTAGTGCTGTTGTATCTGACACAGTAAAAGATCAGCTTGGCAGCGGTTATACCTACAATCGTCTAGCTGGACAAACTCGTTTTGAGACATCTCAAAAAATTGCAGAATTTGAGCTAGCTGCAACTGATGCAGATGGAAACAAACTCTTTAATTCTTCTAATTCGGCACTTGCTTATTCAGAAAACTTCCCAGATGCACTATCTGGTGGAGCATTTTGTGGACACAGACAATCAATTCTTATGATTGCAAACGACTCAAATTATGATATTGCAATCAACACTCTAAATTCACAAAAATCTTCTAGAGTTCTAGGTGTTGTATTTGGCGGAGAAGGAGTTATTAGCAAAGATTTATATAACTTGGTAGAAGAGGGAACAAAGTAGGTTATACCTCTTGGCTATAAAGCTTGTTCATAAATTTAATTGCTAGTATTTTTTTAGCTTTTATTGCGGTATGTGGAATATTGTTTTGTATGTTTTATTTTTCCACATACCGCATACAAATGTTAAGATTGATGATTGTGATGATTGCAAATTTATAAAAAATTTACGAATTTTTGACCATCACAAACATTTGGAATTTTTTTAAGAAATGGGGTGTTTAGAAGGATTTATGAAAAAAGCGGATTTTAGACATGCAAAAAGTATTGAAAAGCGCACCCGAAAGTCGACCTTTTCTTGTATTTTTGCTGTTGTTTTGATTGGCATTTTAACTTTTGTTTTTGCAATGCCAAGAGAAGCTTATGGAACATTTGCCGACTATTCAGATGGTGCAGGCAATGTTACAGATTTTGAGCGCTTTGAGCAGCAAGCTGCAATTGCAACAGGGGTAATGGGTTCAACCATAAACGCAAGTGATATTCCTGATGGAACATATACTTTGCCAGTTGGTGACAGCGTTACTTTTTCTAATGGCAGCGTAAATGTTATTACCAGCTCTACTATGTGCTATGTAAAGTCGTGTACTTTAAATGTTTCGGGCGATACCATAACTGTTAACTTTAGTTTATCCGAGGCATATAACTATCTATATATGGGAAGTGCAGAAGAAGCTGCTTCAAAAACAAACGCAGATGGAACTGATGCTTCAAACTACATTGCTGGAGACCGCGAGGGCGATGAGTATTTCTACACCATAACTATTCCTAGCTTAAACAGCACTATTGAGTTATCAACTTATAGTGGAGGCCGTGGAAACGAAAGCGGAAGATGGTGGACCAGAAGGATGATGTTTGTTTCTACCGACGAGATCAACAAGGCGGTAGAAGATGCGAAACAAAATCCAGATCCAGAGCCTACGCCAGATACTGATTCGGGTACAGATTCTGGCACAGGCAGCAGTGATAGCGGCACCGATGATAATTCACAGGAAATTAGTGTAAGCACAAGACGAAGCGGAAGCGGAACCGGAAGTGGTTCTAGCACAGGATCTGGACGTGGAACAAGCTCTCGCTCAGTTAATACAAGCAGAAGCAGTAATTCAACAAATTCGGTTAAAAGTTCGCCTTCAACCAAAACTGGAATTTTAATTGCTTCTGTTAGCAAAGAGGGTGGAAGTTCTGCAGATAACACACCTGCCGCACAAGCTGTGGTAAAAGAAGAGTCAAAAGGTTCTGTTCCTGTGGTTGCCTTGGGTATTACAGGAGCAAGCGTGGCACTTTTGGCTGCAGGTCTTGCAATTCAAACTATAGTATTTAAGCGCAGACTAGGTGATGTGCTTCCTTTTGCTAAAACAAGCGACAAAAGTCAAAACAACTAGCTAATAAGGGTTTTTATTTAATCAAACAAAAAAATAGAGAGGATCAAGAAAAGAAATGCTTAACGAAACCATGAGAATAATTGCAAATGCTTTGCAAACTCCAGTAGTTTTTCTACTAGTAGCACTAGTAGCACTAATGATTATTATGATTGGAATGTTGATAGCCGAGATTTTTACTGAGCGCAAGAGATTTAAAGTAAAGCTACCTGAGTTAGTAGACCAATTGCAAGATGGAACTGATATTCCTCTAACAATTGAAAAAAGTGGACTTTTGCGCAGGCAAAGAGATGCACTGCTAGAGCTGCTTCGTCACCCAGAAATTAGCAATGACGCTAGAGAATCCATGGCAGTAAATCTTGTTTTTGTTGAACAAACACACTTTGACAATCGCGTAAAAGTAACCGATTTAATTGCAAAAATTTCTCCTATGCTAGGTCTTATGGGAACACTTATTCCACTAGGTCCTGGTCTTATGGCAATTGGTTCTGGAGACACCTCAACTCTATCTGCAAGCTTGCTAATGGCATTTGATACTACAGTTCTAGGTCTAGTTGTAGCTGCAATTTCACTTTTGATTTCAACAATTAGAAAAAGCTGGTATGCAAAATATATGTCTGCATTTGAGGCTGCCACTGAGTGTGTGCTAGAGGTAGCTTCTGATAATAAAGACTTTGGATTGTCTTCATCTTATGGAATAAAGAAAGATAAGAATGACACGAAAGACAAAACCCAAGACTTACAAATACCTCGCCATATTGCTGCATCTGAAGAAGAAGGTGTTTTATAAATGATTAGACGCAAGCACGCAAGATTATCTTCTAGAACAAAAATTCAAGAAGAAGATGTAAATCCAAATTCGTATCTAACAAATTTGTCGGATTGCATGCTAGTTATGGCTGTGGGTTTGTTGGTTGCTTTGGTTTCGCACTATGGAGTTGATTTGCAAAGCAATGAGCAGTCTATAACGGGCACAGAAGTTCAAATGGATACCAATCAAGATGGAGTAATCGACAGCAATTTCAAAGAAGCTGGAAGCGTATATTATGACCCATCAACCGGCAATTACTATATGGTTCCCAAATAGGATTTTGTGTTGGTTTTGTAGCAAAAGGGTGGTTTTTAGATGAATAAACTAAAAAAACTTGTATGTTGTATGTTTGTTGTTGTTTGCTTGGCTTGCGCAACTTTGATGATTTGTGCTTGTTCTCAATCTGGACAAGATGCAACATCTCAAATTCAAAATGGTGTTATTGCAGATGGAAACTACAAGATTGATGTAACACTTTCTGGTGGTAGTGGAAAAGCAAGTGTATCTTCGCCTGCAAGTTTGTCTGTTCAAAATGGCGAAATGGTTGCAGTTATTGTTTGGAGCAGTTCAAACTATGACCTCATGAAGGTTGGAAACGAGGAGCTGTCTCCTATTACAACTGAGGGTGGATCTACCTTTAAGGTTCCAATAAATACACTAGATGAGCCTTTGAAATTTCAAGCTCAAACTGGCGCCATGTCAACACCTCATATGATCGACTACACACTTACATTTGATAAAAAGAGTCTTAAATACGAGTAATTTAATCTTGACTTATGCAAGCAATACAACCAAACATGAATGAGAAATCTATGAAATTTGAGCATAAAAAAACAAAACTGGCAGCTGTCTTGGTGTGTGCATTGCTTTTAGTAACCTGCGTTATGGCAGGTTGTGGAGAAAAGCAAACTCAAGACTTTAGAAATCCAGATCTTGGATGTGGGTGGGAGTCAACTGGCACGCTAGAGCTTAAGTATGCTCAAAACTTTTCTATAGACTACTACGATGGTGGATATAAGCTTGCATGCATTGCAAATGATGCTAGGTATTTAATTGTGCCTAGTGGGGCAGAAGTACCAGCAGGTCTCTCAAGTGACATAGTTGTTCTCCAGCAGCCTCTAGACAATATATACATGGTTGCAACCGACACAATGTGCATGTTTGATTCTATAAACGAGCTAGACAGCATTGCAATTTCTAGCTTGCAGGCACAAGACTGGTCAAACGAAAATGCAAGGTCTGCAATGGAGGCAGGCAAAATTGAATATGGAGGAAAATACAATTCACCCGACTATGAAGTAATTGTGTCCAAATCTTGCAAGATGGCTATTGAATCTACCATGATTAACCATGTTCCAGAGGTTAAAGAAAAACTCCAAGATATGGGCATAGTTGTTTTGACTGAACAGTCTAGTCAAGAGTCTAACCCTTTGGGTCGAACAGAGTGGGTCAAACTCTATGGAGCTATGTTTAACAAAGAGGATTTGGCAAATCAAGTATTTGAACAGCAAGTTGCGCAAGTTGATTCAATTTTTACCACAGATACCAACAGTCCAACAGTTGCATTTTTCTATATCAATTCAAATGGTGCGCCTGTAGTGAGAAAACCTGGAGACTACATTACAAAAATGATTTCTATGGCTGGCGGAGATTATGTATTCAAACAGCTAGACACATCGGAGTCTGGATCTTCATCTGTAACCATGGAGATGGAGAGTTTTTATATCCAAGCTAGAGATAGCGATGTGATTATCTATAACTCAACAACTACGGGGGGAATCTCATCTATATCGGAGCTTATTTCTAAAAATGATGTATTTAGCGAGTTTAAGGCTGTGCAGAATAACAATGTTTGGTGCAGCGAGTCGAACATGTATCAGATGGCGATGAGCTCAGGCGACATAATCTTAGAAATAAACTCGATTTTAGCGGGCGACCAAACTCGCGATTATAAATATTTTACAAAGCTTAAGTAGTGTTGCGAAAAATTTTTAAGGTGCAAAAAAAGTTTGCGGTTTTAGTGCAAATTTTTTAGTACACACAAATAACCAATTATTTAAGACGCAAGCACATAAGACGATTTGAGTATATAAAATGACAGAAGACATTACAAAAGACAATGGTAGCAAAACTAGGACATCTATTGTATTTATTGCTCTAGCTATTGCTGTTCTTGCTCTTTTTATAACAACTCTTATTGTTGGAACAACCAGCGTGGGAATCAATGAGATTTTATCTATTCTTACCGGTCAAGATACAACTAGCGCACAGTTTACAATTGTGTGGACAATCAGGCTTCCGCGTGCAATTGCTTGTATTGTTTTAGGCGGAGCACTTGCTCTCGCAGGTTTTTTGCTCCAAACATTTTTTAACAATCCAATAGCAGGACCTTATATCTTGGGAATTTCTTCTGGAGCCAAGCTAGTAGTTGCACTTGTGATGATTTTTGCTTATGGTGCCGCATGGGCATCTAACTCGTGGGTGCTCATCTTAGCAGCGTTTGTTGGAGCTATGGTATCTATGGGCTTTGTGCTGCTTATGTCTTCTAAAGTGAACTCTATGGCAATGCTAATTGTTGCAGGTGTAATGATTGGATATATCTGCTCAGCCATTACAGAGTTTGTAATCACCTTTGCAGACGATCAAAATATAGTTAATCTTCACAACTGGTCGATGGGAAGTTTTTCGGGCACAAGCTGGACTTCTGTTCAAATTATGACCATAGTCGTTGTTATAACCACCATTTTGGTATTTTTACTTTCAAAGCCAATAGGTGCTTTTCAGATGGGCGAGGCCTATGCGCAAAACATGGGCGTAAATATCAAGCTATTTAAGGTCGCCTTAATTTTGCTCTCAAGTCTTTTGGCAGCAACTGTTACTGCTTTTGCAGGTCCTATCTCATTTGTTGGAATTGCTGTTCCACACTTAATAAAAGGATTCTTAAAATCATCCAAACCAATAAAAGTTATACCTGCATGTTTTTTGGGCGGTGCCGTATTTTGTTTGGGCTGCGACCTAATTGCACACGTTGCTTTTGCTCCCACAGAGATGTCGATTAGTGCTGTTACGGCTGCATTTGGTGCTCCAATTGTTATTAGCATGATGCTAAAGAAGCACAGGTGAGTTTATGTCTAATATTGAACTTACAAATGGCAAAGCCACAGCAGATGAGATATTCTTTAACGCACGTGATCTTTCTGTGGGATACAACGGAAAAACACTCATACACGACATAGACGTTAAAATTCCACGAGGCACGATTCTTACACTTATTGGTCCTAATGGCTCAGGCAAATCTACTATCTTAAAAACCATAGCTAATTACCTTAGTTCAATTGCTGGAGCCGTTTATATTGATGACCAAAATGTGAGCAAAATGAGTGCAAGCAGTTTGTCAAAAAAGATGTCTGTTGTTTTAACAGAACGTCTTAGAACCGAGCTTATGACCTGCAAAGATATAGTCGAAACAGGTCGATACCCCTACACTGGGCGTTTGGGAATTTTGTCTAGTGAAGATCACAAAATTGTGCGCGATGCCATGGAACTTGTTAACATGTGGGACTTGCGTGAGCGCGACTTTATGCACATAAGCGATGGTCAAAGACAACGCCTCATGCTTGCCCGTGCAATTTGCCAAGAGCCAGATATTATCTTGCTCGATGAGCCAACTTCTTTTTTGGATATCAGATATCAAATTGAGCTTCTATCCATATTGAGAGGCCTTGTTAAAAAACGCAATATATCTGTTATTATGTCGCTACATGAGCTAGATATGGCACAAAAGGTTTCGGATATGGTTATGTGTGTTCACGGAGAGACTATCTTTAAATATGGACCTCCAGAAGAGATATTTAGCTCAAAGCTCATTGAAGAATTATATTCACTAGATGAGGGCAGCTTTAATTCTGTTTTTGGCAGTGTTGAGATGGCAAGGGTCAAAGGCGACCCAAAGGTCTTTGTTATTGCAGGTGGAGGAACTGGAGCACGCACTTATAGGCAACTCCAAAAAGAGGGGGTCGCATTTGCATCGGGAATTTTACATCAAAACGATGTTGACTATCTCTTGGCTTGCGACCTTGCTTCTAGCGTTATTTGTGAGCAGGCGTTTGAGCCAATTTCTGATGCT
>CAVLCC010000022.1:0-27137 GCA_963661535.1 Senegalimassilia sp.
GTCTTGTTCGGCCCTAATAGCCTCATCAACATTTGACACAGACACCCCAACAATCTTGGAAGACCCCACTAGCTCTCTAACCATAGACGCTGGCATATCATCTTGCCCAACATGCACTCCTGCTGCATCGGTCTCAAGTGCGACCTCCACATTGTCGTTAATTATGAGCGCAACACCATAAGCATCTGTAATTTGTTTTACGCTCTTTGCAATATCTAAAAACTTAGAAGTGTCAACATTTTTCTCGCGGAGCTGCACAAGAGTAACTCCGCCTTTGCAGGCGTCTTCAACATTTTTCTCAATGGTGGGGGAAGACATCAGATCGCGATCTGTGACCATATAGAGTCTGTAGTCTATATGGGGTTTTGCTTGGACACTTGCACTAGGTACCTCCTGATCAACCGCTTGGTCGGAAGCAGCCCCACGCATTTCTAGCCCCTCTAATTTATCTGCGCCCATTTACCTAACCTCTATACATGCATTAGCGCGATATATGTCTTCATTTAAAAGAGAGAGCTTGTCTATAATTCCTATATGCAAAGATCCCGTGCCAACATATCCATGGTGCTCTAATAGTTCGCTTGCTGCTAGCTCGCCAGCTAGTCCCATTGAACAAATTGCACCAGCTGTAGCAGCTGCAATGTCGTGCGAGTTATCCAGCGCATTTTGAAGATATAGTGCACCCACAAAACACCCTATCAATCCATCGCACATACAACCCGTTCCAGTAATCTTAGACATCAAGGGCGTTCCGTTCAAAACCTTAAATACCACATCGCCATCGGTTATAACATCAACTGTACCTGTAATTGCAACTACACAGTTATGTTTGCGAGCAACCCTGCAAGCCACTTCAACTGGATTATTTGCGGCATCGGCATCAGAAGAGTCAACACCTTTAGTAGATGCGCCTAGACCTGCGATAAAAGATATCTCACTTAGGTTACCCCTAATAACAGTAGGGGAGGTCTGCGACAAAATTCTTTTTGCAGTCTCGTTTCTCAGCCTCGAAGCACCCGCCCCAACTGGGTCAAATATCATCGGAGTTTTGGTGGTTGACGCTGCCTTGCCTGCCTCAATCATCGACTCGATTGTTCGAGCGTTTAGAGTTCCCATGTTTATGTTTGTGCAACTTGCAATCGAAACCATGTCAAAAACTTCGTCAATATCATCTGCCATAAGTGCCGAGCCTCCAATGGCAAGCTCAGCGTTGGCAACATCGTTTACGGTTACGTAGTTTGTTATATTGTGAACTAGCGGCACATTTTTGCGAACACTAGATGCAATCTCTATAATCTTATCTAGACTCATAGTTGGTCTCCTGTCTGCGTCTTCTGTCTTGCGTCTTGCCTGCGTTTCTTGTATGCATCTTGCTTACATCTTGTCTGCGTCTTGCTTGCGCCTCGTCTACTGCCTTGCAAAACCAATCCGGCATCTATTTATCCAAAAGCCCTAGTTCAACTTGTTCTAGAGCTTTATTAACTGTGCGAACTGCGCACATTTTGCCACACATTGTGCAAGATTCATCTTCTGATGGAGGGGCAGACTCCAAATATTGCTTAGGTTTCTCACTATCTATAGCAAGCTCAAACATTTTTTCCCAATCAAAGGCGTGGCGAGCATCTGCCATCTGATTATTTCTCTCACGAGCACCTGGAACCCCCTTAACAATATCTGCGGCATGAGCAGCAATTTTTGCAGCAACAATGCCCTCTTTAACATCTGCCACATCTGGCAGGCGCAAATGCTCAGCAGGGGTTACGTAGCACAAAAAGTCCGCGCCGCTAGATGCAGCAATTGCTCCACCTATAGCACTAGTTATGTGGTCATATCCAGGCGCAATGTCGCACACCAAAGGACCCAAAACATAAAAAGGAGCACCGTGGCAAAGACGTTTTTCCATCTTCATGTTGGCAGAAATTTCGTCAAGTGCCATGTGTCCAGGACCTTCAACCATCACTTGAACATCGTGTTCCCAAGCTCGTTTGGTAAGATTTCCAATCTCAATTAGCTCACAAATTTGAGAGGAATCGGTTGAGTCGTCAATGCAACCCGGACGCATTGCATCTCCCAAACTAATCGTCATGTCGTGCTCATATAAAATATCGAGAAGCTCGTCGTAGTATTCAAAAAACGGATTTTCGTTTCCAGTAAGCTGCATCCAAGCAAAGAGGAGAGACCCCCCGCGGCTAACGATATTCATCCTGCGGCCATCTCGCATAAATGCGTCCACTGTGCGCCTGTTAATTCCAGCATGTATCGTAACAAAATCTACTCCGCTTTTGGCGTGCGCCTCTACAACATTCAAAAAGTCTTGCGCCGTTGCTTCAGTTAGCTCTTTTTCGAGATAACCAACTGCATCATACATTGGAACCGTGCCAACCATAGCAGTGCTTTTTGCAATCAGAGCCTCTCTAAACTTTGCAGTCTTACCGCAGTTAGAAAGATCCATAATCGACTCAACGCCATACTTAAGCGACATGTCAACCTTTTGCATCTCAACGTCGTAGTTGTGCATATCTCCCGAAACACCAAGGTTTACATTGATTTTTGTTGAGAGTCCACTACCAACCCCCCAAGGATCAAGCGCGCTATGCGCGTGGTTTGCTGGGATAACAATTTGGCCTTTTGCCATTTGTGCTTTGAGCCAGTCGATATCGCATTGCTCCTTTTGAGCTACGCGCTCCATTTGTGGAGTTGTGATACCTTGTTTTGCGGCTTCCATTTGAGTAGAATATTTTTGCATTTGCGCTCCTTTTCTTGTCTGGGTTTTTCTTAAGTTTGTTTGTTACTTATGTTTTGAGATGCTTGGTTAGTTTTTTTTAGGCTTCTCGTGAGTATCGCCTTGTGGCTTTATTGCCTTGCAACACCGTCGCTTTTGTGCCCTACCGCCTCATTGCCTAATACAAATGGATTTATTATCGTGCACCCTTTGCCCATGTTTGTGGGATGTGTGATCATCGAATTTATTTTTTGATGCGCTGCACCCACGGCTTCTTTTAAATCTAAACCTTGAGCTAGTCCACAAGCAATAGTAGTTGATAGCGAACACCCCGTGCCATGAAATTCTCCTGCAACCTTGTGAGACCTAAGCTCCAAAATCAGCTCAGCATTATTTGGAGGAGTTTGTTTGCACTCATCGTCGGAGCCGTCATACGCACTATAAAGCCGGTCTATGCATATGCTGCCAACATCAGCGCTGTTTTGCTCGTCTGAGTCTATACACCCATGTCCACCTTTAATCAAAATATTTTTTGCTCCAAAAGATGCTAGTTTTGAAGCAGCGGCTATCATTTGACTATCAAAGTATTCTCTAGTTTCTTGCACACCCAATTCACAAGGCTGATTTATCAAATCAACTCCAGTAAGAGACAAAACCTCTGGCAAATTTGGGGTTACCAACGTAGATAAGGGAAGCAGCAACTCGCAAAGAGCCTCAACCATCTGGTCTTGAGCAAGAGACGCGCCCGAAGTTGCAACTAGCACAGGATCTAAAACAACTGGAATCTCGGGGTGACATTTCAATTCATCTGCCACAGCGCCAGCCACTTCTACAGAGCCTAACATTCCAATTTTTATAGCTTGTGGCGCGACGTCTGCAAACACAGCTTTGATTTGTGCTTTCACCATCTCGCCAGACATTTGTTCAACACCCAAAACACCCATCGTATTTTGAGCTGTAACTGCAGTAATAGCGCAGGTCGCATGCACACCTAGTGAAGCTGCTACTTTTATATCGATTTGTGCTCCAGCTCCAGATATTGAGTCGGAGCCTGCTATAGCAAGAATTGAATTATTCATATCACATTTCGGCCCCGCATTACCAAGACCGTCCTTTTCTCGGTCGCAGACTTAAAGCCTGCCTCTCAGCCGCATTTGTGAGCAGCTCCCGAAGTTGTTAAAAGTTTCTAAGACAAGTTGTATATTAGCACTGCCAGGCAATTTTTGTTCTTTTATGTTTATTAGATGGTATCTGGGGCACTAGCTTAAACCAAGCTTAAATTCGCAGCTGTTATTTGATAAAATTTTTTATAAGGCTTTAAAATTCAGTTGTTAATAAAATTCAGTGGTTAAAAAATATATAAGTCCAAGCGGCTAAATTTTTATAGTTAAGGAGAGAGAGATACGCATGCGAATTTCAAAGAAAGTATTTAATATTTTGCTTTCGTTTATTTTGATGATGTCATTTATTCCAAGCAGTGCTTATGCTAACAGCACATCTGATTCTGACGCACATAACGCTCAAGACTCTCAAACCCAGATAAATGAAGACGAAACTTACAGAAGCGATGACAATTCAACTTCAGCCAATACCAACGATAACTCAATAAGTACGCAAGACGATACAGATGATTTTGGCAGCAGCTCTGGTGAACAGTCAAAACAAGATACAAACATTCTCAACCAGCAAGCTCAGCAAAATGCTATCACCGAGGCCCTCACTAGTTCTCAAAATTCAAATGCAAATGAGGGGGAAGATAAGGGCAACGCACAATCCCAAACTCAAGAAAAGGAACCTCAAAAAACCATTGAAGATGGCATTTATACAATTAGCCTTGTAGCCAATTCGGATATGGCACTAGACGTGGCTGGAGGTTCACTTAAAAGTGGAGCAAATATTCAGATATATAATTCAAACAGCTCAGCGGCTCAAAAGTTTAAATTTGTTTGTGACGAAAGTGGTTTTTATACGATTACAAATTTTAAGTCGGGCATGGCACTCGATGCTGCTTACGCAGGTCAAGAGTCTGGAACAAATGTATGGCAATGGACTTCAAACAATTCTGATGCTCAAAAATGGGCAGTTCTTCAAAACGATGATAACTCATACTCAATCATAAACAAAGCCAACGGACTAAAGCTAGATGCCTTGGGAACTTCTAAAGGATCTAATGTGGAGCTTTGGAATGATGATTCTGCTCGTTTGCAATCTTTTGATTTAACGCCTGCGATCCTAGAGCGAACAGTGCAAGACGGAACTTACTATATTTCTTCTGCAATAAATCGAGGTCAGGTATTTGATGTAAAAAGTGGCTCGCTATCTGATAGTGCTGGTATTCAGGCATATGGTTCTAATATGACAAAAGCTCAAAAATTCAACTTTGCTTATAATGAAGAGAGTGGCTACTACACAATCACAAATGTGGGTTCTAACAAAGTCCTAGACGCAACAGGTGCAATATTTTCTAAAGGCACAAAAATACAGCAATGGAAATCCAACAATACCTTGGCGCAAAAGTGGGAAGTAGCAACCAACGGACACGGATACACCATTAAGTCGGCTGCAGATTCGAGCCTAGTATTTGACCTAGCAGGTGGAAGCTCTGATAGCGGCACGCAAGTTCAGCTTTGGAGCTCAAACAACACAGCAGCGCAAAAATTCTACCTAGTTAAAGATGAACAAAGAGAAGTTAGTGCTGGCAGCGATCTATCTCTAAACGATTGGTATGAGATTGTGCCTACAGTGGCTACAAAAACATGTTTTGACATTGCTTCAGGTTCTAAAGATAGTGGAGCTATAACAAGATTATGGAACAAAAATCAAACTATGGCTCAGCTATACAAGCTCGATTATAAGGACGGTTACTATCGAATTATTTGTCAAAACTCCAACAAGGCTCTAGAACTAAAAAACGGAAGCGTAGTACCAGGCATAGGAACACAACAGGTTGATCAAGTAGACAGCCTAGCTCAGCAATTTAGAATCGATGTTAACGAAGATGGAACGTACACATTTACTTGTGCAGCCAATGGATTGCAACTAGCCATTAACTCACTTAACAGCGGAACTAATATTTTGGGCGAGCTAGAGGGCGATACCTCTGTGAGCAATAAATTTATATTGGTGAAGAGGAATTATGTTCTGCCCGAAAATCTCGTAGAAATTTCGCCTAGTTATGACACAAGCAAAGATCTAGACCTTTCTGGTGGAGCTGATTGGAGCGGAGCAAATATTCAGCTGTGGAACTCTAATGGAACGCTAGCGCAAAAATGGCAGATTAGACAGGTATCGGGCGAAAATGATGTGTATCGTTTTGAGTCGGCTTGCTCTGGAAAATATATGGCAGTTAGCGGAACTAATGTATGCCAGCTCAACTATGATAGCAACTCTCAAGCTCAAAAGTGGAAACTTGTAGGAATTGATGCGGGTGCCTGCACGTTTATGAATCTTGAGACAAATACAGTTTTAGATGTACATGGCGCTCAAAGCGATAATGGAACAAACATTCAAACATATAAGTCTAATGGATCTGCTGCTCAAAAGTTTGTAATAAAAAGCACTGGATATGTGCAAACTGGTATGTTTGTTTTTCATTCAAAATCAAACTATAACAAGGTTATGGATGTAGCCGGTGGTTCTAAAGATGATTGTGCAAAAATTCAAGCATATGATTTTAATGATTCGGGTGCTCAAAAGTGGAGCATTGTTAGCAACGATGATGGAACATATCGCATAGTTAATGCGGCAAGCGACAAAGTGCTAGATGTTTATTGCGGCTCAGCATATAATGGTGCGCCTATTCAGCAGTATTCTTGGAATGGATCGAATGCTCAAAAATGGTATCCAACATATCAACGTGGGGGTGGAATTTCTTTTGAGTCTGCCCTAAACAGAAACTTGGTTTTAGCATTTAATGCTAGTGATCCATGGAATGGCTGCAGTCTTTTGTTAGCCCAAAAAGATGGAACAACATCTCAAAACTTCTTATTTGAACAAACCACATATGTTCCTCCTATACCTGCCGAGATGCAAACTATGATTGATAGGATGTATTGGGAGGATAGTGGAACCGAGTGGGCAATCGGAGTTGATAGAGCTGCCAACAAGGTTGGTGTATTTAATGGCTATGCAGGTCATTGGAGTCTAGTTTATTGGTGGAGTTGCGCTTGTGGTGCTTCTTGGTCGCCAACGATTACGGGCACCTACTGGACCACAGGTTATAAAAAGCCAGTTTTGAGCACCGATTCGCGTGCTGTTCATTGTACTCAAATCGATGGAGAGTATTTCTTCCATAGCATCTTGGAGTCTGAAGATGAGCTCGGTCAAAGCGTTTCTCATGGTTGTGTGAGAATGCACTGGAACGATGCCTGGTGGATATATACAAACATTAATGCGGGCACTAAGGTAGTGATTTATAACTAGCTAAAAACTAGCAAAAATAAGGATAGATAAATGGCATTTGTTGAGTTTAGAGATTTAAGAAAAATATATGGCACAGGTGAGCTAGAAGTTTGTGCATTAGATGGAATGACTTTTGATATAGAGCAAGGGGAGCTTGTTGTTATAGTTGGTCCATCTGGTTCTGGCAAAACTACGCTTTTAAATATGCTAGGAGGCATGGATAAGATAACTTCTGGCTCAATTAAGCTAGATGGCCAAGAGATCTCGAATCTAAGTTCAAAGGCTATGACTCAATATCGTCGCCACGACATTGGCTTTGTATTTCAGTTCTATAATTTGGTTCAAAATTTAACTGCTCTAGAAAATGTTGAGTTAGCTAGTCAACTGTGTCGTGACCCTTATCCGCCTGAGCAAGTATTGAAGCTAGTGGGATTGGATCATCGCATGAATAACTTTCCAGCTCAGCTCTCAGGCGGCGAGCAGCAGCGTGTGGCAATAGCTCGCGCTCTTGCAAAAAATCCAAAACTGCTTTTATGCGACGAGCCAACAGGAGCTTTAGATTATAAAACCGGAAAAGCAATTTTAAAGTTGCTGCAAGATACATGCAAAAACACAGGCTGCACCGTTGTTTTGATAACTCATAACTCGGCATTTACACAAATTGCAGACCGCGTTGTTCGTGTAAAAGAGGGCAAAGCAGAAAGCGTTGAACTAAATAGCGCACCAAGTTCTGCAGATATGGTGGAGTGGTAGATTGAATAAGCAGGTCGCCATAGATTTTTTGAGATCGATCCTAAGATCTAAGGGACGCTTTATTGCTATTGCGGTTATTGCGGCACTTGGCACAGGCTTTTTTGCTGGGCTTCAGATGACGGCTCCAGATATGAGGCTGTCGAGTGATCAGTATCTTGACCAAACAAATGCATGGGATTTGCGAGTTGCAAGCACTCTTGGCGTTGATAGCGAGATGATAGATGAGCTTAGCTCAATCGATGGCGTTGTGGAAGTTTGCGCCGAGAGAGAGGCAGATGTTGCAGCCTCTGTTGGGGGAGTTGAATATTCTGTTAGAGTTCACTCTCTAGATGAGGGTGCACTTGATGTGGCTGGCGGATCTGGCGAGGCTGGCGGATCTGGCGAGGCTAGCACGTCTAGCGAATCAAACGAGCCCAGCAAAATCAAAAGCATATGCTCACCAAATTTGTTGGAGGGGAGGTTTCCGCAAAATAGCGGAGAGTGCCTTTTGGGCGCAGATGCGGTTTTTGAAAATCCAGTTTCTATAGGCGATAGCGTAGAAATCAAAAAGATGGCAGACAACTCAGATGTTGCAGACACATTTGAAACCTCAACATATACGGTAGTTGGTTTAGTGCGTTCATCTAACTATATGTGCACTACAAATCTAGGGACCACATCTTTGGGAGATGGCAACCTAGATGATTTTATGTATGTACCTATGGAAGACTTTGACTCGTCTAATCCTTACACAAGCGCATATCTCACGGTTGAGGGGGCAAAAGAGAAGCTCAATGGATCTAAAGAGTATCAATCGATAGTCGACAGCATAAAAGACGAGATTTCTAGCCAAAAGGAACTTCTTGCTACAGGCAGACTTGCGCGTATCAAAGCCGATGGACAAAAAGAGATAGATGATGCAAAAAGCGAATACGAAAAAGGCAAGCAAGACTCTCAAAGCGAGCTAGACGCAGCAAAAAGCAAGTTAGACAGCGCGCTTTCTCAGCTAAACTCTTCTGCACAACAGTTAACAGATGGACGCACGGAGCTAAATGCTGGCAAGACTCAGCTTGCTAGCGCTAAAAGGGAACTCCAAAAATCGCGCGAGCTAATTGAAGAGTATCAAGCACAATATGACCAAGGTCAGGAGAGTTTGGTAGCTGCTAGGGCTTCTGCTCAGGCTCAATTTGCAATTGTGGAGGCTCAAATAGATGCTCTAGAACAGAAGTGGGAACAAGAACTTCCTAATAGAGATACTTATAGTGCGCAGGCAGATGCTCTAAAGACAGCTATCACAGAGGCTAGTGCTTCTAGGGATCTTTTGCAATCTAAGTTAGACTCTCTTATAAAAGATGACCCTCAAAATCCACAAATTGCCGTGCTAAAAGCTCAAATAGAAGAGCTAGATAAAAACATCTTAGAGATGCAAGAAAATCTAAAAAAACTAGAGACTGCAATAGAGTTTATAGATACAGGACAGGCGCAAGTTTCACAAGCTCGAGAGCAGCTTCAAGAAACGCGTCAGCAAACGCAAGAGAAATTTGAGGAGTCGCAAGATCAGCTCAATATGCTTGCTTCAGAGATTGCTAATGCTAACCAAGCACTAGAGGCAGGCGAGGAGCAAATCAATGCCAACGAACAGCAGCTACTATCAGCGCAAAGGGAGCTTGACTCGGGGCAGGTGCAGTACGACTCGGGACTATCCGAGTATCACTCGGGACTACAAGAATATGAAGATGGTAAAACAGCGGCTCAAAGCGAGCTCGATGATGCGCTTGAAAAAATAAATGACGCACAAAGTGAGCTTGATTCAATTTCTTCTCCAGAACTTTATGTGTTAGATAGAAATCAAAACATAGGAATAGCAAGTTATGACGCAGATGCAACAAGAATGGTAAACATAGCAAACGTGTTTCCGCTGATATTCTTTTTGGTTGCAGCCCTTGTGTCTCTAACAACCATGACACGAATGGTTGACGAAGAACGTGTTTTGATCGGAACATATAAAGCTTTAGGATATTCCAACTTAACCATTGCTTCAAAATATCTTTTATATGCGCTTTTGGCGTCTGGCATAGGCTGTGTGGTGGGAATTATCTCTTTGTCGCAGTTTTTGCCATACTTCATTATGAATGCCTACTCAATTATGTATAAAATTCCAACCACTCCTACTCCCATAGAGCCTGTTATATCTTGCCTAGCCTCAGGACTAGGAATTTTGGTTGTTCTAGCCGCTACTTGGTGGGCATGTGTGTCGTCTTTAAGGGAGTCTCCGGCTGCTTTGATGCTCCCGCGTGCTCCAAAGGCTGGCAAACGCATTTTGCTAGAGCGCATAGGCCCTCTGTGGCGCAAAATGTCATTTTCGTGGAAAGTTACTGCCAGAAACATTTTTAGATACAAAAAGAGATTTGTTATGGCAATAATTGGAGTTGCTGGATGCACCGCGCTTCTTCTAACGGGCTTTGGATTGTCTGACTCCATAAACGATATTTTGACTAAGCAATTTGATTCTCAAGATTCGATCTTTAGATATAGCATTACTGCGGTTTTAGACGACGATATAAGCACATCGCAGATGTCTAATATTCAAAGTGACCTTGAAAACAACAGCAAAGTTAGCGATTTTACATTCTTGAGGAATGACAACGTTGTTGCTACAAGCTCAGATAATTCTGATTTGTCGGTTCAACTTGTGACCCCCCAAAACGTGAGCGAATTTGCAAACTTTGTTGATATGAACGAGAGAATTTCTAGAAAGCATATAGAGCTATGTGATGGCGCGGCTGTTATTAGCGAAAAGCTTGCGAGCCGCCTTAATATAGCTCAGGGCGATGAAATTACACTATATGAGCAAGATAGCGTGGGCAATGCAACAGGCAGCGGCATGACTTTTAAAATTGGCTCCATTATGGAAAGCTATGTTAGCAATTATGTATATGTGACTCCTACAGATTATGAGCAGGTTGTGGGGAAGAAATTGAGCCCGAACTATATCTATGTAAAAAATAGTGACGGCTCCATGCAAGATGAGCTTGCCACAGACCTGCTCAAAATCGATGGAATATCTATTGCAAGTCCTACAGATGATACAGTTGCCCACTATCGAGAGGCTCTAAAAACAGTCGACAGCGTTGTGTTGATATTGATTGTTGCAGCAGCAGTTTTGGCATTTGTGGTTCTCTATAACCTTACCAATATAAATATTGCAGAGCGTCAGCGCGAAATTGCAACCTTGAAAGTTTTGGGATTTGTTAAGCGTGAGGTAAACGCATATATATTCCGCGAGACTTTGCTGCTATCTGCTATTGGTGCCCTTGTTGGACTTGTGTTAGGAATTGTTTTGTGCAGCTTTGTGATACAAACTGCCGAGGTTGACCAAGTAATGTTTGGGCGAGACATTCATGCGCTAAGTTTTATAATTGCTTTGATTTTAACCATGGTCTTTGCTGCTTTGGTGTCTCTACTTATGAAGCACAAGTTAGAAAAGATTTCTATGGTAGAAAGCCTAAAATCTGTAGACTAAACAGACCGCTGTAGATTAAAAAAGACCGTGCCAAGTAATTCGACACGGTCTTTAATAAACAACCTTTTTCTACTTAACTAGCAGCACACTTGTGCGCACTTGCGATACATTTGTGCACGGCTATCACGCCAGCACGCGCGAGCAAACAACCACAACCTACACGCCATAAACCTCGTGGTTATAGGCTCTAATCTCGTCATCAATAACTTTATCTGTAAGTGGGAAAATACCCGCATTTTTAATTCCAGATGTAAGGCATGGAATAAAGTGTCCAGCTGCTCCATATGTCTCGCAAACTTTGCGTGTGTCTTGGCGAATTTCTTCTTCAGTCTGGTCCTCGCGGTCAATAATAGAGTCAATTCCACCCATCAAAACAATCTTTCCTTCAGATTCCTTTTGAAGCTTAGGAATGTTATTTGTGTTTACTACGCCTTGCCAAATATCTATGCCAAGTTCAATCATATCAGGCACCAAGGTCTCACAATAGCAATCTGCATGGTGAATTATCTTAACGCCGTTTTCTTTTAGGAATCCATAAATTTTTGCATAGTGAGGCTTAATAAACTCTCGCCAAATTTCTGGAGCATAAAATGTGGAAGTCTTAGAGCCCCAGTCATCGTGAGAGTTAATCACATCTGGATGCAAATATTCAACCAAAAGCTCTACGTAGTGAAATCTCCAATCCGCAATCATTTGGAAGTAGTCGTGAGCTGCCTCAGGCTCCTCTAGTGGAGCGCAGAGAGTATCCTCCATACCTAGCAAGAAGTGCGCCCTCTCAAAGATACCTGTGCCAAAGTGAGCAGTCGAGAGATATCCGCGATCTCGAATATCTTTTTGTAGGGCGAGAGCTTCGTCCCAAGCACCTGGCTCTGTTGCATGTGAGTCCAAATCCGGAACTTTTACTTGCTCCCAATCGCATACGTCGTGCAGCACCCGTTCGTCTTCTGTAACGTGAGGCATAGCACCTGGAGCATCCTCAGGAAACAAAATTAGGGTGCCCCATTCGTCTCTTGAACTCTTGCCTCTAACTCTGTTGCCGCGGCAAAATTTCATTAGTGGCTCATTCATAACGAACTCGAATGGCTCCCACTGCACAAGCAATCTGGAAGACTTTCCATTTGGGTCAAGTGTTTGCTCTAAAACTTCTCTTACATCATTCATTTATATAACCATCCTTATTAAAAATTCTCATAAATCTAAAATTTGTCTTTAGTGTTTCTAACAGCGACTCTACTGTCTCTACTGTCTCTGCTTTAAAGTCAGCCTTTCTTAAGCGACAGCACCCTCGCGCTCTGCAATTTCTTTGTCCATTTGATCGATCTTTGCATCAGATAGCTTAAAGAATGCTAGTGGGATTAAAGATATTGCTATGCATGCTATTGGGAATATTGCATATACACTCTGAATTCCGCTTGCGTATATAGTTGGATCTGTTGCGTTAGGATCGTATGCGATCATGCTTAGTGCAATAGGAATGATTACGCCGCGGATAGCAACGCCTAGTTTAATTGCAAGTGAGCAAAATGCCATCGTAACTCCGCGAGCTTGGCTTCCTGTTTTCCACTCGCCATAAGTTCCACACATTGCATATAACTTTGAAGTAAAGCCATAAGCCATTCCAAAAAATACTTGGCCCATAAACAATACGCAGCCTACTGCCCATACATTTGATGGAATAACAATTACTAAGGCTTGCATTACTAGCCAGCCTATAACTCCTATAAATGTTGTGCCTTTTACCCCAAATTTTTTGCCAATGGATGCTGTGAACAGGGTTCCTATAACAGTGCCTAGATTAAAGAAAACTAGCAGATAGCTTGAATCTGTTGGAACTCCCAACACGCATTTTGCATAGTAGGTTGTTAGAGTTGGAACACCAATATAGGCGATAAGTCTAATTGCATCGTGTAGCAAAACAAAGATTAGCTGGTCATTTGTTGCAACTGCTTTGCCCATGTCTTTAAAGGTTACAGGTTTTGCAGCAGACTCTTGTGCATCGCAACCCTTTGTAATTCCAAAGTGAATAAAGTAGCAAATCATAAAGCAAACAGCCATTAATAGTGCAGCAAGGGTGTATGCAATAACTGGAACACTTCCACCTGATGTGCTAGAAAATACTGCAAATAATGCGGTTGTTATCATAGGAATTAGATATGAAGTTGCTAGTTTGCCAATACTTGAGCCCATTGCAATTCTTGCAGAAAGCCAAGATCTTTCAGATTGGTCGGTTGAGATAAAGGGAATTAGATTTCTGTTTGCAGTCCAGCAAATGTTCCATATAAAGTGGCTCATTATATAGCCAATTCCAATTAGAACACCTGCAACCATGTCTCCACCAATTTTTGTAAACATTAACACAAAAAATGCCGTAACAATCGGTGGACAAATCAAAAGCCAGTTTCTGTATTTGCCTGTTTTAAATTTAACTTTGTCAATTACGATGCCAGCAATTACAGCAGAGATGGCATCAATTATTGCGGTTGAACCTGCAATTACACCTGTAATGGCTAGAGGGAGCTGCGCCACGTCTGTTAAAAACAACATAAAAAATATGGTTTCTGTGGTCGACATCATCGAAAATCCGATTTCAGAAATTCCCCAAAGTCCTTTAATACTTTTCTTAAGAGCCATCAAACCCTCCTAATAAATTAGTGATGTGCCTTAAAATTTTTGCTAGACAGATAGATATCATTAGATGCCTAGCATTAGTTTTCTCTGTGTGCACTCAGAGGAGAACTTTTGTCCTCTTAAATACATTTAATATTTGTAGCGTTTAAAAATCGATAGAAGATTAGACTACTATTAAATTTATAAAAGTGTGCAAATTGCCTACCCTAATAAATTCAAATGATGGTAAACTAAATTTATAAGCATTTAATAATCGATGCCTTTAATAAGTTAAATAATCTGTATTTTTAGTTGGCTTTAAAATACGCGTTTATGGCAGTTAATGAGGGCAAATGAAACTTACTTTAGAATTTATATATACAAAGTTATCCCTTGACGGAATAAAAGTAAAACGCAGATTTTATAAAAATACCGTTCCCACACTTATGTGTGTAGGAATTTTAGGAGATGGATTTGATCCAAAAGTAGAAATTTTATACATAGATATTGCCACACGAACAAAAGATAATATCTGGCTAAAAATGTATGATGGAAAAAGAGCCTCGCTTATTACTACCTACAGTAAGGAAGAGCACTTTAGCGACTGCGACCTCATTTTGGTTCCAGACGATACAGACATGCTTGCCCTAATGCAAGATTTATCTATGCTGTTTATCAAACTAAATTCCTGGGCAGATTCTGTAGCTCAAGCACTTGCATGTGGTTCGGGACTACAGACCATAGTTAACCTCACTGTTCCAATAGTGGGCAATCCTTTGTATTTTTGCGACACTAGCTTTCAGCAAATTGCAGTATGGGGAGGAGAGATGGGCTATACAAGTCCGATATGGAAATACCAAATTACATATCATTATCTTCCATACACTACCATGCAAAATCTAATTGATACAGGGGACCTCACAAAAATATTTGGACAATCTAAAGCTTGGATTGTTAAAGAATCGGAAGCTTTTGGAACCCCTTTTGTTTGCAAGTCGCTATATCAAAATGGACGGCACCTAGGCAACCTCTTCTTTATTCAGTATTACAAAAAGCTTAACTATTGCGATATTGAAATTGCAGAGTATCTTGGCAATTTGGTGGCCCAAGCTGTTATAGGAAACAGAAGTTATATAGAGGCATCTCCCTTATATAACTCCCACTTTATAAAAGAGTTAATAGATGGCAAGAAAGTTGACAGCCAGGTTTTAATTGATTATCTAAAGGCTCTAAGATGGAACAAAGACGATGTTTATGTAGTTGCTATACTTGCGGTTAAAAAAGAAAAAGAGGCGATTAAGCATCACATTATGGCGCTTATATCTTCGCAGCTAAATGCTCAATGCCTAGAATACGATGGCAATGTTGTGGCTATTATTAACATTTCTAGTAGTTCTATTGATGCAGCCTTAAAACCCCTTAAGAGCATTTGCAAAACATTTAAATGCAATCTTTCGCTTAGCGAGGATTTTGATGATTTTGAGCAAATATCTCAGTTCAATAGGCAAGCAAAAGTTGGACTCGAGATGATAAAAGACAACAGCGTAAGCAATACAATTTTGTATAGCTCAATCTTTCTGGATGATGCAAACAAGATTTTGGCTGAGAACATTCCTATATCTAGGCTAGCTAATGCTCTAGATAGATTTGACAAATTGCACCATGCCTCGTTGTGTGAGACTCTGTTGAACTGGCTATTAAACGATAAGAACTCTAGCAAAACCTCAGACGAAATGTTTATACACAGAAATACGCTTTTAAAGCGCCTTGCTCGAATAGAAGAGGTCTTAGATATTAGCTTAGAAGCATTTGATGATTGTCACTTAAAGGCTAGAACAATATATTCGCTAATGAGGATTAAAAATATTGAGGAGCACGATGCATAGAGATAAAAATGGAGCCGAGAAACCTCATTTACATCGAAAAGACTCACTCTTTTCATGTATGAGATATTTCTCGGCTCCAAACCTGTGTGTTTAGCGCTTATGCATTTGGGTGTTTAAGGTTCATAGGCAAGTTCAGCCCAAATAACAAACAAACACTCTCACAAACTAAGCAGCGTCATTTGCAGTGCTGCGCTCAGCAATCTCTTTTTCCATCTCAATAATCTTATTATCAGATAGCTTAAACCAAATTAGTGGAATAAGTGAAATTGCAATGAAGATTACTGGCAATACCGAGTATCCAAATTTAATACCCTCAGAGAAAATCATTGGATCTGCAGCATTTGCATCGTATGCAATCATACCCAAAACTACAGGGATGATAACGCCTCTGATTGCAACGCCAAGTTTAATAGCAAGTGAGCAAAATGCCATTGTTACACCGCGTGCTCCGCCGCCTGTTTTCCACTCGCCATAGGTTCCACACATTGTATATAGGTTTGAAGTTAGACCATAAGATATACCAAAGAGAATTTGTCCAACAAACAATGCAGCGCTTACAGCAAATAGATTTGCAGGCAAAACAATAACTGCTGCTTGGCATACTAGCCAACCAATAACACCAATCAAAGTGGTTTTCTTGGTTCCAAATTTTGCATTAAACTTAGCACTTAGAGCTGAGCCAATAATGCAGCCTAGGTAGAAGAAGAGCAAGATGATGCTTGAGTCTGCGGAAGAACCAAGCACGCATTTTGCGTAGTACGTAGACATGGTTGTTACGATGTAGTATCCAATTAGACGAATTGCATCGTGGAGCAATACAACAACTAGCTGGTCGTTAGAAACAATAGCCTTTGCCATGTCTTTAAAAGTTACAGCCTTAGCAGCTGAACCAGATGCATCGCAGCCTTTTGTGATGCAATAGTGAATGTAGTAGCAGATTAGATACAAGACTGCAACGATTGCAGCTGCAAGAGTATAGGCGATAACTGGAGTTGAACCGCCACTAACAGCGAATACTGCAAAAAGAGCAGAAGTCATAATTGGAAGTAGGTAAGATACAGCAAGCTTACCTATACTAGAACCCATAGCAATTCTTGCAGAAAGCCAGGATCTTTCTTCTTGGTTTTGTCCGATAGAACCAATTAGGTTTCTGTTTGCAGTCCATGAGATGTTCCATACAAAGTGACTCATTATGTAGCCAACACTAATAATTAGAGCAGCAACAATATCTCCTCCAACTTTTGTAAACATCAAAATAAAAAATACAGTTACGATTGGTGGACAAAATAGCAACCATGGTCTGTATTTGCCATTCTTAAATGTAACCTTATCAATAACAATTCCTGCCACAACAGCCGATATTGCATCAATAATTGCAGAAGAACCTGCAATTATTCCTGTAATAGCTAGTGGCAGTTGTGCTACGTCTGTAAGAAATATCATGAAGAAAACATTCTCCATAGTAGACATCATCGAAAATCCGATGTCCGAAATTCCCCACAGTGCCTTAATGCTTGGCTTTAAAGCCATGTTTACCCCTCCTAATAAATTGTGCAAATAATACCAACAAGGTTTTGCAAAAATTAACTTTTAGCAAAACCCACAAAAAGCACCCACCAAAAATATGGCAGGTGCTTTTATGTCTAAACCTTAAATAAACTAAGCCAAAAAGTCTAGCTAGTCTACAAATTTATTTAGCAACCATATACGTCGTGGTTGTAGCATCTAATCTCATCATCAATGAACTTGTCAGTAAGTGGGAAGATGCCAGCGTTTTTGAGGCCAGAAGTTAGAGATGGAATGAAGTGTCCGCCTGGTCCCCAAGTCTCACAAACTTTGCGTGTTTCTTTGCGGATTTCTTCCTCTGTTTGATCTTCACGGTCGATGATTGAGTCAATGCCGCCCATGAATACAATCTTGCCTTCGCTCTCTTGTTGGAGCTTGGTGATGTTGTTTGTATTTAGGCAGCCTTGCCAAATGTCGATTCCAAGGTCAATCATGTCAGGAACAATTGGCTCGCAATATGAGTCGGCATGGTGAATAATTGTTACATTATTCTCTTTTAGATAGTCATAAATCTTTTGATATAGAGGTTTATAGAACTCACGCCATACCTCAGGGTTGTTAAATAGTGACTCTTTTGAACCCCAGTCATCATGTGAGTTAATTGCATCTGGATGCATGTACTCAACCAAAAGCTCTACATAGTGGAATCTCCAGTCAGCAATCATTTGCAAATAATCGTGAGTTGCCTCTGGCTCCTCTAGAGGTGCACACATTGTGTCTTCCATGCCTAGCAAGAAGTGAGCCTGCTCAAAAATGCCTGTGCCAAAGTGAACGATAGACATGTTTCCGCGAGCACGAATTTCTTCTTGAAGTGCTAGAGCGTCGTCCCAAGCGCCTGGCTCAGTTGCAGGTGTGTCCAAATCTGGAACCTTAACTTGCTCCCAGTCGCATACATCGTGTAGCACGCGCTCATCTGCAGTAACGTGAGGCATAGCACCTGGAGCGTCCTCAGGGAAGAGGATTAGTGTGCCCCATCTGTCGCGAGTTGTGGTTCCTCTTGCTCTGTTGCCACGGCAGAATTTCATTAGTGGCTCGTTCATAACGAACTCAAAAGGCTCCCATTGAACTAGCAATCTTGAAGGATGTCCGTTTGGATCTAGAGTCTCTTGAAGAAGTTCTCTAATTTCGCTCATTTATAAATTCCTTTCGTCAACCAAATTTTGTCAATCAAATGTACGTCAATCAAATTTTTGTCTAACAACGTTTCTTACTAAGACTTAAGCGTCTGCTGGTTTAGCTGCGTCGCGCTCTGCAATTTCTTTGTCCATCTGTGCGATCTTTTCGTCGGATAGTTTAAATCCAATTAGTGGAATTAGAGATATTGCAATGCAAACTGCAGGGAATAGACCATATAGACTCGAAATTCCACCAGCAAAAACAGTTGGATCTGCAGCAGTTGCGTCGTATGCAATCATGCCCAAAACAACTGGGATGATAACGCCACGGATAGCAACGCCTAGTTTAATAGCAAGTGAGCAGAATGCCATTGTTACGCCACGAGCTTGACCACCGGTTTTCCACTCGCCATAAGTTCCGCACATTGCATATAGATTTGAAGTGTAGCCGTATGCAACACCAAAGAATAGCTGTCCTACGAAAAGGCATGCACTTACTACCCATAGGTTTGCAGGCATAACAATTACTAGAGCTTGGAATACTAGCCAGCCCAAAACGCCAACAAATGTTGTCTTTTTAACACCAAGTTTTTTGCCAATTCTTGAGGTGAATGCAGAACCAATAATGCATCCTAGGTAGAAGAAGATTAGCAAAATGCCAGAGTCTGTAGAAACACCTAGTACGCACTTTGCATAGTATGTTGTTAGAGTTGCTACGCCATAGTATGCAATTAGACGAATTGCATCGTGGAGCAAAACAACAATTAGCTGGTCGTTAGAAGCAATTGCTTTGCCCATGTCTTTGAAAGTAACTGCTTTTGCAGCAGACTCTTTTGCGTCACAGCCTTTTGTGATTGCAAAGTGAATGTAGTAGCAAACCAAGAAGCAAAGAGCCATAACAAGAGCAGCAATTGTGTATGCAATTACAGGAGTCTTGCCATCTGCGCCTGCTGAGAATAGTGCAAATAGTGCTGTTGTGATAATTGGCACTAGGTATGAACCTGCAAGTTTACCAATGTTAGAACCCATTGCGATTCTTGCAGATAGCCAAGTTCTGTCAGATTGCTCGTTGGAGATAAATGGAATTAGGTTCCTGTTTGCTGTCCAGCAAATGTTCCATACAAAGTGACTTACAACATAGCCAACGCCAACTAGAACACCAGCAACTACATCTCCGCCAATCTTTGTAAACATTAGTACAAAAAATGCGGTAACTATAGGCGGACAAATAAGCAGCCAAGGCCTATATTTGCCATTCTTAAAAGTGACCTTATCAATAACGATACCTGCAATAACTGCCGAAACAGCGTCGATAAGTGCAGTTGATCCTGCGATGATTCCCGTAATAGCAAGTGGAAGTTGTGCAACGTCTGTGAGGAAGATCATAAAAAACACAGTCTCAGTAGTTGACATCATTGAAAAGCCAATTTCTGATATTCCCCAAGCGCCTTTTATGCTACTTTTGAGTGCCATCGAACCCTCCTTTGATAAAAATTTTTTCTTACCATGCAAAAGTGGCAACATCGGCCGATGAAAATTGCCTCGATGTGAATTTTAAACGTATTAAACACACATTTTCTACACACAACGTGCATATTGTTTTTAACTATTTACTGTGCACTATGCACATTAAATCGAATATAATACTGATGACAAGTTAAAGATATTAAGGATTTCGCATGAGTCTTTCATTTAATTTTTTGTATACTTCGCTGTCAAATAGATACAAAAATGTTATAAAACGCGTAAAAATCGACGAATATATGGAACTTGCCTCAGTTGGATATTTGCATCCAAAAGGCACTTTTGATACCGATATTCTCTATTTTGATATTGGTGCAGATATGGGCAACATTCACAATGATATTAAAGTATGCCTTGTTACGTCGTATGAAAGAGTAAATTTATTTCCAAAGTGCAACATCATAATGATGGAGTCTATGGAAAATGTTTTGTCTGCTATAAATGTGGCAAATCGTGTTTTTATCAAGATGGCGAAATGGGAAAGGGATATTTATAAGGCACTGGCATCTAACCAAAGTCCTCAAAAGATAATAGATATAACTGCAAAGTTAGTAAAAAATCCAATGTATATCTCAGACTCCAGCTTTAAGATGATTGCTAGGTGGGGAGATGAGATGGGAGAAGCTAACTCAACGTGGCGTTATCAAATTAAATATAGCTATCTTCCATATACGGTTACAGAAGATCTAATTGAGTCTGGAGAAATAGAAGAGTTTTATGGCAAGAAAAACGCTTGGGTAGTTAGAGGATCTGTGGCATTTCCAAATCTGCCATTTGTTAGCAAGTCTATCCAAAAAGATGGCAAACATTTTGGCAACTTTTTTATCATCGAGTTTTATAAGCGTCTAAACGATTGTGACCTAGAGGTTGCAGATAAACTCGGAGATATTTTATCTGTTGCAAAGTTCGGTGAGAAAAACTATCTAGAGTCTAGCACTTTGTATCACTCACACTTTTTGGCGGAGCTAATTGAAGGCTCTATAGAAGACAACCAAATAGTTCGAGATCAGGTGCGTGCTCTTGGCTGGAATATGAACGACAAGTATTTTTTAGCACTCTACAACACTGTAGAAGACGACATTGCAATTTGTAATCACTTAATTGCAATGATTACTTCTAATATCGATGCACAGTGTCTTATATATAAAGATAGGGTTTTGGCAGTTGTTAATTGTGAGAGAGATAGTGAAGAAAAATTCTTAACTCACATAAAGTCTATGGAAGACGACTTTAACAGAAGCGTAGGTATTAGCGAGTGTTATAAAAATTTTCTTGACACGGCTCAATATTATGATCAAGCATGTTTTGCTCTGGAATATACTCCAAAAGAAGGCAAAAGCAAAGCAATTATGTACTCAAACAAATTTGCAGCAGATGTAATAAGGCGAATTGATGATTATATGCCAACACATTATGCTGTAGATCTTCTTCATGAGTATGACATAAAGCACAACTCTGACCTGTGCAAGACGCTATATAAATGGATTGCACACGATAGAAATACGGTTGCCACAGCAGAAAGCATGTATTTGCACCGCAATACGCTCATGAATAGGTTAAAGCGCATAGAAGAAATTATGGGCATTAACCTAGATGACATTAATGTGCGTTTGCGTGTGCTGCTCTCTTTATATTCTCTAGGAATTGATGGGGTGGAGTAGGGTGCTCTAGTGAACACTCTCTTTTCCAACAAGTCCTTTTGTTCCATAACGCTCACGCAAAAGCGGCTTTTCAATTTTGCCAGTAGGATTTCTAGGCACCTCGGCAAACACGTACTTTCGAGGACGTTTATAGCGAGGGAGCCCGTTGCAAAACTCGCGCATTTCTTCTTCAGTGCAGCTATGGTCGGGCTTTAGCTCAATCACAGCACATGCAATCTCACCCAAGCGAACATCTGGAACTCCAATAACTGCAACGTCTTTTACTGCGTCATTTGTTCTAATGAAGTCTTCAATTTGCACGGGGTAGAGGTTTTCGCCTCCGGTAATAATCACGTCTTTTTTGCGATCGACCAGCCAAATAAATCCGTCTTTATCTACTTCAGCCATGTCTCCGGTGTAGAGCCATCCATCTTTTAGAACCTCATCGGTTGCCTCGGGATTGTTGTAGTAGCACTCCATAACTCCGTCGCCCTTTAGACAAAGCTCTCCAACTTCGCCAGATCCGTTTTTGACGAGCGTGCCATCAGGCTTTCTAACTTCAGCTTGCCAACCCCAGCCAGCAACTCCAATTGCACCCACATGGTCAATGTTTTCTACCCCTAAGTGCACAGAACCAGGTCCTATTCCTTCTGACAAACCATAGTTAGTGTCGTATTGATGATGCGGAAAATATTTGTGCCATCTCTTAATCAGGCTTTGAGGAACAGGCTGCGCTCCAATGTGCATAAGCCTCCATTGAGCAAGGTTGTAGTCATCGAGGTTAATAGTTCCGTCTTCAATTGCGTCTAAAATATCTTGCGCCCAAGGAACCAACAACCACACAATGGTGCAATGCTCCTCAGAGACGGTTCTTAAAATCCAGTCTGGGCGAACACCTCTCAAAATCACGCCCCTAGAACACGATGCCAAACTCCCAAACCAATGCATCTTTGCGCCAACGTGGTATAGGGGAGGAATGCACAAAAACACATCGTCCTGAGTTTGTCCATGATGGTTTTTCTCTGCCAGAGCTGCATGCATAAGACTTCTGTGTTTGTGCAAAATTGCCTTTGGAAAGCCCGTTGTTCCGCTCGAAAAATAAATCGCTCCGTGGTCATCGTCACAAATTTCTACGCCTGGGTCTTCTGCGGTAAAGTGTCCAACTCTAATGTTGTAGCTGTCTGCAAATGTGGGGCAGTCTTCGCCAACAAAATATAAGTGAGCAACATTTGGAATTTTGTCGGCAATTTCTTCCATACGTCCAATGAACTCAGGACCAAACACCAATGCATCTACCTCAGCTAAATCTAGGCAGTATTTAATTTCGTCTGCTGTGTAGCGATAGTTGAGAGGAACAGCAATAGCTCCAGACTTCAAAACGCCCATATATATTGGCAGCCACTCCAAACAGTTCATAAGCAAGATTGCAACTTTATCGCCCTTTTTGATGCCTGCATCCATTAGGAGGTGTGCAAATCTGTTTGCTCTGTCGTTAAAGACCTTCCAAGAAATTTCTCTGCGGTATCTTTTGGTTGGATTTGTTTCTACAAGTTCGTACTCGCGCCAAGTGGTGCCTCTGTGTTCGCGAATTTCTGGATTTATTTCGACCAAAGCAATTCCATCTGGATTTGTATTTGCATTGTTTTCGAGAAAATTTGTTATAGGCATTTTTTGTCCTTTTTGATTTTGTGTTTAAGCCACGTCTTTTTGCGCAACAGTTCTTTAGTATAACGCACACATTATTGTTTTATAAATATGCGCTTGTTTATATGGTTTTGCGTTATGTGCTTGAGGTGTGGATTTATGGTATTTTTTGATGTGCTTGAGATAGTGATGTTTTTGGTATCTTTGATGTGTCTTATTCGTGTGTGGTGTATATGTAGTGCGCTCGAATGTGTCTGAATAGCTCAAATGTTCTCATAATATTTAGTTAACAGTGTGCACATGTGCTATAAGTTAGCATGATGACCTGCGTAAACTCTACAAATTGCACAATCTATTGTGTTTGTTAGGCTTATTTGCGCAAAATATACAATGTGCAAATTGCACATTTCTTATACCAAAAAGATATGCACTTTGCGTATAGGCGTTTAACTTTAATAGTATTTAAAATCTACACTGTGGACAATTTCATCGGCCGATATTGTCAAATGTATTTGAATTTGCAAATTTATTAGGGGTTTTTAAAGACCCGAAGTTGTACCAATTATTTTTAGGAGGGAAGGTATGGCTGAAAATGAAACTGGTGGTGAAGCAGCTGTCCAACAGCACAAGCCACTGTCAAAGGCAATCAAGCTTTTTTACGGAGTTGGTGACTTTGGCTTTACTTGTATGAGTAATGTTGAAACCTACTACTTCGTGTTCTTCCTCACAAACTTTGCTATGTTTGACCCTGCAACTGCTGCACTTGTATCTGGCGTTGGTTCTATGGTCGACGCTATTTTGGGTTGGATGTATGGAGGATTCATCAACTCGCTAAAGCCTATGAGATGGGGTCGTTATAGGTCATGGTTGCTAGTGCTTCCATGGGTAGTTCCAATTTTGTTCTGCCTTGAGTTTACAACCTTGAGCTCAAATACAATGGTTTCTGCAGTTTTGATTATCATCTTTAACGTAACATCTCACGCTGCATGGGACTTCCCATATGTTGCAAATATTTCGATGATTTCTATGGCTGCAAATACTCCAGAAGAACGTGCTCATATGGCATCAACAAGAGCTATGTATGCAAATGCTTCTAAGATTTTCTTCGGTTACATTATGACTGGTCTTTTGCCAATTGGCGCAGCTCTACTAGGTCAGAGCAATCAGTATGCATTTGCCGCATTTATCATGGGTGCTGTAATGGCTATCCTGTATTACGTGCACTTCCGCATGTTTAAGGGATATGAAAAAGAGTATACAAAAGAAGAACTCGCTAACTTCAAGAATGATAACGACCAAGGACGCACAACTTTCCGTGACCTTGGACGTGCTGTTATAACCAATCCTCCACTAATCTTTTTATTGCTAGCTGATATTTCTAAATGGGTATTTAACTTTATGTGCGCAGGTATTGCAACATACTACTTCACTTATGCTGTAATGAGTCCAGGTATGCTTGCAACATACATCTTTATCTCCAATATTTTGTCTGTAGCTGGCGCGTATTTGTCGGCTCCGTTTGCAAGACTAATACGCTCAACGCGCAATGCAATGGTTGTGGCATTCTTATTTATGGCTGTAATGATGATGACCGCGTACTTTAATTACTTTGATATATGGTGGGTAGTTATATTTATGTCGCTTGCTCAGTTTGCTTATGGTATTACATATTCTTGCTCAACTGCAATGTATGCCGATACAGTTGTTTATAACGAGTGGCGCAACAATACAAACGCTGCAGGTTGGATTAATGGTTTGCAGCTATTCCCTCTAAAGATTGGATTTGTATTTCGTGGCGTTTTGATTCCACTTTTGCTAGGCATGATTGGATTTACATCTGCTGATGCTTTTGCACCATTTTTAGAGGACGGTGCTACACTTACAGCCGAGTTTATTAGCTTCCAACATGGAATAGGAATTGGATTTATGATCTTCCCATCATGCTTGGTTGTTATTAGTGCTGTTTTGCTATTGCTTGGATTTAAGCTAACACCTGAGAAGCTAAAGCAATATCAAAAAGAAATTGACGAGCGCAGAGCTGCTGAAAAAGCAGCAGAGGCTGCAGCTTAGTTGTGGTAAATATTTTGAAATAAAATCTTCGTTTTCTTTTGTTTTGAAGGCTCTCGCGCATGTGCGTGGGAGTCTTCTTTTTTGTTAGGTGATTTTGCGTGAGGGGGAGGTGTTTGGCTTGGCACTCACGGTTAAGTGGTACTTGGGTTTTGAGTGCTAAACAACAGCATATAAAACACGTAAGCCTTGCAATTTTGCAGCAAAGTTTTCAACAAAACTTTGGCAAAACCTAGGCGCGTATATGCAAAAATCTTTCGCGTGTCTTATGCTAAAATTTTCTCTATTCTAACTTGTAAAAAAACTTTGAAGTATATAAGGTGACAAAAAGAACACCAGATAAAAAAAGAGAAAGGCAAAGCTGGTAGAGTTGGCAAGATATAATTCCATAGCTAAATGGCGTGATGAATATAAGCGCGAAGAACGCCGTAGACAAAAGCAAGAGCAAGCACGCGTAAGAGAGTTGGTTGAACAACTGCGTAAAATGCAGCCTTGCGATAACTGGGAAAACCCTTATATAGACGACAAGCGAGCTCAAGGGATTTATGCCAACGATCCTCAAGAAGGGCTTATGCTTTCACTTTCTAACTTGGGTCGAGTAGATATTGAATATATTGCTTATGTAACTCACGAAACTCTCCAAAATGTAATCACAGTTCTTAGGGGGTCTATCTATCAAGATCCAGATATTTGGGACGAGTGTTTTTATAAAGGCTGGCAAACAGCCGATGAGTATCTCAGTGGCAACTTGTTTTACAAACTTGTGAGAGCATACTCCGCAAATGACAAATACCTAGGATATTTTGCAGCCAACATAAATGCATTGGTTGAACTTATGCCAAAGCCTTTGGAGCCAGAAGATATCTATATAACTTTGGGCTCTCCTTGGGTTCCCGATTTGGTTATTGAGGATTTTATAGACTATCTTTTTTGTCCCTGGTTTGAGTCGGTTCAAATAGGTCACTTTGCACACACAGGAGCTTGGAAAATATATGGCAAATCTGCACTAAATAAGACAGTTGAGGGTGAGCAAACATATGGCACAAAAAGAATTCCTGCGCTAACTTTATTGGAGCGCACGCTTAATATGCGCCCCATTCGCGTTTATGATGAGGTTATAGATCCTACTTCAAAAAGCGGAACAAAAAGAGTCTTAAATCAATCAGAAACCATGTTGGCCCTAGAAAAACAGGAGCTTTTAATTAAAGAGTTCCAAAGCTGGGTTTGGGAGGATGAAGAGCAGAAGAAATATCTACAAGAGTTATACACTTCAAAATATGGATGCATAAAGAAGCGCAATTTTGATGGCAGCTTTCTAACTTTTTTGGGTATGTCTGAAGATATGGAGCTTTATCAGTATCAAAAAAATGCAGTTGCTCGAATAATATTTAGTCAAAATACCCTGCTTGCACACGATGTTGGTTCTGGCAAAACCTACATAATGATAGCTGCAGCTATGGAGATGAAAAGGATGGAACTCTCCAGTAAAAATTTGTTTGTGGTTCCAAATAATATTGTTGGTCAATGGAAGAATGTGTTTTTAGAGCTTTATCCAGATGCAAAAGTTAGAGTTGTTGACCCAAAGAGTTTTGTTCCCACAAAGCGCGAGCAGGTACTAGAAGATATAAGGGACAACGAGTATGACGGCATAATTATGGCCTATAGCTGCTTTGAGCGAATTCCTCTATCTATTGAAGAGCAGTATTATGC
>CAVLCC010000022.1:27147-32222 GCA_963661535.1 Senegalimassilia sp.
GTATTATGCCCTGCGAGATGAACTGCAAAGAAATCTTCAAGCAGTAATTTGGGATAGTGAAAATAGGGCTGCATATCATCAATATAAAGAAGCAATATCCAAAAACGAGAAAAAAATCAACGCTCAAATTGATAAGGTAATGCAAAAACAGCACCCGCAGGGTGTTACTTTTGACTCTCTAGGTGTTACGCGCTTGTTTGTTGATGAGGCGCATAACTTTAAGAATGTGCCCATTGACACGCAGGTAGGAAATGTCTTAGGAATAAACACCACTGGATCTAAGCGTTGCAAAGATATGATGGATAAGGTCAAAACTGTGCAGCGTGCAAATGGTGGTGGAGGGGTTGTGTTTGCAACGGGTACTCCCATAACCAATTCGATAACAGACGCGTATATTATGCAATGTTATTTGCAAGAAGATGCCCTTTGCTCGATGGATCTAAAAAGTTTTGACTCATGGATTGGAATGTTTGCTCAAAAAACAACCGGATTTGAGATAGATGTCGACACTACAACCTACAGGCTGGCAACCCGTTTTTCAAATTTTTATAATCTAGAAGAGCTATCATCTATGCTTTCTTTGGTTGCTGATTTTCATCAACTAGACAATAGCGCCGATATCCCCGACTTTGATGGCTATAGCGATGTTTTAATTCCTAAGTCAGATGAGCTTTCGCAATACTTGATTGATATTTCGATGCGTGCTGATGAGGTTAGGGAGCATCGCGTTCATCGCACAGAAGATAATATGCTAAAAATCACAACCGATGGTCGCAAGGCTGCGCTTGATATGCGCTTGGTTGATAGCGATGTTCCAAGGCTGGAGCGATCTAAGGTTGTTGAGTGTGCAAAAAATGTTATTCGCATATATAGGGAGGGCAACAAGACCAGAAGGACGCAGTTAGTATTTTGCGATACGTCTACTCCAAAGCAAAGTTTTAATTTGTATGATGAGCTAAAGAGCCTGCTTGTTGAGGCACAAATCCCTAGCGATGAGATTGCCTTTATCCATGACGCAACAACCGAGAAAAAGCGCGAAGAAATTTATTCGGCGATGCGCGAGGGACAGATTAGGGTGTTAATTGGTTCTACATTTAAGCTTGGGCTGGGCGTAAATGTGCAAGACAAGCTAGTTGCGCTTCATCACTTAGACGTGCCTTGGCGTCCGGCTGATATGACTCAGCGTGAGGGACGCATTTTGCGACAAGGCAACACAAATAAAGAGGTTCAAATTTATCGCTATATCACAGAGGGGTCTTTTGATGCCTACTCGTGGCAGCTGCTAGAAACTAAGCAAAAGTTTATTTCTGATTTACTTTCGGGTTCTTTGAGTGCAAGGTCGGGTCAAGAAGTAGAAAACTGCGTGTTAGATTATGCTGAGGTAAAGGCTTTGGCTATCGGCAATCCTCTAATTAAAAAGAGGGTAGAGGTGGCCAACGAAATTTCTAGACTGCAAGCCTTAGCAAAGAAAGAAAAAGAGAACAAGGCGAGAATGCGCGTTGACTTGGATAGCTTGCCCCCTCGTCGCGAGCACTTGGAGAAAAGACTTAAATGCTGCAACGATGACTTGGAGTTTTATGCAAAAAACAAGGTAACATTGCCTAAAGATAAGCGACAAGAAATAAGAAAAATACTAGATAGCAAACTTAGTGAACATGAGTTTAGCAATAAAGACGTTCAAATTTTTGTATATCAGGGCTTTAATGTTGTTATTCCTAGCAATATGTCGCGAAGTAAGCCTTTTGTGTGGCTTGAGCGCAGGGAGCGATATGCTGTTGAGTTGGGCGAGTCTGAGAAAGGCAATCTAATTCGTCTAGACAATTTTTTAAATTCACTAGGGGGGTATGTTAAACAAATTGAAGCAAGCATAGAAGAGCTAGACGGGCGCAAAGCTTCTTTGCTGCGTGAGTTGTCGGAAGACAAAGGCTATAGCAAAATGATTGATGAGCTAAAAGAAGAACTAAGAGAGCTAGATAAAAAGCTCGGTGTGGGTGTGTTGGGTTAGGAGAGAGCCTAAGTGCCTAAGGCTTGCTTGTGTCCAGATTAAAAAAGAGTCTAGGGGCTAGCTATTTGCTTGTGTCTTCGACTTGTTTTCTGCGTGCCTATAGCTGATTTTTTAAGCATTACTTTGCATCACTTTATTGTCCATAAATTACACTTTCGCCCAATCTGTTGCGTTAATTCCTTGTGTTTTGTATGCTTTAACAGATTTTAAATACACTTGATGTTATATCTTCCTAATCTGACATGTTTTAGAAACATATATTTGATACAATCACAAAGCTTTTAAAAAAACTTACAATCTAATTAGGAAGAAAGTTATGAAATTTTTAAATAAACTTGCAAAGAATAAGAAGAATCTAGCTGCCATATGTGCATTTTTGCTTTGTGCGTTTATGTTAGTGGGTGTGTGTGGTTGTTCTCAATCTTCAAGCACTACCTCTTCAAATGACGTTGAGTCTACAAAAACAGTTCGCATTGGAATTAAAGGAGATTTTGCTGGAATTTTGGACTCAGTTACTCCTAAGATTGAAGAACTGGGATATAAGGTTGAGCGTGTTTTGTTTGACGACTTTGTTCAGCCCGATAACGCACTAAAGGAAGGCTCGATAGACATTAACTGGCTTCAGCATGAGCCTTATATGAAGGCTTATAACTCTTCAAATGGCACAAACCTTGTGATGCTTAGTCCCAAGACCATATATAACGTGTTTGGTTTTTATTCAACCAAATGGTCGAGCATAGACCAAATTCCGCAAGGAGCAACAATTTGTTTATGCAACGATCCATCAAATAAACTAAGAGGCTTGCAATTGCTCCAAAAAAATGGGCTTATAAAGCTAAAAGAAGGCATCGAATTTCCAACTCAATACGATATTGAGGAGAATCCTAAAAATCTAAAGTTTATTGAGGCAGAAATTTCTATGGTTCCACAGTCTATTACCGATTGTGATGGAGTTGCAGTTGCTGGTTTGCAAATGCTAAATGCTGGCAAGGATCCAAGCTCATACATGTTTTGTTCTGACGACGCAGACAACAAAGAGTATGCAATTGGCTTTGTTGTAGATGGAAAAAATAAAGATGCTAAGTGGGCAAATGACATTGCAAAAGTTGTTCAATGCGATGAGCTCTCGCAATTTTTAAAAGAGAACAAAAAAGGTGCACAGCTTCCAGCATGGGAATAAGAGCACAGAAAGAATTTTTAGCATGATAGAAATTAAAGGCTTAGAAAAAACTTGGGACGATGACGGAACCAATGTTTTAAGCAATATTAATCTCACCATAAACGATGGTGAAATGTATGCGATAGTTGGGCGTTCTGGCGCAGGCAAGTCTACGCTTTTGCGTTGCATAAATGGTCTGACTAGCTATCAGGGCGGCTCGCTTAAGGTCGATGGAGCAGAGGTTAAGGATCTAGACGAAAACGGTTTGCGCGAGCTTAGGCGCAATATGGGGATGATATTTCAACAGTTTTCGCTGCTTGAGCGTGCAACTGTGTTTCAAAATATTGCTTTGCCTATGAAGTGTTGGGGTTATAAGAAAGACGAGATCAATGATAAGGTTAGTGAACTGCTTAGCTTAGTTGGTCTTGAGGAGCGAGCCAATGCTCGCCCTAGAAATTTATCGGGAGGTCAAAAGCAGCGCGTTGCAATTGCTCGAGCGCTTTCGATGGATCCCAAGTTTATTTTGTCAGATGAGTCAACCTCTGCTCTAGATCCAAATACAACAAATTCTATCTTAGAACTTTTGATGGAGATTAACCAAAAACTTGGCATAACGGTTATTTTTGTTACACATCAAATGGAGGTTGTTCGTGCGGCATGTCAGCGTGCATGTGTTTTGGAACAGGGAGTTGTGGCTTCTGAGGGCACGGTTGAAAATATTTTCTTTGAGATGCCAGATGCCCTAAAGAGGCTTTTGGGAGAGCGCGAAACCAATCTTCCAAAAGACGGTCATAATATCGAAATTGCATATCACATTAGTGATGTTAGTGATGGACAACTAATTAGTGCTATGTCAAACCATCTTAATTATCCTGTTCCTATACTTGAGGGTCAAATTTTGGAATACCGCGGTGAGCGCGTGGGAATTTTTGTTATCAATGTTGATGATCAACACTATGGTTCTGCTATTAAATATTTAAGCGACCACAATGTTAACTTTAAAGAGTTGGCTGCTACTCCTAATTTGGAGATTGAAAATTGCAAGGAGGTGGGCTAATCATGGCTTTAGAAAGTTTTTCGCTAGGACAAATTTTTGAGGTCCTTATTCTCCCTGCTGTTTGGGTCACCCTTAAAATGGTGTTTTTGTCTGGAATTTTTGGCACCATACTAGGTTTTATAATAGGAATAATCTTAGTGGTTACAGAAAAAGGCGGCTTATATCAAAACCTAGTTGTCAATAGAATCCTAGACATAATAGTAAACATAATTAGGTCTTTTCCGTTTATTATCTTGATGATTTCTATAATTCCTTTAACAAGACTTTTAGTTGGAACTTCTATTGGAGAAACCGCAGCTTTAGTCCCCCTAACTATTGCAGCTGCCCCCTTTATTGCACGCATAATTCAAAATGCGCTAAAAGAAGTTGACCCCTCTTTGATAGAGGCAGCCAAATCTTTTGGAGCATCCAAAAAACAAATCGTGTTTTTTGTTATGCTAAAAGAGGCAGTGCCTGCAATTGTTTCTGGACTCACGCTAGCAATAATTAACTTGCTAAGCTGCTCTGCTATGGCAGGTGCAGTTGGTGCTGGAGGTTTAGGCGCTGTTGCCCTAATATATGGATACCAAAATTTCAACGAGCCAATCATGTATAGTATTTGTGCAATTTTGGTTATTTTGGTTGCGGTATTTCAGTATCTTGGAGACTTCTTATACAAAAAGTTGAAGTAGATTTTTTGGCGTGGGTTGTTGTGGAGTAACAAAGTTTTTTTTGCACAAGCCCCTCTTTGTCTCTTTGCTTTCTTATTTACTGCGCCTCAATCCAGTTAATTCTCTCATTAACCCAAGTCGAAACCTCTTTGTAAGCCCCAATATAAGAGTCAAATATATGGTATGTATTAGTGTCTATATATG
>CAVLCC010000023.1:0-31729 GCA_963661535.1 Senegalimassilia sp.
AGCTAGAATATATTCGAGTAGGACTCTTGGGCAAAAAGGGAAGTCTAACTTCTATCTTGCGTTCTATGTCTGATGTTGCAAAAGACCAAAGAGCCCAAGTTGGAAAGTCGGCTAATCTCGCACGCAAATCGGTTGAAGATGCGCTTGATGCCAAAGCCAAAGAGCTACGCTCTAAAGAGCTCGAGGCCAAAATGTCTGCTGAGGCTATAGATGTCACACTTCCAGGACGAGCCCGCCCTCTGGGCACTCGTCACTTAATTGCAAATGTTCAAGAACAAATTTGTGAGATTTTCATTGGACTTGGTTACGTTGTGCAAGCAGGTCCTGAGGTCGAAACTCAGTGGTATAACTTTGAGGCTCTAAACACTCCTGCTGATCACCCTTCGCGCGGATTGCAAGACTCGTTTTATGTGATAGATGCTACAGGCGCAAAAACCAACGTTAAAGGCGAGTCTGATGTTTTGCTTCGCACACAAACATCGGGAACTCAAATTCATGCTATGCAAGATAGCAAGCCTCCAATTTATATGATTGCACCTGGCAAAGTATATAGAAGAGATGTTCCAGATCCTTCGCATTTGCCTCAGTTTACGCAGGTAGAGGGTCTTGTTGTGGATAAGGGAATCACATACGGAGACCTTAAGGGCACTCTCGAGCATTTTTGCCGTGAGATGTTTGGAGCAGACAGAAAAACGAGATTTAGGGCACACTACTTTCCATTTACTGAGCCATCTGTTGAGGTAGATGTGAGTTGTGGAATTTGTCATGGCGAGGGTTGCAGATTTTGCAAAGGAACTGGTTGGCTGGAGATTTTGGGATGTGGAATGGTTGATCCTAATGTCTTTGGATTTGTAGATATTGACCCTGAGCAATATTCGGGATTTGCTTTTGGTATGGGAGCCGAGCGTATCGCATGTCTAAAATATAATGTTCCAGATCTTAGAATGTTGCTTGAGGGCGATATGAGGTTTCTAAGGCAGTTCTAGGATACCCACAATCCTAACCTCCACAAATAATAAACAACAAACAAGTTTGCAAGACAAAAAATAACAAAAGATACAGAAAGCGGTAGCAACCAAAATGCGTGTTTCACTCAAATGGCTAAAAACTATGGTCGATATTCCAAAAGAGGCATCGGATCTAGATGCGTTATGCGACAAGCTTGACATGACAGGAACCGGTGTAGAGGGCATCGAGCAAACAGGAGCGTCTCTTAAAAATGTTGTGGTCGGACACCTCCTCACAAAAGAACGCCACCCAAATGCAGATACACTTTGGCTAACAACTGTTGATGTTGGCGACAAAAATTTGGGTGAAGATGGCACACCTGAGCCTCTGCAAATTGTTTGCGGCGCGCAGAATTTTGAGGCTGGAGACAAGATTGTAGTTGCTATGATTGGCGCTGAGCTGCCAGGAGATGTCAAGATCAAAAAGTCTAAGCTTCGCGGAGTTGTGTCTTATGGCATGAATTGTTCTGGGCGAGAGCTCGGAGTCTCTAGCGACCACGATGGCATCATGATTTTGCCTAGCGACGCTCCGGTTGGCATGCCTATTGCAGATTATCTAAACATAGGCGACACAGTGCTAGATTTGGAGGTTACTCCCAACAGACCAGATTGTATGTCTATGCTAGGCATGGCTAGAGAAGTAGGAGCTATGTATGGTGTTTCATATCATTTTGACGCTCCAAAGTTAGTTGAGGGCACCGAGAAAGCTGTAGATCTAGTTGAAGTTACAATAGATGACTCCGATAGATGCCCGCGCTATACTGCACGAGTGATTAAGGGAGCTAAAATTGGCCCTTCTCCAAAATGGCTTGCTGAGCGCATTAGTGCTTCTGGAGCGCGTCCTATAAATAATATTGTTGATGCTACCAACTACATTATGTTTGAGCTGGGACAGCCCCTCCATGCTTTTGATTTTGACAAGCTAAAAAAAGACAGTGCTGGCAAAGTTCACATCAAGGTTCGCCGCGCTTTTGATGGTGAACCTTTTACGACCCTGGATGAAGTAGACAGAAAACTCACTAGTGACATGACGGTAATCGCTGATGGCAATGCGTCGTGCAGCGCGTGCGAAGACTTAGCGGATGCAACAAAAGACGCGGGACTTCCTATAGCTCTAGCGGGAGTTATGGGCGGCCTCGATAGTGAGATTGACGACAGCACAACAAATATCTTGCTTGAATCTGCAACATTTAATTCTGGCTGCACAAGCCGAACTAGCCGCAACTTGCAGCTATTTTCAGAATCATCTGCAAGATATGAGCGCGGTGTAGATGGAGCCACATGCGAGGAGTTTTCGGAATATGCCGCAGCTCTTATTGCAGAGATTACAGGTGGAACTGTATGCGAGGGCGTTGTGGATGTTTATCCAAAACCAGTTGCGCAGCCCAAACTAGAATTGAGATGCGAAAGACTACGAACATTTATTGGAGCACCCATTACCAATGAGGAGATTGTTGGATTTCTAACGAGTCTTGGATGTGAGGTTGAGCGCACAGATAAAGACAACAACTGCGTGCTCAGCGTGCTGGTTCCTACATATAGACCCGACCTAATTCGAGAAATTGATCTATATGAAGAAGTTTTGCGCCTCTGGGGAACAGATAAAGTTCCTAGCACACTTCCGGCTAGTACAGGCGTTGCAGGGGGTCTTACGGTTGAGCAAAAACGCACTGCGCTTATAGGGAGCGTTTTGCGTGCAGCTGGAGCAAATGAGACGCTCACATATTCGTTCGTGCCGCAAAATGATATTGAGAAAGCTAGACTAGAGCTTGGCATAAACGGCGACTCAGTGGTTTTGATGAACCCGCTGTCGTCTGATATGAATGTTATGCGCCGCTCACTTTTGCCAGGACTTCTAAGATCAGTTGCATTCAATCAAAACAAGGGTGTTCACAACGTTCATCTATACGAGATAGGATGCGTGTTTGAAGGACACGAAGGACAGGCACAGCCTAACGAACCACAGCATGTTTCTTGTGTTCTGTCTGGTTCTTGGAATGAGCCTAGTTGGAATGACCAGGCTCCAGAAATTGACTTTTTTGACGCTAAGGGAATTGTTGAGAACTTGGCACGTGAGCTCGCTATTCCTAAACTTCGCTTTAAGCCAGTTAGTGCAGAAGATGCTCCTTGGCTACAACCTGGAGCTGCAGCAAAAGTATTTTCTGGCAAGTTAGAGCTTGGCTGGATTGGGCTTGTGCACCCAGAGGTTTGCGCTGCATTTGATGCTGAGCCTGCGGTAGTTGCATTCGATCTTGAGCTAGATAAACTATTGGGCACCGCAAACTATGCAAGACCTTATAAGGATGTTCCGCAGTTTCCAGCTGTTTGCGTAGACATGGCAATTATTGTTAGCGAAGATGTGAGCTGTCAACAAATAGAGCAATCTGCACTTTCTGCTGGTGGCAAGATGCTAGATTCTATCAGACTCTTTGATGTATATCGTGATGACGAAAAAATTGGCAAGGGTCTAAAGTCTATGGCATTTTCGCTTGTGTATCGCGACCCTGAGCGCACCTTAAAGTCAGAAGAAGTTGAAAAGAAGCACGAGCATGTTATGCAAAAAGTTGCTAAAGCTACAGGCGGCAAGTTTAGAGACTAGTCTTAGCTTTAAGCAACCCCAGATTTAGCTAGATTTGCCCTTTGCGTTACAAGCCGCGCGAAGCATCTGAAGATTTCATCGCCTTGAGATGGCGCTCCTTTTTGCGCCGATTGATGAGATTTTCTACCGTGCTTTCCATTCCGTATGGAATATGTGTCATGCTCTCTAGGTCGTCTGGTAAAAAATCTACTAGACTTCCAGACACAGTTTGTTCGATACGCCCTGTTTGAGGAGAGATAGCTGGTGGATTGCGAGGAACCGCCTTAAGAGCACTAACTTTAGCCCCTAGTTTTTGAAGCTTTTTCTCAACATCAGTTGTAACACCAGCTAGCTTATCTGCATGTGCATCATCTGTTTGCCATTCAATTTTAAAGCCTGCAAGTTCAAACTGCACAAGCGACCACTCAAACAAAGGTCGGCTATCTGTTTTCATAAAAATGCAGCCGTCTTCGCAAAGCAAGCTGCGGTACATCAAGAGTCTATCTGCATATGTGAGTCTGCGATCTGCACATTTTTTCTTGGGCATTGGAGTGCTGAAGTTAAGATAGATGGCACTAAGCTCACTTGGTGCAAACATATCTTGAAGTTCATCGGCATCTGCGATTGCAAACATAGCATTATTTATGTTCGCCTCGCAAGCGTTGCGTGCCGACATGGCTACACAAATTGGTTCGGTATCTATCCCAATAATCAAGCTTTGTGGCTCATTTTGGGCTGTCCCAATAGCAAACGAACCTTTACCACAACCTATATCAAGCTTTACAGGAGCGCTCGGCATACCAAAATTTTGTGCCCAGCTGCCCTTGTTCTCATACAACTCGCTAACAATTTTGTCACCATATTTTATGAGTTTCTCGTCAATATTTTTTGGCTTACGCGCACGCAATGTATCTCCCAAATAAAAAATATGCTTGTTATCTTTGCAATACTGTACCTTGATGGTTATATTTAGCTTATTTAGCTTACACAACTTAGTTTTGTCTTTAGATATGGTAGCTTTTAGTTTTAGAATTTATAAGCTAGTATATAGTGCGCGGCTTTGTGTATAACTTTTGTGTAGACATCGCTTGAGCACCCATCTTTTAACTAGTTTTGGCAGAACCTAGCAAAGTTTAGCGCATCTGCACCACATGTGCGGGTTATTATTTAGTACTACATAGGGTTAAGGAATAACTTAGTATTAAGAAACAAGAGAACAGCATAAAACAGCAAAAAAGAACGCACCAAAAATTTTGATATGAAAGGACCTTATAAAAAATGAAAGTAACTAAAAGCATCACAAATGTTGGCGTCAATGATCACAATGTGGATTTGTTTGAAGGACAGTTTGATGTTCGCACAAATGGAATGGCATACAACTCGTATGTTATTTTAGACAGCAAAATTGCTGTGATTGATACGGTGGACATTCATTTTGCAAGCGAGTGGCTAAAAAATGTTGCAGATGCTTGCGATGGTCACAATCCGGACTATCTTGTGATTGAGCACCTTGAGCCAGATCATGCAGGCAGCATTGGCGAGTTTTTAAAAGCCTATCCAAACACAACAGTAGTTTCTAACAAAACTGCATTTGGATACATGCAAAGTTATTTTGGAGATGCCGTGGCTCCAAATAGAATGGTTGTAGAAAACGGTGGAACCTTATCTTTGGGCAACCATGAGCTTACATTTGTATTCGCTCCATTTGTGCATTGGCCAGAGGTTATGGTTGCTTATGACTCATTTGAAAAAGTGTTATTTTCTGCAGATGGATTTGGCAAGTTCGGGGCTCTAGATTACGATGACCCAGAAGGCTGGGCTTGTGAAGCAAGACGTTACTATTTTGGAATTGTAGGTCCTTATGGTGCTCAGGTACAAAAGTTACTAGCCGCTGCATCTACTCTAGATATTCAAATTATTTGTCCTCTGCACGGTCCTGTGCTAACAGAAAATCTTGGCTACTACCTCGGCTTATATAACACATGGAGTTCTTATGAGCCTGAGGAGGATGGCATCTTAATTGCTTATGCATCCGTTTATGGCAACACCAAGCAAGCTGCACTTGAGCTAGAGCAGACGCTAAAGGAGAAAACTAGCGGTCTTGGCAACAATGCACCAGTTATTAAAGTCATAGATCTTGCCCGTGAAGATTTGCATGAGTGTGTAGAAGATGCCTTTAGATACTCCAAATTAGTGTGTGCAACTATCACCTATAATGGTGGAGTATTTCCAATTATGCGCAACTTCATTGAAAATCTTACCGAGCGCAAATATCAAAAACGCACAGTTGCTTTTATAGAGGGAGGAACTTGGGCTCCAACAGCTGCCAAAGGCATGGTAAAACTTTTTGAGGAGTCCCCAGAACTTGAGATTCTAGATAAAAAAGTTACAGTTAGGGGAGCCGTTGATAGTGATACTCGAGCACAAATAAGCGAACTTGCAGACGCGCTTTTATAAACGACGCACAAGGCGTGTTTGCACTACAGAACTAACAACACAAATATAAAATTGCTCAATATAGCGCACGATTTTGAATATATCCAGTGTGTATGCAATAACTACATTTCACTACATATGGATAAAAATCGTGCGCTACGCACTTAATGGAGCCGTTAAATATAGCTATATTGTGCAATCATACAAAAATAGATTGAATATATAGAAAGTAGTACTAAATTATGTATGTAGGGGTATGATATTTGCGTATAGCAATTGCAAAAATTCTATAAGCAAACTGCAAGCAAGCTGACGTGCTTCTATAGATTTATCTACACAAGACTGATTGACGCATAGTTAATCAACACACAACTTTGAGAGGGCCGATTAAAATGAATAATAAACATGCCTTCAGCCATAAAAAAACATATATAAACAAAAGTGCCGTGCAAAAAATATTTAGCGTACTAATGGCATTTATATTTGCATTTTCAGCATGTCCTATCAAGGCATTGGCAGATACAAGCACGGCTGGAACGTCATCAAACAATAGCTCCTCAACATCACAAAGCGATGCACTAGCAGAAGTGCAGGCGATAGAAGATTATGCGCAATCGCAAGTAGATCAAAATCTTGTAGAAAATGATGAGGCAGCTTTAGCGGTGGAATCATCTGCAACTAGTTCGACCAATTCGACCAGCGAGAGCGATGAAGACTCTGCCACGGTTCCTGTAACAACAATTAGTGATGGAACAAGTGCAGAAGATGTTGCTAAGGTTATGCTAGACGATAGTGCTCCATCAAACTACGATGAAGTTAAGAACTCGGGCTCAAACCCTTATAACAATACGGGCAGCAATGCAGTGTTAAAAAATCCAATGAGCGAGCTTGCGCTTATACAAAGTTGGAATGGAAAATCAAGCGTTACAACATATGACACGTACGATTCTTCTCCAAGCTATGATAGCTCCAAGTCGCAGTATTTTGCTAAGGCTCCGGTGGGCCTCAATGGATACACTTACGATGAGACTTTTGGCGGAGCAGATGTGTCTTCTAATAATGGCACATATCACTCAAACTTTGAGAGTGCCCAAAACTACACAGATGGCAATAACACAGCATATTCGCTAATTAGGGCTGTTGCTTTTAGTCCAACCGATAGCCCAAGAGACGATTGCGTGGCATACGTTGCCCTAGATCCATCAAACACTAGTGAGCCCAAGGTCGTTACTTGGATGTACGACTATAAGTCTAAAAAGCGCTCTGAAGTTATAGAGTTAGGCACCCTAAAATGGGACAGCATTGCTAGCAAAGCATATGGTCACGAGATGTTAAACTTCATGTCTATTACCGCAGGTGATTATTATGGAACAAGCAAAGATTCTGTTGTAGTTTATTTCCCAGGTCATGGGGACGGAAGAACTGGTGACACTGGTCTTTATGAGATAAAGTGGACAAAAGGAGACAACGGATCATATAGTTATGCAAAATCCGATATGTCTTCAAAGATGATTCACCCTCTCTATAGCTCGAACTGGCAAAAGAGTGGCTCCATTTATAACAAGCTTGGATGCACGCTAAAATCTGGATATTTTAACGGCGATGACGTTGAAGATTTGGCTGTGCTAACCAATGTGTCTGAGGTTAACGACTATGAGAAAAGCGATATGCGCAAGTATGTTCCATATCTTGCGGTGGCTTTGGGAACAAAATCTAGTACAGCTGGCTCAGTCATAGGTAATTCAACAATTAATGGTACATATATAGAACATGCGGATAGTTCTAGCGATCATGACGATGACGGCTATACATATTGGAGCTTTCCTAGAAATCCAGGTTTGGCTACAGGAGATGCCAACGGCGACGGAATAGATGAGATTGCGGTTGCAGGCTCTAGAGCAACCCAGAGGGGTGCTAACAAAAACAAAAATGCTTCTGCTGTAAACGATAGCAACGACCCATGGTATGAGCAAAACATTGACTATCATGCAGTTGGTATTTATTCGGCATCTAATGCAGTAGTAACAGAGCAGGCGTTTGACAAAAATGTTAAATCTACAAGCTACTTTGTTGGAGGAACTTATTCGGGCGACGATATTTTGCCGCGCTCAGGTGTTGAATTTGCAAAAATTAACGGAGATGGCAGTCAAGAAAACCTCTTTATTGATGGCGCGGTATATGCCTTTTCTGGTTCTAGCTGTGCGCTAGATACATCGTCTGCTTATATTCCAGAATACTTTAATCATACAGATGGAGGCGTTGGAAGTCACCCTGTAACCAATACGTTTATCCAGTCTGTTGTTGCTGGTAACTTTGACAATAATGTTGCAGGACGCGAGCAACTTATGATTTTAACTGGATATAAGACCAGATGGTGGCATGCAGATTCTGGAGCAATAGTATCTATTGGTGGCGTGTATGGCAACGACACTGTTGACTCAACAACTGGGCAAACCTCATTTAATGCTGCAAGCGCATTTTATAGCAGCAATATGTATGACAAGCCAGCATATACATGCGTAGACGAAAACAGCAATGTTAAGGATAGATATAGCGCCGAGATTGTTGCACTCGACTATGATGATGACGGTATAGAGCTAGAGTATGCCGGAGTTTCGTATGGATATTCTGATGTGCAGGTAGAAGCTGTAATACAAGCGGCGCCAACGTTTGGTTTGCTAGGTGTTGAAAATATTGGAACTACCAGTTATAAAATTTCATCTGGATATAGCACGGTTTCTTCTGAAAGTGATTGGTATTCGGCATCTGCAGGTTTGTCTGTTGGATTTTCTAAATCTGTAGCCAACCCCGTTGGAGGAGGCGGAGGAGCTGTAGAGCCAGAAATACCAGAGATTCCAGAAGTTCCAGGTGCTGATGAAGCAGTGGCTGCTGCAGATGGCGAGGCTAATCTAGCGGCTGTTACTGGTGGAAGCGTTGAGGTTAGAGTTGGCTGGGTTGGAAACTGGACGCGCGAGTGGAAAAAGACTACCTCAACTGAGTTTAGTGCTACCTTTAGTTCCAGAGAAACAAATACTGTTGTTTTGAGGCGTATTCCCGAGTATACATATCAATACAACATCAAAAATGCTGGCACAGCAAAAGGTGTGGGTGACTCAAAGAGTATTGGTCTTACAACTTTGCAAGCTCCAACATATATTCAGCTTTCTGTGAATGATTACAACAATTTTGTTGATACATATAACAAAAAGATGGAGACCAAAAGAACCAGTGGAGCATCTGAGACCAAGCCTGTAAAGCTAGTTAAGATAGAAGACTCGTCGCTTAATGGCAATGAGGGAAATCCATTTGCATACAACAATCAGCTAGGTGGAACTGGAATTATAAATGATGCATATGTAAGTGATGATTCTGTTGAGGCAAATAACTTTACAAAAAATCCAACATGGATAACTCTTGGCAAAGATGGTGCAACAACATCGGTTGGTCTAAGTACTGTAACTTCCAATGATTATTTATACTCATGGCGAAATGGTGTGAGTATAGCGGTGGATGCAAAGATGGAGTTTGCCTCCATAGTAAAAGTTGGCGTTTATGGGTCGTTCTCTTATCAAAAAGGCGGCTCAGAGGGGCAGGGCACAAAGTCTGGCAAAGTATTGCAAACAACGATTGACGACATAAGTACGGCGACCGTAACCAAATTCAATGCAATCTCGCAAGAAACAATTAACAAGTATGGCTTTCAGTGGGCATTTGCTATAGGCGACATAAAGGTTGGAACAACAGATGAAACCAACAATGGAGCGGCAAAGTATACAGATGATACAACTGCTACATTTGCGCCTTTGCTCCATCATGTTGTTACTAATATTACGGCTCCTCCAAAACCTGTTACGTTTAAGAGCAGAGAGTTAGTTGGAAATAGCAGTGATGGCGCAAAGCAGGTAAAACTAACCTGGAGTCTTCCAAGGTCTTTTGGCACTGATATCCAAGAGAGAAAGAGCTATGACTTTGATCATCTCAAATACAACATCTATATGCGAGATGAAGCATCTTCTACATCTAACTGGACGCTTGTAAATGATGAACCTATTACAAAAGACCAGGTAAAACAAAACTCTGATGCTTCGCTTAGCTATACCATAGATGTGCCAGACGCAAAAAGTGGTGATATGAGAGCGTTTGCTATTAGATGCATTGGAATTGACGAAGATAGCACAGGCGCACAAACCGACACAGTAGAGTCTATTAACTCTAATGCTATGAGTGTTATCTTTACCGAGTCTTCTGCTGGTAAATCTGCCTATGATATTGCTTGTGACCAAGGTTTTGAGGGCAGCGTTACAGAGTGGCTTGAGAGTTTAAGAGGCAAAGAAGGCAAATCTGCGTATGAAATTGCTGCAGAAACCAAACAATTCTCAGGCACTGAGGCAGAATTTATTGATTGGCTAGTAGGCGATGATGGCGCAGACGGAAAGTCTGCCTATGAGATTGCAAAAGAGCACGGCTATGAGGGAGACGAGGCATCATGGATTGCTTCTCTTTATGGCGAAAATGGAAAATCTGCTTATGACTTAGCGGTTGATGAGGGCTATACTGGCACACTCCAAGAGTGGCTAGCGGAGCTGCGTGGCAAGTCTGCTTACGACATATATGTTGATTCTGTTTCGACTGGAAAGGCAATGACTCGCGATGAGTTTATGCAAACTTCCGGTTCCACATGGTATGAGGTATATGTTAATGCTCTCGCTAAAAATAGTGAGCAGTTCGACAAAGCAATTGTGCCTATGAGCAAAGATGAGTTTGTCCAAGCATGTTTGGATAGAGGGGATGCATATAGCGTTTATGAAACATGGCTAAATGCATTTTTGAGGGCGGTTGTTACAAAGGATTTAACAGACGACCAGATCCAAAAGGCATATAGCGCGGTTATGGCAGATCACAAGAGCCAGTTTGAAGCACTTACGGATGATTGCAAGACTGTAGAAGATTATGCAAAGGTCTGCGTTAATCAGGTTAATTTTCAGTTGGGTCAAGTCTTTAATGTAGAAGGCAGCACATATACGTGGAACGACCTTGCATGGGATGATGTTAAAGGCGAAGCAACCGAGCTTTGGGAAAATATTCTAGGCGGCAATAACGGGTATATGGTGTATAAAAATACGCTGTCTAATCCTGCTAACAATCCAAATATTTTAGATGAGGCTGCTTGGTTGGAGAGCCTTAAGGGTAAGGATGGCGTCGATGGCAAGGATGGCGTCGATGGCAAAGATGGTGTAGATGGTAAAGACGGCAAAGACGGAACCGACGGCAAGTCTGCCTACGACATTGCGCGCGACAATGGATTTGAGGGCGATGTAAAGGCATGGCTCGAGAGTCTGAAAGGCAAAGATGGCAAGAGTGCATATCAGATTGCCATTGACAGTGGAACTTTCTCAGGCACCGAAACTGAGTGGCTCCAGTCGCTAGTTGGTGCAAAAGGCGATACAGGCAAAAGCGCTTACCAAATTGCATGCGACAATGGCTTTGAGGGAACTAGCGACCAGTGGCTAGCAAGCCTAAAAGGTAAAGACGGTGTTGATGGCAAGAGCGCATACCAAATTGCTGTTGACAAGGGCTTTGTGGGTGATGAAGAAGCATGGCTCGAGAGTCTCAAACAAGGACCAGCTGGCAAGAGCGCATATCAGGTTGCAGTTGACAAAGGAGAGTTTTCAGGCACAGAAATTGAGTGGCTAAAGTCTCTTGTTGGCAAAGACGGTAAAGATGGAAAAGACGGTAAGGATGGCAAAGACGGAACCAATGGCTTAACTGCTTATGATATTGCCGTCAATCACGGATTTAATGGGGACGAAAAAGCATGGCTAAGCTCTCTTTATGGAAAAGATGGACTTACAGCATATCAGCTTGCACAAGTTGATGGATTTGAGGGCACAGAGCACGAATGGCTCGAAAGTCTTAAAGGCAAAAATGGTAAGAGTGCATATGAAATTGCATGTGATTATGGCTATGTCGGAACAGAAACTGAATGGCTAGCAAGTCTTATTGGCGCATCTGGAGTAAATGGAACAGCTGGAATTAATGGCAAGACCGCATATGAGATTGCAGTAGACAATGGCTTTGTTGGTTCTCAAGAAGAATGGCTCAACTCCCTAGTTGGAGCAACTGGAGCAGCCGGTGCTACTGGAGAGACAGGTCCTAGGGGAGCAACTGGAATAGCTGGAAGTGCTGGAGCAACCGGTTCTAGCGGATCTGCGGGTTCAACTGGAGCAACTGGTCTCACAGGTTCAAATGGAACCAATGGCACCAACGGCACCAATGGCACTAACGGAAGCAACGGAACCTCTACTCAAACAACAGATGCCAAGCAAGGAATTTCATCTGTTCAAATTGATGAAAATGGTCATCTAATTGTTGCATTTACAGATGGAACTACACAAGATGCTGGAGCAGTAAATGTGCTAGACTACAGCGGTCACGATCCACTGGTGTTTGTTGGTCTGGGCATAGGAATAGCATCTTTGGCTATCAATGGTATACTTGCATATGGGCTCTTTAGCTTAAAGAAGCGTATGCTTGAGCTAAGTGCAAAGGTCGCTTCACTTTAATATAAATAAATACAAAAAAGGAAATCATGGGTTTATTATCAAAGGGCACTGGTTTAAAACGGTGCCCTGCTAAGTCAAAAAATTCTGGCATTGGGTTATCTGCTGGAATGATTTTAGTTTCTCTGGGCGTAGTTTATGGAGACATTGGCACAAGTCCAATGTATACGCTTAAATCAATTGTTTCAAATAATGGAGGAATCTCGAGCGTAGACCAAGAGCTTGTTCTAGGTGCGCTTTCTCTCATCATATGGACAATGACTTTAGTTACCACTCTAAAGTATGTGATTATCGCGATGAAAGCAGATAACCACAATGAGGGTGGTATTTTTGCGCTTTATGCGCTCGTAAAAAGATGTGCAAAGTGGCTGATTATCCCTGCTATGGTTGGTGGAGCAGCTCTTTTGGCAGATGGAATTTTAACCCCCGCAGTTACTGTTACCACGGCTATTGAGGGTCTGCGCACAATCCCTATGGGGCACGCTATTCTAGGAGATGGTCCTGGGCTTGTGATGCTTATTACCATCGCAATTATATGCATGTTATTTGCAGTGCAAAGGGCGGGTACTAGCTCTATAGGCAAATTTTTTGGACCTGTGATGGCTGTGTGGTTCATCTTTTTGGGAGCAGCTGGACTTTTTAACTTGTTTGGAAATCCAATAGTTCTAGAGGCTTTTAATCCAATTTATGGAATTGAATTTCTGTTTAGCCCCAATAATGTTAGCGGACTGCAAATTATGGGCTTTGTATTTTTGTCTACAACTGGAGCGGAGGCTCTGTACTCTGACATGGGACATGTTGGCAAGGCAAACATCTATGCGTCTTGGCCTGTGGTAAAGGTGTGCCTCATTCTAAACTACCTAGGGCAAGGAGCTTGGCTTTTGGGTTGCAATCCAGCAGATCCTGCGCTTTCGGGTTTGGTTAATCCTTTCTATCAAATGTTGCCTGTGATGATTCGTCCGTTCTCGATTGTGCTTTCAACAATTGCTGCCATAATTGCCTCCCAAGCGCTCATAACTGGCGCATACACGCTGGTATCTGAGGCAGCTCGCCTAGACCTCATGCCTCATACACGCATTAACTATCCATCTGCAACTAAGGGGCAAATCTATATCCCTCTAGTTAACACAATCATGTGGATCTCAACTATATTTGTTGTCTTGCTATTCCAAACTTCAGAACATATGGAAGCGGCATACGGTCTAGCCATTACTATAACCATGCTTATGACAACGGTGCTTTTGACTTTTTATATTGGGGGAGTGCGAAAACATCCTGTAGATGCAGTTATATTTGCAATTCTATTTGGAGTTATAGAGATAACTATTTTTGCGTCTAGTCTGATGAAGTTTTTTGCTGGCGGATATGTAATGGTGATTATCGCCGCGCTTATTTTTGTTGTTATGTACACATGGCGAAGAGGAACAGCAATAGAACGCACGCAAACAGTTTATTTGCCACTCGATAAATATATCGATCAGCTCTTGACTCTTTCGGGCGATACCGAGTTTCCTTATCTGGCTGACAACTTAGTATTTCTCACCAACGACACATCGCCAGACAAAGTTGATAGAGACATTCTCTATTCTATTTTAGATAAGCAGCCAAAGCGCGCAAAGGCTTACTTTTTCTTGAACGTGTATGTTACTGATGAGCCTTATACGCACGAATATACTGTAAATGATTTTGGAACCGGCTTTTTGTTTAAGGTGCAGCTAAGGCTTGGCTTTAAGGTTAATCAACGGGTCAATACTTATTTGTGTCAGATTGTTTCTGACTTGGTAGAAAATAATAATATTGCACCGCAGCATCACAAGTATTCTATATTTCGCACACGCAATGCAGTTGGGGATTTTCGCTTTTGTCTAATCAGAAAAATCATTAGTTCAGAGACTGACTTTTCGGGCTTAGATTACCATGTTATGCAACTCAAATATGCAATTAGAAGGTTGTGTGGATCTCCGGATAAATGGTATGGACTTGGAAGTTCAAGTGTAATTGTTGAGTATGTTCCGCTGTTTTCTAAGCAAAAAGCTCAGCGCAAGCTCACTCGTATAGAAATGTTAGACTCAGGTGTAGGGGTGCCTAGGGCGCTTGAGAAGTCTAGCGAAGAATTCATTGACTCAGATGATGATGACGATATTTTTAGCATCACTATGCGTGGCAGCAGGCAGAGTAATATGACTAGCACAATGACGGACTTGGTTGGAGGCGATACCGCCGCCTTTAAGCCGATTATTCCAAGTAATGATGATGCAGATGACACCGAAGATTCTGAAGAGGATATTGGTAAAACTACCGGTGATATATCGTAGAGCATAGAAGACTTATAGAAAAATAAGCTTTCTGTGTTACTTTTTGGATGAAGCGAGTTCCTGTAAAAGCACGAAGTTCTTTAAAAGAATAGGGTTATTTGCAATCTAGAAAACCACTATCTTCTATAATTGCAAATATTTCTCTTCATCATCAATCTTGGTTAATATTTTGGGGCGAGCTCCTCCAGAAGATCCGCCTAATGCGAATAAATAATCATAATCAGTAGCACTAAGATCAGCATATCTTGAGGATAAAATCTTTGCACACTCTTCGGCAATATAGTCAAAATCTCGAATTTTCATTATTTTGAACTCTCAGCTATAACGTCATCAATCGATGCATATTGTTTCTGCGAAAATAATGCAGAAAAATCATCTTCGCAGCCTAAAGCAAAAGCAATGTTCACAAGTGAAGCAAGGGAAATTTGGTTGAGACGTTCAAAACGTTTAATCGAAGCTAAGCTAACTCCAGATTTTTTTGCAAGTTCAGCTTGAGTGATTTTAAGCTCTTTGCGTCGCATTACAACACGTTTTGAAATTTCTTCTAAAACTTCACCTGGTAATTTATGTACATCTAAATCAATCATAGCTAATATTTTAGCCATTTTTGCCAAAAATTGCAATAATAGCTAATATATTAACCGTAAATGTATAGCAAGAGCGGTGCAAGGAACAATAGGAATAATACAGCAAGATAATGTATAGATTTAGTTTCAACCTTTGCTCAGTGTTCTAGTAAAGAGTCATCACAGTATTTGCAAATTTAGCAAAAGTGCTGCTAAAACCTTGAATTGTAATGCTTGAATGTGCATCTGCCTTACTACATGCATCTTTCCACTGTCCGATTTAGATAACCCAATTTTAATAAAATCAAATTTGTGGACTTTATAAATATAGTTTTCTCATATATAATTACAAGCGATGTCAGCGATCCTTAATTGCTTTCAAAAGCAATTAGAGCACACACTTTTGACCTATGGCGAAAAAGGTTGTTCTTCCAGCTCCTTTTTCATAAGAAAACTATCCTTTCTCTTTCTTGATTTGGTTCTAGTTATTCGGGTCGCTGACATCACCTTACCATTTAAAATGCCGGTCGAGCAATCAACTAGACCGGCATTATTTGTATTAGTATGTATCAGCAAAAATTGACTATCATCATCAAAGCAAAAGCAGTTTATCACCATCAATCTTTAGAGCAGCGATTTTGCAATATTTTCGGCCGCTTTTTTGCCAGCTCCCATAGCCAAAATAACTGTTGCAGCTCCTGTGACTATATCTCCACCTGCCCAAATGCTCGGATCATCGGTTTGCCCTGTGTTCTCGTCGGCAATAATATACCCCCATTTATTGAGCTTAATCTTGCCTCCAATTTTTGATGCAAATGGGTTTGCATTGGTGCCTATAGCCGAGATAGCCACATCGCACTCAATTTCTTCGATTGCGCCTTCTATAGCAACTGGGCGACGCCTTCCAGACTCATCAGGCTCACCCAGTTCCATTTTTTGAACTTTAACCGCGCAAACACATCCGTTGTCTCCCGCAACAAATTCTACTGGAGAAACCAAAGGCATAACTTCAACGCCCTCAGCTTTTGCATGATGAAGCTCTGCTAGGCGAGCAGGCATCTCTGCTTCAGTTCTGCGATAAGCTATGATTGCACGCTGCGCTCCTAGTCGTTTTGCTGTTCTAACTGCGTCCATTGCAACGTTTCCTCCGCCAAACACAACAACGTTTTTGCCGCGTTTTGTTGGCGTATCATACTCTGGAAACTTGTTTGCTCGCATCAAATTAACGCGCGTTAAATACTCATTTGCAAAAAACACATTAGGCAAATTTTCTCCAGGAATATTTAGAAGCTTAGGAAGTCCTGCGCCGGTAGCTATATAGATTGCATCAAATCCAGCTGCAAAGAGCTCATCAGAATTTGTAATATTTCCAACCACTGAGTTGTATTCAAATTTAACGCCAAGTTCTTCTAAGCCATCTATTTCGCGCTTAACAACTTCTTTGGGGAGCCTAAACTCAGGTATTCCATATACCAATACGCCTCCGCCTGCAAATAAAGCCTCAAATACAGTTACATCAAAGCCTTTGCGGGCAAGTTCTCCTGCGCAAGTTATGCCAGAAGGACCCGAGCCAATAATTGCAACCTTTTTTCCATTTTTGGGAGCAAGAGCAGGTTTAGACGCTAGCTCAGGGCGGTCTCCTAAGAAACGCTCGAGTTGACCTATCGCCACAGGTTCACTCTTTTTGCCTCTAACGCATTTGCTTTCACATTGGTTTTCTTGAGGACAAACCCTGCCGCAAATTGCGGGCAGCATCGATTCTTCTCTAATAATATCTAGAGCCGCGCCGTAATTTTTTTCTCTAATTTGCTCAATAAACTTAGGAATGTTTATATTTACAGGACACCCCTCAGCACACACGGGATCCTTGCAGTTCAAGCAATGTTGCGCTTCTGCTAGAGCCATCTGCTCGCTAAATCCTTTATCAACAGGCCTAAAGTCACAAACACGCAACTCGACTGGCTCCTCGTTGTCCGGCGTTCTAGGAGACTTCATATCTGGTTTCCACTTTTTGTCTACTTGTGGCATTGGCATGTCTCCTTCTTGTATGTATCTAGGGCTAGTCCTTCTTCTTCACGATATGCAGCTTGTCGAGCGCTAAGATCATTCCAGTCTACTTTTGTGGCATCAAAGTCTGGACCATCAACGCAAGCAAATTTTGTTTGTCCATCTACCTCAACTCTGCAACATCCGCACATTCCAGTTCCATCAACCATAATTGGATTTAGAGAAGCAATAATTGGTGTGTTGTATTTTTGCGCGGTAAGCGCAGAGAATTTCATCATTGGAACAGGTCCTACGCAAAATGCTTGTGTTATTGCCTTGGATTGCAACAAACGTTCTAGGGGAGCAGTCACAACGCCTTTTTCGCCATATGAGCCGTCGTCTGTTGTGATATGAATGTGGTCATCATCTAGTAGCTCTCTAAATTGATCTTCTAGCAAAAGCAAGTCTTTTGTTCTTGCACCCATAATTGCGTGAACTTCTAGACCGGTATCTACAAGATGCTTAGCAACAGGAAAAGCAATTGCTAGACCAACGCCGCCTCCAATAACCGCACATGACCCGCCGCTCAATTCTGTGGGGTTGCCTAGAGGACCTGTTAGATCTTCAATATAATCGCCCACATTATAGGTCGCTAGCATTTCTGTGGTTTTTCCAATGGTCATAAAGATAAATTCTATCCAGCCATCTTTTGCATCCCAACCTGCAAGTGTAAAAGGAACGCGCTCTGCAGTTTGATTGGCTCTAACCATTAAAAACTGGCCAGCATGAGCATGACTGGCAATATTTGGCGCATCGACTCTAAATTTAAAGACCTTTTCAGAGAAGCGTACCTTCTCCAAAATTTTATACATCTAATGACCTCCCCATGTTTTAAAACACATAAACCTTATATAAATAATAATGTTCAATACATGCGCTAGATGGTTGTGTTCGCCAAGTGCCTAGCAGCTGTATTGAACATTAGATGTGTTAGTTTGTAAGTTCGTGCGCACAAGCTAGCGAGTTAGTTTGTTTTGATAATAAAAAACTCGAAATTTCCAAGTGTTATAAAAAGCTCAAACTTGTGCAAGAAAAAGCAAGTTACTATTTTGCTTATCTATTATCGTTTAGAGTCTGCTTTGCCTCTTCAACACGGTCGCCAAATGCTATGGCAAAGATTAGGCTAAATATACCATTTATAAGCATTACAATTCCAGCCATAACCATGGTAAAGCTAAAGGGCAAAAACATTAAAGCAACGCCACAAATTATCAATAGAATTGAAGCGATAACAATCACAATTCCACCAGCAACTTTGGTGCGTGTGCAAATAATGCCATCACTAAAGCCTTTGGCTCCATCTGCAACTACAAATAGACCCGCTAAAATTGTTAGTAAATCTAAAATAATATCTGGTCTAATAATGCAAAGTAATCCTAAGAAAAATATAACCAAACCACCAACAAAAGACGAAGATTTATCATTGGTTTGGCTAAAGCTCATCACCATTTTTATGATGCCACCAATTAAAACCATTGTGCCTATAAAGTAGCATAATGTAACTCCTGTGATTACAGGCGCAAGCAAAAATAAAATTCCTAAAACGATAGATATAATTCCACTTGCAATAACATTGCCCTTAAGGCGACTAAACGCATTTCCCATCTTTTTACTTCTCCTTGTTTATCAGAATTTTTAATGGCTAACTTCTTGCTTTTTTCTATAAAGCTTCAAAGACGGTTTTAATTTTAACAATTTATTAAGAGATTTATCGGAGACTTTTGCTATAAATTAATCTGTCTATTTACACAAAATCAGACGCACAATCCTCCATGTTAATTGTACCATTGCATACTGTTGAGGATCTAAAGTTAAAACTCAACTACTTTTATAAACTTTTTTGTTGCCTGTCACACATAATCTGGTTGACAAATACTCACATAACGCAATACTATTGCGGTAATGGTTTTCGGGGCAGGGTGAAATTCCCTACCGGCGGTATAGCCCGCGAGCTTTTGTAAAAAAGTTGATTTGGTTAAATTCCAAAGCCGACAGTAAAGTCTGGATGAAAGAAAATCAAAAAAACTTTATCTTTTATATTTTGCCCCGAAAACATGTGTGTCTTTGGGGCTATTTTTTTGAGGTTTTTTTATGTGTGAGATAAGTGAGCAGCAAAGTGATATAAAAGATGGGTATGCACAAAACTCTGCGGTATCTTTGGATGCGCAGGCGCAAGAGCAAATGAATGCCGACGAGCAATATATGATGCGTGCTCTAGAGCTAGCAAAAAAGGGTGCGGGTTTTGTTAATCCAAATCCTATGGTTGGTGCAGTTGTTGTTAAAGATGGTCGCATTATAGGCGAAGGCTTTCATAAAAAATTTGGAGAACTGCATGCCGAGAGATGCGCGCTGGCAAATTGTTCGCAAGATCCAGCTGGAGCCACTGTATATGTGACCTTAGAGCCATGCTGTCATTATGGAAAAACTCCGCCATGCACACAAGCTTTAATTGATGCTAAAGTCAAACGTGTGGTTGTGGGTTCACTCGATCCTAATCCTTTAGTTGCGGGCAAGGGGCTAACCATGCTGCAAGAGCAAGGCATTGAGGTTACAACAAATGTGCTAGAAGAACAGGCTTTGGCTCTAAATAGACCATTCTTTCACTTTATAACCACCAAAAAGCCTCTTGTTATTTTGAAATATGCTATGACTCTGGATGGAAAAATAGCTACCAAAACAGGCAACTCCCGCTGGATTTCGGGCGAAGAAGCACGCATAAATACCCATCGTGACCGTGGAAAATATGCTGCAATTATGGTTGGCAGCACTACAGTTCTAAAAGATAATCCACGTCTTACATGCAGAATTGATGGGGGACACAATCCACTGCGTATTGTTGTTGATGGAAGTCTAAAGATACCTCTTGAGTGCAATTTGGTTCAAACTGCAAAAGATGTAGATACTCTAATTGCAACTTATGAAATTGATACAAAGCGCATAGAACCATATATAAAAGCAGGCTGCGAGGTGTTGACCATTCCCACACAGCGGGGTCGTAACAGCACAAGCATGCACATAGACCTTGCTTTGCTAATTGATGAGCTTGGAAAGATGAACATCGACAGCGTCTTAATAGAAGCAGGTCCGTCTTTGGCTTCAGCTGCGCTCGATGCTCGTATCGTTGATAGGATACAGGCATACATCTCTCCAAAAATATTTGGAGGTGTGGAGGCACCTTGTGCAGTTGGAGGCGAAGGAATTGATATACCATCGCAGTGTATCCATATTACCAATAGGCAAATTAGCACATTTGGGCAAGATATTCTTATAGAGGGTGAGGTGGAATATTGTTTAGCGGAATAGTAGAAGAAGTTGGCAAAATAAAGACAATCAAAAAGCAAGAACAAAGCGCTATTTTAGAAATAGAGGGTGCAAATCAAAACTCTGTGATTTTTGATGATCTAAAGCTTGGCGACAGCGTTGCTGTAAATGGGGTTTGTCTAACGGTAACCTCAATTAATGACCACAGATTTTTGGCTGATGTGATGCACGAAACACTTGACAGATCTTCTTTGGGGGGTCTAAAGAGCGAAAGCCTCGTTAATCTCGAACGCGCAATGCCAGTATATGGACGCTTTGGCGGACACATTGTTTCAGGTCATATTGATGGCACTGGGCAAATTGAGCAAATCAAACGCGACTCAAATGCAGTGTGGTATAAAATTTCTGCAAACACCGCGATTTTGCGCTACGTAGTTGAAAAAGGCTCCATCGCAGTTGATGGGATTAGCTTGACTGTGGCTAAAGTGAGTGCAGATTCCTTTTATGTTTCAGTTATTCCACACACACTAGATATTACAATTTTGGGAAGCAAGAAGGTAGGCTCTGTTGTAAACCTCGAAAATGACATTATTGCAAAATATGTTGAAAAGCTGATGCAACCTAAAGACGAGAACTCATCTAGTTTACTTAGCTCACTCAACTCATCTAGTTCAACCAACCCACCAATTACGGCAAAATTTTTGGCAGAAAATGGCTTTTTATAAAAGGAGTAGGCAACTAAAAAATGACAAAAGATAAATTTGACACTATAGATGATGCGCTAGAAGCACTAAAAAATGGCGAATGCATACTTTGCACAGATGACCCCGATAGAGAAAATGAGGGCGATTTAATTTGTGCGGCGCAGTTTGCCACCACAGAAAATGTTAATTTTATGGCTGAATATGGGCGAGGTCTCATATGTATGCCAATGAGCTTGGAATATATAAAAAAGCTCGCACTCCCTCAAATGGTAGAGGATAATACAGACAATCACGAAACTGCATTTACGGTATCTATAGATCATGTGGATACAACAACTGGAATTTCGGCGGAAGAGCGCGGCTATACTGCCAGAAAATGTGTTGACAAGGATGCAAAGCCCCAAGACTTTAGAAGGCCAGGCCACATGTTTCCTCTGCTTGCAAAACCAACTGGAGTTTTTGAGAGATGCGGTCATACCGAGGCAACGGTAGATTTGTGCAGGCTAGCTGGACTTCATGAGTGTGGGCTATGCTGCGAGGTTATGCGTCAAGATGGAACTATGATGCGAAAAACCGAACTTTTGGAAATGGCGCAAAATTTTAACTTAAAGATAATAAACATCCAAGATTTGCTGCACTATCGCAAAGTTCACGATGAACTTGTGCACCAAGTTGGGCGTGCAAAGATGCCCACGCGACATGGGGATTTTATAGCGCTCGGCTTTGTGAATAAGCTCAATGGAGAGCACCATGTTGCGCTTGTTAAAGGTGACATAGGAAATGGCGAAGACGTTTTGGTAAGAGTTCACTCTGAATGTCTTACAGGGGACGCATTTGGTTCTCTTAGATGTGATTGTGGAGATCAGCTAGAGGCGGCTATGAAACAAATTAATGCCGAAGGTCGCGGTATTTTGCTTTATATGAGACAAGAGGGGAGAGGTATTGGACTAATTAACAAGCTTAGGGCTTATGAGCTACAAGATGGCGGGCTAGATACAGTGGATGCAAATATTGCACTCGGCTTTGAGAGTGACCAGCGCCAATATTATATTGGAGCTCAAATTTTGCGTGAACTCGGCGTGAAGTCGATGCGACTTTTAACCAACAATCCAGACAAGGTATACCAGCTAAAAGATTTTGGCATAGATATAACCAAGCGTGTTCCAATAGAAATAAAGCCCACTGAGTCTGACATGTTCTATCTAAAAACAAAACAAGAAAAGATGGGACATATTTTGGATCTTTAGTTGGTTTTAAGCGTGCCGTCAAAAAAGGGCGGCAAATATAAATACTAAATAAACAAACAAATAAGGAGTAAAAAAGATGAAAACACTAGAGGGAAAACTTGTTGGAGAAAATATTAAGATAGCAATTGTGGCAGCTAGGTTTAATGAGTTTATTGTTTCAAAGCTTATAAGCGGAGCTCAAGATGGTCTTAAGCGACGCGGAGTTAAAGATGAAGACATCGAGCTTGCTTGGGTTCCAGGTGCGTTTGAAATTCCACTGATTGCAAAAAAAATGGCAGATAGCGGCAAATATGATGCAGTGATTTGTTTGGGAGCAGTTATAAGAGGGGCTACTCCTCATTTTGATTATGTTGCTTCTGAGGTTTCAAAGGGGATTGCTGCAACTGCGCTAGAAAGTGGTATTCCTGTTATGTTTGGAGTTCTTACTACAGATAGCATTGAGCAGGCAATTGAGCGTGCTGGCACAAAGGCAGGCAACAAGGGTGCCGAGTGTGCAGAGGGTGCAATTGAGATGATTAACTTGATAAGGCAAATTTAGAAAAGTTGTTTTGGTTGCGCATGAAAGCACGTTTAGCCACGCTCAAAGCAAGCTTTAGTAGCGCTTCAAGTGCCGCGCACAATCGCGCCTCAAAACATCTCTAATCACGAGCCGATGCCACCACGATTATGGTGTCGGCTCGCATGTTGGGTGCAAATTTAATTTTCTTAAGACCATCTGCTGTGGAGTGCAAATAAGTTTCACATTCAATTTGCCCGCCATTATCTTGAACAAAATCTCTAAAGTCTATAAGAGTTGTATGGTGGATATTTGGAGTTTCATACCAAGTATATGGCAGAGAAGTTCCAACAGGCATTCTTCCTTTAAATAGCAGATATCCGCGTGTTTTCCAGTATCCAAAATTTGGAAAAGTAACAATCACTTTTTTGCCAACTCTAAGCATCTCTCTAAACAAGCGCTTTGGGTTTTTGAGCTGCATTAGCGCAAGCGACAAAATAACAACATCAAAGCTGTTGTCTTCAAACATGCCCAAGCCAAGGTCCAAATCATGCTTAAGCACAGGGATGCTGCGCTCAACTGTTGCTATCATTTCATTTTCGTCAAAGTCAACGCCATAGACCGAACACTGCAGGTTCGCCCTAAGCCAATCTAGAAGCATTCCGTCTCCGCAGCCTAAATCCAAAACCCGACTTTTCTCTTTAACTAAATCAGAAATTGCCATCAAATCAGGACGCGATTCAATCGGCTTATGATGACGACCTCGAGGTCCACTTAAAACGTCGGCTTTGCCACCAATATCCCCATCAATAAACGGCTTTACATACTGAGCTTGTATGTCTCCTTCAAGCAAAAACGAATCATGGCCAAAAGGATAGCTTAGCTCAGCAAATGTAACATCTGCACCTGCAGCTGTAAGCGCATTTAGAAGCTCACGCATCTGAGAAGTTGGAAACAGCCAATCAGAATCAAACGACAGCAGCATAAACTTCACGGGGGTATGTTCAAAACGCCTCTTTATAGCGGTCTTTGAATGGCACAAAGAAAAATAGTCAATTGCGCGCGTTATATATAAGTATGAGCTTGCGTCAAAGCGGTCGGTAAATTTGTAGCCTTGATGCTCCAAATAGCTTTCGACCTGAAACTCTTTGCCCATAGTAAAATCGAGCCTGTCTCCAACAAGGTCTCGTCCAAACTTGCGATTCATCGAGTCTTCGCATAGATAAGTGATATGCCCAATCATGCGTGCGATGGCAAGTCCATTTTTGGGAGGGTTATCTTTTTGATAGAGACCGTTTTCAAATTCGGGGTCATTTAAAATGGCTCTGCGTCCCACCTCGTTAAAAGCAATTGATTGTGCAGAAGTGCGCCAAGTTGTGGCAATTGCTATGCACCTCTCAACCATCTTGGGATATTTTTTTGCCCACACAAGCGCTTGCATGCCGCCTAGAGAACCACCAACAACAGCGCGTAGTTTTGTAATTCCCATTTTGTCTAGCATCTTTTTTTGCGCTGCTACCATATCTTTTACAGTAACCACCGGAAAAGACATGCCATATCTCTTTGAGGTATCGGGGTTAATTGAGCTAGGACCGGTTGTTCCCGAGCAACCCCCCAATACATTAGAGCAAATTACATAATACTTTGTTGTGTCAATTGCAAGCCCTGGACCTATTAGACGGTTCCACCAGCCTTCTCTAAATTCGCCATCTCGCCAGGCATCTGCTGCATGAGAATTTCCAGATAAGGCATGCTCTACTAGCACAACATTGCTGCGTTTCTCGTTTAGGGTCCCCCACGTGTCGTATGCGATAGTAACACTAGACAAACATTCTCCAGATGAAACATACATAGGCTCATCTAGGGTAATATTGCCGCTAAAGTAGGGAACTTGCTTTACTTTGTCGCGATATGTGCAGCCTTGATGGTCGTCTTTAGAGCCATCTTTTTCACTAGATTGTGATAAATTATGCAGATTTAGATCCTGCTCGGTCACATCAAAAATTCCTTTCGCAACAATTTTGTGATAACTTGTGATAACGCACCAACAAACTTTTTAGCGCATTTAATTTTTACGCCGCATTTTCTTTTGAATGTTAGCATTTAGGCTATATACTTAAATTTGTAAACATTGCGAAAGGGCAAAAAGCAGGAGGAGAATATGAGTGACGCATTAGTTGGAATTATTTTGGGATCTAAGTCTGATAGCGAGGCTATGCAGCCATGCATGCAAATGCTAGATGAGTTTGGGATAAAATACGAGTTTATTGTAGCTTCTGCTCACCGCAATCCTTCAAAAGTGGCTAGCTGGGCTGGTGGTGCACGGGAGCGCGGAATAAAGGTAATCATCGCGGCTGCCGGAAAAGCTGCTGCACTTCCAGGGGTTGTTGCATCTCACACTCCGCTTCCTGTTATTGGAGTGCCCATGAAAACTAGTGACCTAGGTGGTATGGATTCTTTGCTGTCTATTGTGCAGATGCCCAAAGGTGTGCCAGTAGCTACCGTAGCTATTGGGGGAGCCATGAACGCAGCACTTTTGGCAATTCAAATTCTAGCTACGTCTAACTCACAAATTGCTCAAAAGTTTGTGGAGTATAAAGAAAGTCAGGCGCAATAAAATGCAAATTCATAAGCAATCGCAAGTAGATGGCTTTGCGCACAAAAACTCGGCGCATAAAAGTAACTACGCGCTTATCTCACCTCTTATAGGTTGGTGGATATAGTATGCCTGGTGGACCGTCTAAATCATCAATATCAAAAAAATTCCTCAAACTAATTGGAAAAAGACACATAGACCCCGATTCTGTGTCTGAAGAAGAGATAAAAAATCTTGTTAATGAGCAAGACAGCTTGCTCGACGAAGAAAAAAGAATGATTGGTGAAATCTTTGAGCTAGGCGACACTAAAGCTCGAGAAATTATGATTCCTCGTGTAGATATGGTTCTAGCCGAAGATTCTATGACAGTTCGTCAAACAATTGACAGGATGCGCGGCACAGGCTTTTCGAGGCTTCCTGTTTTTCATGATGATCATGACACTATTGTGGGCATTGTTATGGTCAAAGATTTGATTACTCCACTTTTAGATGACAGTCAAGACGAGCCAATTTCTAAGCACATGCGCGAGGCCGTTTTTGTTCCTGAGACCAAAGATATTTTGCCGCTTCTAACAGAAATGCAAAATGAGCGCCAGCAGCTTGTTGTTGTGGCAGATGAGTATGGCGGAACTGCGGGTTTAATTTCGGTTGAAGATATAATTGAAGAGATTGTTGGCGAAATTGTTGATGAGTATGACCTAGAGCGAAAGTATATAACTGAAGTTAGAGATGGCGAGTGGATAATAGACGGACGCTTGCCTGTAGACGATGCTATCGAAAATGGTCTTCCTATTGAGGCATCTGATGATTATGACACAATAGCAGGCTGGCTAATGAGTGTAATTGATTTTGTTCCTACGGTAGGGGAGCAATTTCAAATTGGCAATATGCAAATTATAGTGCGTGCCATGAGGCGTCGCAGAATTTCGACCTTAAAGATCATTTTGTCAAAAACATCTAAGTATCCCGCTTCATTTGCAAACGGAAAGATAGTACTTCTAGATATGCGGGCACGCAAGGGCGCTGTTGACTTTAAGCTCCAAATCAATTCGGAATTTTGCTATTTGTCCGCTGGCGTGTTTGATGCAGTATGTGCAGACAGACCAACCTTGCTTGAGCATGCTTGCACAGACGACGCAGGTGATCTGGATAATCCTCACGATGAGCAAGTCCCGCAAGGTGACGATAGACCATCAGATAATCCAGATAGCGTAAGTTCAAAACACGAAGATAGCGCCCAAGAGGAACCTCAAACTCTTCCGCATCTTATAGAGCATCTTGCAATTGACTTTTTGGTTCAACACCAGCGCGAGTGTGGGCAAAATCAAGTATTTGCCGGATACAGCGCATGGCTTAACAAAAAAAATGGAATTGCAAGAATAACTCTTTCAACAAACGCTCAAGCCGTTACCCAAACAGCTATGTTTGAAGCCTGTGAGTTTGCAGCAAAATATTTAGATTAAGGTTATAAATTATACGTGCTAAAACACAGGCAATGAGGGGTCTCTTATGGCGAGAATGATATTTGACGACTGGATGCAAGACTATTCAAATCGCATGACTAGTATTCGCAGAAGTGCTGTGCGTGATTTATTTGCGGCGGCATCAAGGTCAGATATTATTTCGCTATCGGGTGGAATGCCAAACATTACCAATCTGCCCCTTGATTTGGTGAGCGAGGCGGCGGCTAACTCCATCAAACAAGAGGGTGTGCAGGCCTTGCAATATGGTTCGTCTCCTGGCAGAGTTCAAACAAGACAAGTTGTTTGCGATCTTATAAAAGATTTTGAAATCGATGCAACTCCTGATGATGTTATTATCACCTCAGGTGCTCAAGAGGCGCTGGATCTTTTGGGAAAGACTTTCATAAATCCAGGAGATACAATTATCACAGAAGCTCCCACATATGTTGGAGCTCTGCAAGCGTTTTCGCAATATGAGCCTGATATGCAGGGTATTCCGCTAGATGATCATGGCATGCGCATCGATTTGCTGGAGCAAAAAATCCAAGAACTAGGACCTGCGAGAAAGCCAAAATTCATCTATACAATTCCAAATTTTCAAAATCCGGCGGGCGTGACTATGCCGCTAGAACGTCGCAAGAAACTGCTCCAAATTGCTCACGAATATAAAATTGCAGTAATTGAAGATGACCCATATGGTCGCTTGCGTTATGTAGGGCAGCCAATTGATTGCTTAAAGAAGCTAGATCCAAATGTAATTTATTTGGGCACAGTTTCTAAGGTGTTTGCACCTGGACTTCGCACAGGCTGGATTGTGGCCCCAAAGCCAATTTTAGAAAAGGTTAATTTGTGCAAGCAAGGCACCGACCTGTGTGGATCTACGCTAGATCAAGTGGTTGTGGAGCATTATTTTCACGATACACCTTGGCGTGAGACTCTAGAAATCCTCAAAAGCGAATACAAGACAAGACGACAAGCCATGCTAGACGCGTTAGAAGAGTTTTTTCCCGAGGAGGCCACATGGACACATCCAGAGGGTGGATTCTTTTTGTGGGTCACTTTGCCTAGATTTGTGGACACAGACCAAATGCTGGCATTGGCACTAGATAATGGAGTTACTTATGTGCCAGGAGCAGGATGTTACCCTGGAGATGGCGGAAACAGCTCTATGCGAATAGCATTTTGCTATGAGAGTCCCGAGAATATTAGAGAAGCCATAAGGCGTTTGGCGCTTGTTATTGAAGACAGAATTGAGCTATACCGTGCCTTTATCAAGGCGGGCGCAATTTCAGAATAAATTTTTGGTGCGGCTTTATTGTTGCAGGTTAACAGATCAGCGTTGCCGCTAAATCTTAAATATCCAGAAAGGAGCAAAGTCATGGGATACAAAGTTGCAGTTTTAATGGGAGGAAAGTCTTTTGAAAGAGAGTTTTCTTTATTGAGCGGCAAAAATGTTTGCAAAGTTTTGGAAGAAGCAGGTCATGAGGTGGTTCCGCTAGATACAACTTCTGATTTGGTTGAGACTTTGCGTGCAGAAAAAGTCGATGTTGCTTACGTGGCTTTGCATGGAAAACACGGCGAAGACGGCACAATCCAATCTCTTTTAGAATATCTAGAAATTCCATATATTGGCTGCACCGCTCCAATATGCCGCATTGCTAGAAACAAATCTAATATGGAATATGTTTTGATGTCGCACCGCGCGCACCTAAGGGCTATGGCTCAAAAATACGACAAGGAGCTAGACAGCCCGTGTGCTGCCTCATGGCCACGTCAGATTTGTATGTTTATAGACGCATTTAAAGAAATGGGAGCAGCTAGTGCGCTCGATTTAATAAACGAAAAATTTAATGGCTTCCCCCTCGTTGTAAAGCCAGCACGAGGCGGATCTGCCATGGGGCTTCATAAAGTTGCATGTTATGACGAGCTAGCCCCCGCAATACTCGATGCCCTCTCATACGATACTGAAGTAATTATAGGACAGTGGGTCGATGGCATTGAGCTAGGTGTTTCTGTTATAGAGAGAGCAGACGGCTCACTGCATGTATTACCTCCAGTAGAAATTAGCACCACGCATGAGTATTTTGATACAAGTGCTCGTTTGGAGTCGGGTGAGGTTGAGTATTATGCGCCTCCTCGTGGAGAATCTATATCATCTATTGGTGAAAGTGGCTATACCTACGACCAAATTATGCAAACTGTAAAAGATTGTGCGGTTGAGGTGTTTCAAGCTTTTGGTTGCAGAGATATGGCGCGTATAGACATGATTTGGGACGGACGACACGCTCAAGTAATTGAGCTAGATGTGTCTCCTGGTATGTCTGATAAGTCACTTCTTCCTGCTGCTTGCAATGCACAAGGCATAACTCTTGCAGATCTTATTTCTGAGCAACTTCAAAAGGCTGTGGAGCGCAAGTCTTAAGGAGGAGTCTTAAAGGGGAGTCGGTTTTGGTGTGGTCTTGCGGTTGCGGCGCGTGATGCAAGCGGGCGGCGCGGACGCAACCGCAACATCGTGGCACGATCCAGTGCAAACCCAGCTGGTGCCTCTAGGTTTTATGCTTTAATTTATGCGGCGCGGCACTTGTGCTTTTAAGATTCCTTGCTTTTGCGTGGACGCTCAAATGATTTTGTTCGGTTAATCAAAATAGCTCCAATTACAAATGGCATCCAAAATACTAGTCCGCGATAAACTATGCCTACCGCGGTTGCCGCAGCTGTGCCAACTCCGTATGATGCCATAAGCACCACAATGGCGGCTTCTACAAAACCAACACCTTGAGGTGTGATCGATATCATTGCAAAAAGCGTAGCTACTACATACCCTCCAATTAGTGCTGGCATAATTTCAACGCCAAAGGCAATTCCGCATAATATAAAGCAGCCTAGCTCACACGCACTGGCCAAAATTGAGAACAAAAAAACTTTTATGGCTTTGCGAGGGTTTTTGGCAATATCTCCAGAAGCTTCGCTAAAAGATTCTACTAGCTCGTCTGCCCATTGCTTTTCGTCGCGCTTAAATTTAGCTAAAACTTTGTTTATAAAACGTTCTACTTTCTTTAGAAACTTCAGCAAAGCATGGGGTTTTTTGTTGCCCAATACAAGTAGAAGAGTCATAGCGCCTACCAATACTCCATCCAGCAAGGCAAATAAAATCCACCACGGGTTAAAACTCCCATCAATTCCCAAAACAATAAATCCCAAAATCATAATTACCAAAAAGCCCGTGTCAATCGAGATTTGCATAAGCACTGCTGCAGATGTGGCTCTACCGGTAGATATTCCACGTCTGCGTGCATCATCAACAACGAGCACAATCCCAGATGCACCGATAGATGGCGCAACCGTGTTCATAAAAAACATTCCAAATACAAGATTTATTGTGTCTTTTGGACTAATTCTCTCGTCAACTGTTTTAAACGAGTTTGAGAATGCAAAACTTTGCGAAAAGTATTTGCAAAGCTGACTTACAATGGCTATAACTAACGGAATCATTGATCCTTGCTTCATGGTTTCGATGAGCTGGAAAAAAGAATCTCCCCGCATAAACACAACAACAAGAGCTATAACTATAATTATTCCAAATATTAGCTTGCGCATTTGTCTCCCTATATAATTTATAAAAGTTAAGGTTTAAAAAAATGTTCAAAAATATCGTGATTTAAAAATTCAAACTATCACATTATACAGATTTAGCCATAATTTTTGGGAGACATATGTGGCGCGTGCCGCAAGGTGCATGCTAGATATGATAATGTTTGCTTTCTAGCACGCTCGCATGTAATGCAAGTTTTACAACTCCTCCACTATGCACTCATGTGCTTTTGTTTTGGGATCCCATGCAATTCCTACTGCTAGGGGTGGTTGTGCGTAGTGTGCATCTCCTATAAGTGCATCTTTAAAAATTGCTGTGTAGTTTTTGTTGCGAATTTGCTTAATTGCTTGTTCGGCGCTATCTGCTGCTTTTAGTTCTACAATAAATGGTCTGCACTTTGTATCTTTTGGATTTTGAGGGATAAAAGCTACATCTGCTACACCTTTGCCTGCGGGTTGCTCGCGGCGTACAAAATATCTGTCTCGTGCTGATAGATATACTAGATTTATTAGTGCTGCTAAGTCTGCTTCATTTGTATAGTTTAAAAGTGGAACTTCTTGGTCGTGTACTGCTTCTATAATTTGAGTCATAGTCTCTGTATCTTTATTAAGGGTTGCTACAAGCATTTCTTTACTTCGCTTAGCTAGTTTTGCAACATAACCCATGTCTTCTTTTCCCAGCACATCTTGAAACTTAAGCATTAGCTCATGGTTGGGAATAGATACACAACCATCATAGCAAGTTAGAAAACCATATACAACCATAGCGGATAAAATTTCATCTTTTGTAGTTAGTGACATAGAAGATGCTGCATAGTTTTTCATCTCAGCTTCTACAGACTCACCTGCAACCATACGCACTA
>CAVLCC010000024.1:0-10806 GCA_963661535.1 Senegalimassilia sp.
GTGTTTTGCTTAGCCTTGTTGGTTTCGCAAAATGTTGGAGTTGCATCTATTGCTATGGCAATTGCGGCTCTAGCTACCTTTTTCTTCTTAACCCTGCCTCTAACTTTGTTCGAGACACCAAAGTCGCGTGCATGGAGTGCAAGTAGCATCGTAGCTCTCTTTAAACAAACCACTCCACTTTTTATTGCACTTTTTATGTATGCATTTATTGATGCCATGCCAAAGTTCGTAATGGAGGGTGCCCTGCCATACGACTCGCAACTCTATTTCAACGCAATCTATTTTCCGGCGCAAATGATATTAATTATTGTTCAACTTATATATAAGCCACTTTTGGTAAAGCTGGCAGGTGTTTGGGCTGATCCAGCAATGAGGCGTCGCTTTGATCTTGTGATTTTGGCAATGATAGGAATTATTGTCGCAATTACTTTTGTAATGGCGCTGTTTGTGGCATGGATAGGTATTCCTCTAATGGGCTTTTTGTATGGAGTAGACTTTGAGCAATATAGAGGACTGTTCTATATAATGCTAGCTGCTGGCGCTGTGGCTTCTGCTATAGATTTCTTGTATCAAGTTATTACTGTGCTTCGCAGACAAAAAGATGTGACCAAGCTATACCTGATTGCATTTGGATTTTCGTTATTTATACCATGGCTGCTAATTAGCTTCACAGGTTTGCCAGGCGCTGTGATTGGATACTTGATTCTTATGTCAATTTTGCTTGTGCTGCTTGTATCTGAATACATATCGATACGTTCTGCATCTGTGACTAGCGAGTCAACTTTTAACGCAGGTTCTTAGTTTTAATTTTTTGACTTTGACCTATATCCATGTTGTTTTTGCAAGTTTTTTAGCCAATATCCTAGAAAAATTTAAAAAAGTGCCCTAAGTGTCCAATTATATGGACAGTATTTTATATGATCGTTGTGTATCATTGTTTTGCAGAGTTTTTTGCAAAAAAATAATCTTTTAAATGAAAGGAAAGTCCAATGTTTGAAAACTGTATTTCTTTACTTATGTACACATCATCGTATAGTTCAAAAAGTGGATCATCTGGTAGTAGTTCTTCATCTTCTTCTTTATATAGTTCTATTGAGGCAGAGCAGGCAGCACATACAGCTGCGGCTACAAGTATTGCTATCGGGGTTATTGTTTTTATCATATATTTAATTGTATGGGGTGTTGCTATGAGCTACATATCTAAAGCAGCTAAAGCAAAGGGCTGGGATGATATTGTAGGTGGCTTGTGGGCTGTTGGATTTTTTCTTCTTCCACTTACGGCCGCTGTGATTGTTATTGCGTTGCCAGATAAATCAAAAGATTCAGATAATACGAAAGATAAAAATGATATAGCAAAAATAAACAAACCTGCTCCAATAGAAAGTGTAACAAAAGACGATGAACAACGATTGGAGGACGAAAAAGTTAATATTAAAAATGCAAAAGTGGGTTCTCTAATTGATTTTGGTATATATGAGCAAGATAGTTTGGATATAAATGCAAAAAACCCTATTAGATGGAAGGTTATAGCGGAAGAAAACAACAAAATACTTCTTTTATCTCAAAGCGGTATTGATGCCCATGTATTTAACGACAAAGCATCAGATGGAAATGATTGGGAGACATCATCTCTAAAATCATGGTTGCAAAAGGAATTTATTCTAGCAGCTTTTCTTGAAGAAGAGAGACAACTCTTCGATAATAATATATTTTGCTTAAGTGTTGATGATGTAAAGAAGTATCTTCCATCTTATGAGGATAGAATTTGTTGGCCAACTGAGCATGCTAAATTACATAACTTGATTACAAGCAAATCAGGCACTTCTTTTTGGTGGTTGGCTACACCAGCTCACTATTCATATCGTGCTATTTCTGTTGATTGTGAAGGTGAGTTACGCACTATTGGTACTAATGTAGATGAAAAAGCTGCTGTGCGACCTGCGATATGGGTAAGACGTTAAGTAAGTTTTTTAAATAACGGCTAATTTTAGATAAATTCCACGGTACACACAAAATACGTGTCGGCGGGTAGGTAAGCTGGCTAGCTCATACATTGTGATAAAGTCTAAAAAGCATATAAATCTTTTGACGAAAGGAATAATATGGCTTTCAAAGAGATTTCTATTGAAGAGTGCACAGCCAACTTTGCTAGCGACTTTAAACACAGATTTAGTCTTGTATCTGCAACAGATGCAGGCAAAACAAATATGCTAACTGTTGCGTGGGCTCAGGTTGGATTTTTATGGAAGCGTCCAGTTGCCACCGTATATATCAGACCTTCTCGATATACTAAAGGTTTTATGGATGCCAGCGGAATGTTTACAGTTTCTTTTATTGATGGTCACGAGAAAGATGTTATGTATCTAGGGCGCCACTCTGGACGAGACGAAGACAAACTTGCTGCAACTGATCTGCACTTGGTAGATGTTGATGGTCAACCTACATATGAAGAAGCTGATTTGGTGTTGGTTTGCAAGACCATTCATGTGCAGCAAATTGATCTTGGTTGTTCTTTGGATCCCACTATTGAACAAAAGTGCTATCCACAAGGTGACGTATCTATAGAATATATTGGACAAATTGAAAAGATTTTGGTTAAAGAATAAAGTGGCAAGAAGCCCTTTTAAGGTTCATGAGTTAAATAACCAAATACAACTGTAGGAGTTTTTAAAATATGATAGCTGTAATTCCAGCGGCAGGCTTGGGTTCTAGATTTTTGCCGGTTACAAAGTCTCAACCAAAAGAAATGTTGCCAGTGCTAAGCAAGCCAGTAATTCAGTATGTGGTAGAGGAATCTGTTGCGGCAGGCGCAGACAAAGTTGTGATTGTTAATAGCCGTGATAAAACCTCTATAGAGGAACATTTTTCTCCAAATTCAGAGCTTTCTAGTTATTTGCGCGACCATAATAAAGACAAGTATGCTGATGCAATTGATGCTGCGGGAAATCTTCCTGTTTCGTATGTGTATCAAGATGAGCCACTTGGGCTAGGTCATGCAATTTTGCAGGCCGATGAGCAGTCGGCTGGTGAGCCTTTTTATATCTTGCTAGGGGATGTGATTGTTCCTGAGGGCGGCATTTTGGAGAAGATGAAGCAAATTCATGATAAACATAATGGAGCAAATGTAATTGCTGTTTTCCCAGTAGCTGATGATGAGGTTAACCGATTTGGTATCATCTCGGGCAACGAGGTTTCAACCGATGTTTGGAAGATAGATCGACTGGTAGAAAAGCCACCTCTAGAGGATGCGCCCTCTAATTTGGCTGTGTTTGGACGCTATCTTCTATCGCCTAGAGTTATGGAGCTTTTGCACGATGCAAAGCCTACGGTTGGTGGAGAAATTCAGTTAACAGATGCGCTTGATAAAGTCTTAGAAGAAGAAGAAATGTATGCATTGGTGATTGATCCTAACGCAGGTTTTGACACAGGCACAATTTATACATGGCTAGAAACCAACATTAAACTTGCTCTGCATGATGACGAGTTGCGCGAAATGATTAAGGGAATCTTGAACTAATGAAGATTGCTGTTGCAGGGACTGGATATGTAGGACTTTCTTTAGCCACATTGCTTTCAAAGCATAATGATGTTGTTGCAGTTGATGTTGTTCAAAAGAAAGTTGATTTAATTAACGATGGCAAATCTCCAATTGTTGATGAGCAAATTGAGAATGCGCTTTTGGATGGGCAACATAAGCTAAAGGCAACCCTAGACGCTGAGCAGGCGTATAAAGATGCCGATTTTGTTGTAATTGCAACGCCAACAGATTATGACAGCAAGCAAGACTTTTTTGACACATCACATGTTGAAGAGGTTGTAGAGCTCATATTGCGTTGCGGTTCAAACGCGACCATGGTAATTAAATCTACAGTTCCTGTTGGATATACGCAATCGTTAGTTGAGCATTATCCACAAGGAAAATTTTTATTTTCTCCAGAATTTTTGCGTGAAGGTCATGCGTTGTATGACAACTTGCATCCTTCACGCATTATTGTTGGGGTTCCAGCTGGTAGAGAGGAGCTTAACCAAACTGCTCAAGTCTTTGCTAACTTGCTGCTAGAGGGAGCTGATGAGCCTGCCGAGTCTGTTGAGGTGCTCATTATGAAGTCAACAGAAGCCGAGGCGGTCAAGCTTTTTTCTAATACATATTTGGCTTTGCGCGTTGCATATTTTAATGAGCTAGATACATATGCAATGGTTAGAGGGCTTAATGCGGAGCAGATTATTCGTGGAGTTTGCTTGGATCCAAGAATTGGAACTCACTATAACAATCCGTCTTTTGGATACGGCGGATATTGTTTGCCCAAAGACACAAAGCAGCTCCTTGCTAATTACAAGGATGTTCCTCAAGACATAATTAGCGCAATTGTGGCAGCAAATCACACGCGCAAAGATTATATAGCTGCAACTATACAAGAGGCGGCTGACCCAGAGACAGACAAAAGTTTGATAGGAATTTATCGGCTTACTATGAAAACAGGTTCTGACAATTTTAGATCGTCGTCTATTCAGGGTGTGATAAGGCGCATAGCTAAAAGTGGTCTTGACATGCTTATATACGAGCCAACACTTGACGCAAAAGAATTTGATGGTATTGAGGTTACGCATAATCTAGATGAGTTTAAACAAAGGTGCAATATAATTGTTGCAAACAGGTGGAGTCACGAGTTAGATGATGTTACTGATATTGTATTTACGCGTGACCTATTTGGAAGAGACTAGGGCTAGGGCTGCTTTATGCAAAGAAAAACAAAATTTGGAGCTCATATGCATTCAGAGGGGTCTCGTTTTGTGACTGGAGACGAGCAGGACGGCAGCCTTGCAGACATCCCCTTGAACTCCGATTTAGACTCGCTACAGTTTGAAGATGGCGACCTCGAAATTCTAAATAAAGTTAACTCAAAGCCTCAACCTGCTATTTCTGTTTTGGTTCCTATATATAATGTTGAGCGATATATAAGGTTTGCTCTTGAGTCGTTGACTCAGCAAACAATGCAAGACTTTGAAGTTATCTGTATAAACGACGGTTCTAAAGATAACTCAAGACGTATTGTTCAAGAGTTCATCGATACTGACCCGCGTTTTAAGGTTATTGATAAAAAAAATTCTGGCTATGGAGCATCTATCAATTTGGGTTTGCAACATGCTTGTGGACGTTACATCTCTATATTAGAACCCGACGATTTTTTTGAGTGCGATGCGCTTGACACTTTGTTGAATCTAGCCATCTCATCAAATGCCGATGTGGTTAAGGCTGACTATTGGTTTTATTGGTCGCACCCTAGAAAAAATGTTGTAGCTGGCGTTATAACCGAGGAGATGACTGGACATATTTTTAATGCTTGGACCGAGCCACAGATTTTCTTTGCAAATCCGTCTGTTTGGTCGGCTATATATAAGCGCTCTTTTTTGCTTGGCAATGGAATAAAAATGCTTCAAACTCCAGGCGCTAGCTTTCAAGATTTGGGATTTACATTTAAAGTGTGGGCATGTGCTCAAAAGATAGTTTGCACAACAAAGCCAATTTTGCATTATCGACAAGATAATGAGCAGTCATCGGTTAACAATCCTCAAAAAGTTTTTTGCGTTTGCGATGAGTTTGATGCTATGGAAGATTTTGTGGATATGGTTTCGGAGCGTGCTAAACTTAGACCATATTTGTTTAGACTTAGATATGACAGCTATATGTGGAACTTTGAGAGACTTACCCCTGAGTTACGTGCAAAGTTTTTAGACACAATGGTAGGGGACTTGGCTAGGGGGGTTAATGCTGGAGATTATGCTCCGCGTCTCTTTGCTCCATATCAGCGTAAGAATTTGCATTTTTTGCTGGAGTCTCCGTTGAAATTTTTGAAACTGTATCCTACAAATGCAAATAAAATTTCTAAAGCTGCATACTACTTTAGAATTGGCGGTCCTAAAACAGTTAAATCTACAATTTCTTCTCGATAATAAGGAGGAGTTTGTGCCAAAGGTCTCGGTTTTAATTCCAATATGCAATGTTGAGCGATATTTGGTTGAGTGCTTAAATTCGGTTCAAGCACAAACACTAAAAGATATTGAGATAATATGCATAGACGACGGTTCTAGTGATTCTTCTCCACAAATTATTGATGAATACGTGAGCTCAGACACAAGATTTAGAGCAATTCATAAGTCAAATTCTGGTTATGGTGACTCCATGAATTTGGGCCTTACTCAAGCAACCGGAGAGTATGTGGCAATTTTAGAAAGCGATGACAAGTTTGAGCCATATGCGCTAGAGCGATTGGTCGGCTTGGCAGATAGCGCAAATGCCGAGGTAGCCAAAGCAGACTTTTGGCTTTATTGGTTTGGGGAAGGCGAGTTAGATTGCGAGCAAGGCAGTCAAGATAAGCAGGGTCAGCAAGGCGAGCAAGATCAGCAAGACCAACAAGAACAGCGCAAGGTTCCGTTTAAAATCATAGATTCCTCATGGATTGGTAGAGTTGTTGACCCACTACAAGAGCAAGAAATTTTTTATCGAAAGCCATCTATTTGGTCTGCTATTTATCGCAGAGACTTTTTGCAAAATAACAACATTAAATTTTTGGGCACACCTGGAGCGTCCTATCAAGATGCAGGCTTTAATTTTAAGGTTTGGGCATCTGCCAGGCGAGTTGTATTTGACAATGAACAGGTACTTTATTATCGGCAAGACAATGAAAAGTCTTCTGTTAATTCTCCCAATAAAGTTTTTTGCGTTTGCGATGAATATGAGGAGATGAAAAGATGGCTCCATGAGCGCTCGGAGTTAGAAGAGCAGCTTGCATATGTGCTAACTCGTATGAAATTTAATACATACTTGTGGAATTTTGAGCGTTTGTCGCCTGAGCTGCGAAGCCAATTTATTATGCGTGCAAGTGTAGAATTTTCTTCAGACATTAAAGATGGGTTAGTTGACTTTGATATGTTTGATCCAGCTGGAAAAGCTGATTTTTTGTGTATAGCAAATGAACCCGAGAAGTTTTTGGACCTTAGAGAAAAATTTGCAGACTCAAGCAAGATTGATACACTAAAAAGATATGGCGCTATGGGAGGAGTGCCTCTTGTTGCAAAAATTGCAAGGCGAAAGATTTTGGGGTCTCATGCGCATTTGGGCGCAGATAAAAAACCAGAAGATAATGCAAGTCTAGATAAGCATGCGAACGAGAATACAAAGCCGTTTGCATCCTTAACAGAGCAACAAAATAAGTTTGCTTTTGAGTCTGATAGCTCAGATAATATAGACACATACGAGCAAGACTATCAACAACCAAACGCAATTGATTGGGGCACAGGTCCTATGATTTCAGTTGTTGTTCCAGTTTATAATGTGCAAGATTATCTCCCCGAGTGCCTAAATTCGCTTCTGGTACAAACGCTCGAGCGAATCCAAATAGTTTGTGTTAATGATGGTTCCAAAGATTTATGCTCACAAATTCTTAAGGACTATGCCGCACGCGATGAGCGCATAAAGGTTGTTAATCAAGAAAACAAGGGTCTCTCGGCAGCTAGAAATGCAGGGATTTTGGCAGCAGATGCACCAGTGGTGAGCTTTTTGGACGCAGACGATACATATGAACCCAACGCCTGCAAAAGAATTGTGTGCGCTTTTGGAGACACAAACGCAGACATGGTTACTTTTGGCGCAAAATGTGTGCCTAACTCAGGCGGAGACGAGTGGCTCGAAAAACACCTAAGCCCTCGCGACGCAGTATTTTGCGGTTATAGTTCTCGTCTTATTTTTGAGGAGGCCTCGCATCCATATCCTAGAACTTCTTGCACCAAGGCATTTTTAGAGAGAGAAAATCTAAGCTTTGATGAGACACTGCGCTACGCAGAAGATGAATTATTTTATCTAAGCGCTTATCCTGTGGCTAAAAAGGTAGCTTTAATTTCGGACAAGATATATTGCTATCGCGTGTTTCGTGAAGGTTCACTAACATCAAATGTAGATTTTGGTTCGCCTAGTATTTTGGAAAAGCATATTGAGGTCATGCGTAGGGTGTTTAATCGATGGAATAAATTATTTGGAGAGGGTAGCAAATACCCATCAATTACACGCATATCTCAGATAGTTCATTGGTCAATAGACTATGCTCTCTATCCAATATTTTGCTTAGATTTGCAGCATCGAAATGAACTTTTGTCTAAGTTTGTGCAGGTGTTTGTTGAGTCGTTGGGATCTCAAACAACAAAGATGCTTTTGTCGTCTAAACGCGAAAAAGCAAATGATTCTTATCTCCTGCCTTGTGATGCTGAGCTTTTGAGCGTTGCCCTAGATGTGGCTGTTGGCATCAAGCAAATAAGTGACTTGCAGGCAAAAACCTTGCGTCTAAAATATATTGCAAGTCAACGCGGAATTGGATATGTAGCAAACAAGTTAACAGGCAAGGCTTAGGGGCTTGCCATCTGTTGGGGCTACGGGGTTAAAGACAAGCAGTTAAGGATAGATAAATGGCAAAGTTCGACTTAAACCATGCGGTTGCAAAGATTGCACAAAACTATCAAGCTGATGGTATATTTTTCACTCATCCAGACCATCACTTTCCAAATAAAAATGAGGTAATAGATATTCTAAATAATGTTCGCAGGGTGATGTTCCCTAGGTATTTTGGACCAGAAATTCCCACGGGCACAGCCCCTGAATATTTTATTGGAGATACACTAATTAGGATTCAGGACCAACTTTGCAAAGAGCTCCACGAAGCATTTTGGTTTGAGTGTGACAAAGACGGGAAGGATTGCAAGCACACCCCCCAAGAGATAGATAAAAAAGTTGAAGATGTGTGCGATTACTTTATGTCACGTCTCCCTCAACTTCAAGAGCTTTTGCTAAAAGATGTTCAAGCAGCTTATGATGGAGATCCAGCTGCGCAAACTAAGGAGGAGATAATTTTTTCTTATCCGGGTTTTCATGCGATCTTCGTTTATAGAGTTGCACACGAGCTGTATGTAAAAAACGTCCCGCTAATTCCTCGAATAATGACAGAATATGCACATGCTCAAACTGGTGTAGACATTAATGCAGGAGCCAAAATAGGGGAGTACTTTTTTATAGACCATGCAACTGGAGTAGTAATTGGTGAGACCACGATAATAGGTAACAATGTGAAAATTTATCAGGGGGTTACGCTGGGTGCTCTCTCTACCCGCGCAGGACAGAGACTCTCTGGAGAAAAGCGTCACCCTACTATATGTGACAACGTTACAATTTATTCAAATGCAAGCGTGCTGGGTGGTCAAACAGTGATTGGGGAGGGTTCAATCATTGGAGGCAGTGCGTTTGTAACAGAGTCTACCCCCGCGGGTGCACGTGTGGCAGCTGTTACTCAAAATGCGCTAAACACAAGATGTCCACATGCAGATAACTGGTTTAATGAGTAGTATGTATAGACTGCAAAAAAATGTTTAGGCTGGAGTTGTAGATGATATTGCACGCATCGTAGCACTGAGTTATTGCAAGTCAAAGAATAAACTACGCATAACACACACAAACGAAAGAGGCAGATTTTATGCTTATAGAAATATTGAAGTCAATAATTTTGGGTATTGTTGAGGGTATCACAGAGTGGCTGCCTATCTCATCTACCGGTCATATGATTATTGTTGACGAATTTGTTAAGCTAAATGTGTCTGAGAGATTTTTGGCACTGTTTTTGGTTGTTATTCAAATCGGTGCAATCATGGCGGTAATTCTCCTGTATTTTCATAAGTTAAATCCATTTTCTAAGAAAAAAACCACGCAAGAACGCAAGAACACATGGAGATTATGGGGGATGGTTTTTGTTGGCTGCATCCCTGCTGCAATAATTGGTATTCTTTTTGACGACTGGGTAAACGAGCATTTTTATAATGCAATCACAGTTGCGGCAATGCTTATTTTATATGGAATAATATTTGTTGTTCTAGAGAGGCACAATCGCAACCGAGGCGGAGCTCACACAAACATTTTTAAAATAAAAGATGTTAATCAAATAGACGTTAAGACAGCACTTAAGATAGGATTCTTTCAAGTGCTGGCAATTATCCCTGGCACAAGTAGGTCTGGTGCCACAATTATTGGAGGCATGCTTTCGGGGGTATCGCGCTCTGCGTCTGCGGAGTTCACATTCTTTTTAGCTATCCCAATAATGTTTGGCTGGGGTCTAGTTAAAGCAGTCAAATTTATACTAGATGGTCTAGTAATGAGCCAAACCGAGATTGTGGTCTTGATAGTGGGCATATTGGTGGCGTTTGCTGTTTCTGTATTGTCTATCAAGTTTCTTATGAGCTACATAAAGAAAAACGACTTCAGCGTCTTTGGCTGGTACAGAATTGCAATAGGTATTTTGCTTCTAGTTTTCTTTGGAGCTACTGGTCATCTGACGATTTTGCAGTAGTGTCTGTGGCATTTGGGTTACCTGTGCTGTCTGTGACGTTTGTGCCATTCGAGTCGTTTGCGTCTCCAACGTTTTTGCGCACATCTTCGCGTCTAGGCTTTACAATGTGATAAATTGACTTAGCAACCTCGCGTCTCGTTGTGCCTTCTGGAACAATCGAATCAATTACACGCCACTGCAAAGGCACGTTGGAGTTCGTTTCTTCAACAACATCACAGCATTTGCAACACTCGTCTTGCCTATCTTGTTCGTCTACATTTTCCTGCTCTTCTTGCTCCTCAGTCTCACAAGTTTCTTCAGGCTCTTCGACCTCATCTTCGACCTCATTATCCTCATAAACAGGTCTTTCAAAATCGCAACCATAAAGCATTGCGAGCAGGTTTTTATAAAACGGAGTTTTGCTAGCATATTCCCAGTAGAGATC
>CAVLCC010000024.1:10816-30587 GCA_963661535.1 Senegalimassilia sp.
CTTCCAAGGCTTTTCAAATCCGGCATAGTGCACAATTTGTTCGTGGTCGATTGAGTCCAAAAATGCATCATATACTTCAGCAGGAGCATGAGCAAAAATATTGGCAATTCGATTGTTGCAATCAATCATTACATTCCAGCTATAGTTAAGCCAAGTGACGCGGCCCTCGCATAAGGCATTAAGTACATCTTGGTCGTTGTAGATATATTCGTCGTTTGAAGCATACTCAAACCATGTTTGAATAGAATACAATTTGCGCATAGCCTCCGTATTTAAAACCAGCACACCAGCTTGGAAATAATTATAAGGATTTTGCATTTTTAGCACATTTTGTGCATAGTCAATGCGTCCACTTTCTTCTATATTGAGATTTCCCAAAAAGTCAACGTCTCTAACAGCTGCAAGCAAGTTATCGCCGAGCTCGGTATTAAAAAGTCTAGCGATATCGCCTTTGATAATAAGATCGCTATCTAGATATAGAACCTTGTTATATTGCGGCAAGAGTTTTTGAATTAAAAAGCGGTAGTAAGTCTCAACACTAATATGTGGATTATTGGTCGAGAGATCATATTTCTCAACAATTGGCTCTACATCATAAAAGCGCAAGGTTGCATTGTTGAATTTCTCAAAGAACGCATGCATTTTTGCTTGGTTTTGCTCGGTTATATTTTTATGAAGAATAACCACATCATAATGATATCCCGCAGATGCATTGCATAGCGCGGAATAAATTGTTGTTGTAAGCATTGGTACGTAGTTATTATCAGATGCAAATACAACAGGTATTAGAGGTCTTTTGTCTTCTGCTGGAATTAAGACATCTAGTTTGCTTTGATAACTGGGATATTTGAAGTTAACATATGTAACACTAGTGATTTTTATATCTTGAGATGTGCGTGATATATGCTCCAAATATATGCCCAACAAATCCGTTGCCAAATATTGAGGGGTTAGCAAACTTTCTTTGCTATATAGCGACATATCTGTTGAATCTATAAACTCTTGCAGGAGCGTAAATAACCACTCGGAGTAGTTGTTAAAAATCTCGCGCTTCATGATGAACATGTTTTTGGTGTAAGACAAACTGCTATCTATAAATGCATCAACGTCTGCACAATATTGTGGATATTTGGATTTTAGAATAGAGATAACATTCTCAAGATCTTTTTTGTATAGGTTTGTATGCTTGTGTTGTTCGCACGAGTCTTGATCGTTTTTGTGTTGTGGAGCAGCGACCATCACATCATATTGTTCCACAAACTCTCTGATTGCCTCATCATCTAGTCCATATATATTTTGCGAGTCTGCATTGATGAATTTATCCTCAATAGATGCAGGTGCCCAAACATTACCACTAAAGTCAAAGCCAAAGTAACAATCGTGCTCACAAAATCCAACATACTTGCTACTTGTGTTTTTCCACGCCCAATATTGCGCTGTTAGCTTTCCATATAATGCACTTTTATTCGCTATATTTTCTCCAGTATTATCATAAAATGCGCAGTTAGAACGGCTGGAGTTGCTCGAAGTTTTAATCTGAATAGGCTGTATTATCGAACTGTCAAAAAGATTAACCGGATTGTCAATAGTTACAAATATGCGAATATCTTGATTTTCGTAATCTTGCATTTTTGTTCGCCTGCACAAGTTTGCAATGTGGGTGTTTGCATCGCTATAAAACGAGAGCAGGCGTGCAGATGATGCAAAGCTACTTGCTGCCATTGTTTTTGCAACAGAATACCAGCTAAGTATTGGATTATCTTTTAGGAGAGGCTTGCCAGATACCCATAGCTCATAGGCTTGATCGCGAACAAGTCGCATAAGTTGTGCTGCAACATTTGTTTGACCCAAAAAGTTAGCTGCAGCCTTGGCAGCCTCGATTTTGTTTTTATCGCTAACGCGCACTCTCCAGTCATTAAATAGAAGCTCCAAAAGTTTTGAACGCCCACCGTTAAGACATGGGGTTATGTCCCAATCTGCAAACGAAGAAGCATACTCCTCCATGTGCAAAATCGTATCCCAAAAGCCGTGTGCAGCTTTTAGAAATGCGTCGATTGTAAGCTCTGAATATGCATTTAGTCCGCGACCATAAAAATACTTTAGAGCCAAAATATCGTTGCGTGTTATCTGTGACTTTGCCGATGAAAGTGCCACAAATGCCTCGTAGCTATCTTGAGTGCGTCCCAATCTATCAGTGGTCATCTTGGCATAAACGCTGCGCAAAAAATCTCCCCTAAAGGCTCTTTGTGTTATGCGAAAATCTTGCCTATAGCCGCACTCTGAAGAATATGCAGCATAGCAAATATCTTTGCCATAAAGATCTTCTACAGGCGTATTGATATAAGTTTCTAGAGCCTGAGCCTCTTCGTTTGCAATACCAGAATTAACAACATGCATTCCAAAGTGAATCATATCGCACGGATTTTTTTGAAATGCCTTATCTAGCTGATATAAGCAATCTTCTCCAAGCTCATCATCTGAATCTAGCAAGATTATGTATTTTCCCAAGCTTTTTTCTACAGCAGACTTGCGGCCAAGGTGCACACCCTCGTTTTTCTCTTTAATAATGGGAATAACGCGGCTGTCTCTTTTTGCAAATTCTCTAATTAAGTCGGCTGTGCCGTCTGGACTTCCGTCATCTACAACAATTAGCTCTAAATTGTGCAAAGGCTGCCTAAGCACACTTTCCATGCATGAAGTGAGATACTCCTCGTCTTTATATGAAGATACGCATATAGAAAAACGTGGTGAAGAAAATCGAGACATGTAAGTTCTCCTTAAATTTTGCACTACTAGTGCTTGCTAGTTCAGTGGTTAGTTGCTTAGTAGCACTAAGGCTTAACATAAAGTTATTTCCTGTTTAAATTTTGTTTATAAATCTTTTGTATGATACCACTATATAGAGTTGTTTTGATGTTGAAGTACCTCATATACTTAAGTGCTCAATAAATGAAGAACTAGCAAGACGCACCGTTGTTTGCCTCCCCTATACATAAAAATCCTATAATTAAGTCGTGAATTGTGGTGCGCTGTGACGTTCACAAAATACAGAGGTATAATTTAGTTGCCTAAAAGCATATAATTCACTAGGCTATAAAAAATTCTATAAGGCTATTAGGGAGGAAATGATTTTTATGGTCGCAAATATAAAAACAGCAAAAGTCAAAAAGTCTGCAGCGTTGCTTGCAACTGCCGCGCTGGCAGCATCCATGGCTTTTGCACCTGCAGCAGCATTTGGTGCAGATAACTCTAACTCAACAAATAATGATTCAGAGCAATATTGTTCACGCATTAGTGGTGAGGATCGTCTAGCCACAATGCAAGCGGTTTCAAAGGCTGGTTTTGAAAGTGCAGACACTGTTATCGTAACAAGTGCGCAGAACTTTCCAGATGCACTTTCTTCAACTGCGTTAGCAGGATACTACAAGTCTCCTATTCTTCTAACAAATCCAAGCAGCCTATCTCCAGAAACTTCTTCAGAAATTGAGAGACTAGAAGCTAGTGAGGTAATAATTGCTGGCGGTCCATCTGCAGTTTCAGATGAGGTAGCATCTCAAATTGAAGAGATTGTTGGAGACGGAAATGTAGAGCGCATTGCAGGAGCCGATAGATATCAAACTGCTCAAGAGATTTATGAAGCAGGTGTAAAAGATGGAGTGTGGGGCAAAACTGCAGTTGTTGCAAGTGGCAATAACTTTGCAGATGCAATGTCTATGAGCCCATATTCATATGCTCAAAAGGCTCCAACATTTTTGGCTGATTCAAACGGAGAATTAACCCAAGAAACCAAACAAGCTATTGCTGAAGGAGGCTTTGATACTGTTGTTATCGCCGGAGGCGATCAGGTTGTTTCTGAGGATACTGAAAATGAGCTAGCTTCTGACGTTGCATCTGATGCTAAGGTGGTTCGCTTGGCCGGAGGAACCCGCTATGAGACCTCAGCAAAAGTAGCCACATGGTGTGCAGAAAATGGTCTTGGATACAGCAATGTTTCGATTGCTTCTGGTGAGGATTTTGCAGATGCACTAACAGGCGGAGCACTTTGCGGAAGCCGCAACAGTGTAATGATGCTAGTTGGCAAATCTGAAGAGCAAGCAGCACCTGCAACTGAGGTTCTAAAAGCAAACGCTGCCTCTATGGAAAGCGTAAGCGTTTTGGGTGGCTCAGCAGCTGTCTCAGATGAAATCAAAAAAGAAGTAGAAACTTCTGCTCGTGTTTATGTAGACTTTTCAAATGCTCAAGTAGATACAACAAATAAGGAATACAGTGGCGAGGCTATTACTCCTCAAGTTACATGCGGAGAGTTAGTTGAGGGCACAGATTTTGTTGTTACTTATGAAAACAATGTTAATGTTGGAACTGCTAAAGTTACAGTAGAAGGCATTGGAAAATGGGGTGGATCAAGCACATTTGAGTTCACTATTGAGCCTAAGCAAGTTGACTTGTCTGGAATTTCGCTAGATCTTCCTCATGAAATTGTAGATGCACAAGGATTCTTTGAAGAGGGATGCAAATATAACGGTTCTGAAAGAAAGCCTGCTGTTAAAAACATTCCTGAGGGTCTAGTGGAGGGCACAGACTACGAGATAACCTACGCAAATAACATTCATGCTGGACAGGCTAGTGCTACAGTAAAATGCATGGGTAATTATACAGGTGAAGCCACAAAAGAATTTACAATTTACCAAATTAACTTCCGCGACGATGCTGGATTGTCATTCACAATGGACGACACTAAACTTGTATACAAGGAAGATGAAAATGGCAATCCTGTAACACAAACAAAGAAACTCAAGAGTATTACATTCAAAGGCAAAGAACTTGTAGAAGGTGTTGACTATAGGCTTGAAGGCAACACTGGTTCGTCAGCTATGATTGGCTATGTGATGTATCTTTGGGGTCTTGGAGATTATACAGGTATGGTTGATGTAGGATTTTGGAATATTGAACAAGCAGATCTTTCTGCAGATAAGATTCCTAGCAATCTGAGTGCAACTGGATATATGGGAGAAACTCTAGCAGATACCAATTTGCCTACACTTGATACTTCGGTTTATGATGGAACACTTGTATGGGAAGATAGCACACAAGCAATTGCTAACACTCCAGGCGAATATGAGTATGAAGCAGTTTATACTCCTAATAATATCAACTATAAAAGTGCCACTGTTAAGGTAAAGGTAACTGTTCCAAATCATATAAGAACTGATGACTGGGCATATTAAAATAAAAAATTAAACGCCTGCTATAATTAACGTTTAATAAAAGCCCTCGCAAAAGTGGGGGCTTTTTTCATGTTATTGTTTAGTATTAGTTTTGTATTAGATTGTTGCGTTTTATTAAAACAAGCTTGGAGGTTGCATGGTCAGAATATATGGAAGTGGTATTCCTGGGGGAGACGTTAAAAGCGATGACTTTGCAACACAGATGTCTAAAGAACGCGATGCAATGCTCGTAGCAAGCTCTAATATTGAAGCAAAAGATGGCTCAAGTATAGGTGAGCAAATAGTTGGATTTAGAACAAGCGCATTGTCTAAATTTGCAAATTGTATTTTTGGAGATTATTTTGCTCATGTTATAGCTATAAAAACTGTAGAAAAATCTGTCGAGCAGTTTTTGGATAAACCTGTTGGCGACGCACTAAAAAAAGCTGTCGAGTCTCTTGGGCATAATCCAAAGTCTCTTTTGGGTATTTGTGTGAGGGCATCTTCTGTGAGTGAGGCAGTTGATAGCACCACTAATAAATCTGCTATGGAGGGTGATAAAACATTTGCAAACAAAACAGGCAACAGTTCTGCCCTAACTGTAACTCAGATCAACGCAAGGACCTTACGTCAAATTATTGAGCTCGTAGACCCCCTATCTGTAGTTGCCTTAGATAAGAATGCATCACAAATGTTAAAGCAAGCATTTGAGGATACGAATGTAGTTCACGAAATAAACTCTTCTTTATCACAAAGCCAAAGTTCTAGTCATAGTTTAACTAATCTAAAAGATGAAGTTTTATATGTTAACGGTCGCAAACATGTATTGTTGTGCGACTTTGAGAGCTCGCTAAATGATATTCAAGCAAAACGCAATGCATGGGCTGCACTTCGCACATTAAAACGCAATTAATTACGTACTCACGGTAAATCGGCAAATTTGCCCGCCTACCAGCTAAGTATATAATCGCACAAAACATCTTCACAAACTTTAGCTAAAATTTGGAAGTTCGTAAAAATTTTGCATGCTCGTGGACCTTGTTCGCATGTGGCTTTAGTTGGCTGCGAATTTAATTTTAAGGGATGAGACGAGCAAAAGTTTAACAAATGGAGGTAGTAATGGAACCAATTACCATTAAAACACTGCTTGATGCAGGCGTGCACTTTGGTCATCAGACCCGCAGATGGAATCCTAAGATGCAATCATACATCTTTACGGAGCGCAATGGAATTTATATTCTCGACCTAAAACAAACAATCGTTTCACTTGATAAAACCTATTCGTTTGTTTCTGAGCTAGCTGCTCGCGGCGGAAACATTTTGTTTGTTGGCACCAAAAAACAAGCTCAAGCTACTATTGCTGAGCAAGCACAACGTTGCAATATGCCTTATGTTAATGCTCGTTGGCTTGGTGGCATGTTAACCAACTTCCAAACAATTAGTCAGCGTGTTAAACGCATGATGGAGCTAGAGCAAATGGCTAGCGATGGTCGCATGGCTTCTCTTCCTAAAAAAGAGCAAATTCTTCTAAATAAAGAGCTAACCAAGCTTCAAACAAACCTAAATGGTATTCGCGATATGCAAGGCAAACCAGACGCCATGTTTATTGTTGATACAAAGCGTGAGTGCATTGCTGTTAGTGAGGCACAAAAACTTGGCATTCCTGTAATTGGCATGCTAGATACTAATGCAGATCCAGATGAGGTTGAGTTTGGAATTCCATCTAACGACGATGCTATTCGTTCAATCTCACTTGTAGCTGAGGTTATTGCAGAGGCTGTATTGGCTGGTCGTGGAGCAAAGCCAGTAGACGAGTCAGACTTTGCTGAGGCTCCAGAGGCTGCAGAGCCAGCTGCTGAGGTTGAGGCTCCAGAGGCTGCACCTGAGGTGCAAGAACCTGCAGCAGAAGCAGAAGCACCTGCAGCTGAGTAGACTAAACTGCTCACAAACTCGAAACACCAATTAGCGCTATAGCCTAAAAGCAGAGCCTTAGTGCCAATTGAAAATGACAAACTTAAAAACTAACGACCCGAAACGAGGTTTAAAATGGCGGAAATTACCGCAAAGCTTGTAAAAGAACTACGCGAAAAAACAGGCGTTGGAATGATGGAGTGCAAAAAAGCACTAGTTGAGGCAAATGGCAGCATCGAAGAAGCAGTTGATATTTTGCGCAAACACGGACTTGCTTCTGTGGCTAAAAAGTCTGGACGTGCAACCAACGAGGGAACAGTTATGGTTGTTGTTAACGACGACCACACCAAAGCTGCTGTGCTAGAGCTTGCATGCGAGACAGACTTTGTTGGAACCAACGAGGTATTCCGCGGATACGCAACCACAATTTGCAACGCCGTTCTAGAGCATGATCCAGCAGACATCGACGCTCTAAAACAATGCGCAACTCCAGATGGCACTGTAGAAGAGGTTATGGCAGACGCTATCCACAAGCTAGGTGAGAACATGCAAATTAACCGCTTTACTCGCATGGCTAATGACGGCGGATTTATGCAGCCATACATTCACATGGGCGGAAAAATTGGCGTATTGGTAGACTTTGGACTAGGCAACAAAGCAACTGGTGAAAAACCAGAGTTTGCACAACTAGCCAAAGATGTGGCTATGCAAGTTGCTGCTATGAATCCAGTATCTGTTGGACGCGACAGCGTGCCTGAGGATGTTAAAGCTCACGAGCTCGAGATTTATAAAGCACAAGCTGCTGAGTCTGGCAAGCCTGAGAACATTCAAGAAAAAATTGCTGTTGGACGTATGGAGAAATTCTACAAAGAGAGCTGCTTGCTTGAGGAGGACTTCTTCAAAGACACAGATACAACAGTTGGAAAACTTGTAGACAAGATTGCAAAAGACTGCGGAGACACAATCACAGTTAATTCTTTTGTACGCTTTGCATTGGGACAGAAATAAGACAGAAATAAGTTATAGTAATGCTTATGCAAAAATACCGTTTTAAATTTGGCATAGCGCAAGGTGCTGCTATTAAAGGCACCATAGTCTAATAGTTATTAAACATAAGGGGAGCCTAACAAATTTGGGTTCCCCTTTTTTATTATCAGCGTCGCTACGAAAAGGAGTAGTTATTATGAGTGAGTTTATCTACGATAGAGTTTTGCTTAAATTATCGGGAGAGGCGTTGGTTGGTGATGCAGGATATGGAATAGATCCTGTTGTTTTGCAAAGTGTGGCAGGTCAGCTAAAAGAGCTAGTTGATGGCGGCCTACAACTTGCAATTGTTGTTGGAGGGGGCAACATCTTTAGGGGACTTTCTGCAAGTGCCGAGGGTATGGAGCGTGCTCAAGCAGACTCAATCGGAATGTTGGCAACTGTTATGAACGCGCTAGCCTTGCAACAAGCTTTGGAGGGCAAAGGTGTTTCTACTCGAGTTATGAGCGCTATTGCTATGCAGGAGGTTTGCGAGCCTTATATTCGCCGCCGTGCTGAGCGTCACCTAGAAAAAGGACGCGTTGTAATTTGTGCAGCCGGAACGGGCAATCCGTATTTTACAACAGATACCGCAGCGGCACTTCGTGCTTGCGAGGTAAATGCTCAATGCATGCTTAAGGCAACCAAGGTAGACGGAGTCTATGATTGTGACCCCGTTACTAATCCCGATGCCAAAAAGTTTGACCGCATTTCTTATATTGATGTACTAACAAAGGGCATTCATGTGATGGACTCAACAGCAACATCTCTTTGCATGGACAACAATATGCCAATGCTTGTGTTTAACCTTCACGAAGAAGGTAGCATTTATCGCGCACTTAAAGGCGAGCCAGTGGGCACAGTGGTAGAGTAATTGATATAATCAAACGAATGAACCTTTGCATTTGCAGTGTGGGCTGCGATACTGTGGAACTGTGGAAACCGCGGGGGTCGTGGAAACCGCGGAGACTGTAGAACAGCGACAACTGCGGTAACTATGGCAGCTACAAACAAAAAGGCTTTGGTTTTATAAGCAATACAAATATGCTTGGCTTTAAGTTTTAAGATAGATTGAAATGGGGTTTTTAAATATGACTGATGAGATTATTGGCAATGCAAGAATTGCGATGGAGAAGTCAATTAAGTCGTTGCAAAACGAGTATAGCACCGTAAGAACCGGACGTGCGTCTGCAAAAAATCTTGAAAATATAAACATCGAGTATTATGGTGTATCTACTCCCATTACTCAAGTTGCAGCAGTAAAAACCCCAGAAGCACATTTGCTTTTGATTGAGCCTTGGGATAAGTCTTTGGTTAGCGAAATCGAAAGAGCTATTGCACAAAGCGACCTAGGCATCACTCCAAATAATGACGGTGCAAGCATTAGGCTGCCTTTTCCTGCTCCAACTGAGGAGAGGCGCAAAGAGCTCGTTAAACAATGCGGAAAGTATGCCGAAGAAGCAAAGGTTTCTGTTCGCAACACTAGGCGCGATGCCAACTCAAAGATTGAGAAAGCTTGCAAGGCTTCTGAGATTACAGAAGACGATGAGCGAGTTGCTAAAGGCAAAATTCAAAAGCTTACAGATGAGTTTATAGAAAAGATTGAGAAGATTTTTGCAGATAAAGAAGCCGAGGTTATGGAGATTTAAGTGGCACTTACACAGCATGAGCTGCTTGAATATTTAGGCGAGCTTCCAGATGATATTTGCTTAGACGAATACGACTCTAGCCGTGTGCCAAACCATGTTGCCATTATTATGGACGGCAATGGCAGATGGGCAAAGGCTCGCGGGCTTTCGCGCAGCAAGGGTCATGTAGCTGGGGTAGAAGGTGTGCGTGAGGCTATTAGAACTTGCAGCGATATTGGCGTTAAATACCTCACAATTTATGCATTTTCTACCGAAAATTGGAATAGACCCGATGACGAGGTAGAACTTTTGATGGAGCTTTTTGCCCATACGATGGCTGCCGAGGTAGAGGGTCTAAACGATGAGCATGTTCGCGTGCGACTAGTTGGCAATATGGATGCGTTGCCAAAAGAGACGCGTGACTCATTTGAAGAAGCAATTGAAAAAACTTCCAAAAACGATGGCATGAACTTGATTATGGCTGTTAACTACGGGGGGCGTGCCGACATAGTTCAGGCTGTTCGCTCAATTGCTGCAGATGCTGCAGCAGGCAAAATCAATCCACAAGATATTGATGAAACCTTGGTTCAAAGCCGCTTATATACTAAAGATATTCCTGATCCGGATTTGTTGATACGCACCAGTGGTGAGCGCAGGCTGTCAAACTTTTTGCTATGGCAGCTTGCTTATAGCGAAATTTATGTTAGCGATATTTTGTGGCCCGACTTTGATAAGTTCGAGCTAGTGCGTGCAATTTTGAACTACCAAGGGCGCGACAGAAGGTTTGGCAACATAAAGTGAGCGCAAACTCCAACATAGAAGAGCTAAAACAAAAGCACAAGAGTCATTCGACAGGACGCTTTCGTACAGGTTTTATTTTTAGCGGAAGCGTTTTGGCTTGCATCTTGATTAGCGACATCACGACTGTGATTATGGTCTCTGTTCTATCGGCGCTATGCTGCATGGAGATGTGTGCCCTCTTGCGCTCTGACGCAAAACTGCCCAATGAGTGGATGAGCGTAGTAGCAGCAATTTTGTATCCATGGGCTTATGTTTGGCAAGGGGTTTTTGGCTTCTTTTTGCTAACAATTGCACTTTGCATAGTAACTTTGGGGTGGTATGTCGCCTACCCGCGCGCTCGCATCACCGACGCAGCAATCACTGTCTTTAGTGCGCTATATACGGGACTTATGCTCTCGTCGCTTGTGATGGTAAGACTTTCTGCTCCAAATATATGGGGAGGGGTCTTGGCTGCAGCTGTGGTATTTGCAGTTTGGGCAAACGACACAATGGCATACGTGTGGGGCTCAAGGCTTGGCCGCCACAGACTTGCTCCTAGAATTTCACCCAAAAAATCTTGGGAGGGCTGCGCGGCTGGCTTAATTGGGTCGGTAATGTTGTGGATAGTGATGTGCTTTGTTCCAACCGTGCATTTGCCGGTATATTCTGCGGTTATATGCGGATTGGTATCTGGTATATGTGCGGTTTTGGGAGATTTGGCGGAGTCGAGAATTAAGCGAGCATCTGGCAAAAAAGACTCAGGTACGCTTTTGCCTGGGCACGGCGGATTTTTGGATCGCTGCGACGCGCTAATTTGCGGCAGTGCAGCCTCGGTTGTGTGTCTCATTATTTGTGGGATTGTTACACTGTAGTAGTTGGAAGTGCTGCCGTGCGCGGCTTATTAGTGTGTACATTTTTGCTGTGTACGCTTTTGCACGATGAGCGAACTTATTAGACGCGCTGTGCGTTCTTGCAACCATACGACTTCACTTAAACAAATTTGAAAGGTCGCATTTCGATGGATAAATTCTTGCAAAACAATCAAGTTGATTTAACAATTTTGGGATCAACAGGGTCCATTGGTCGTCAAGCTCTAGACGTTGCAAAGCAGCACAAAGAGACCGTGCGCGTTATTGCTCTAACGGCCATGAAGTCTGTGGATATGCTTGTGCAGCAAACCTTGGAGTTTGGTGTTAAGCATATTGCTATTGCAGATGAATCGCAAAAAAATAATCCAAGTTTGGCAGATCTGCCGAGCGATGTGCATGTTGAGTTTGGTGCTGGCGCAATAGAGGAACTTGCTGCTTGCAATCCGTGTTCGCAGGGCGTGCAAAGCACACAAGACGCACAAACCAAAGCCTCCGACACATTCACTAGCTCCGACATAGTGCTCAACTCTCTAGTTGGAGCAGCTGGACTGCGTGCAAGCTATGCAACCCTCAAAGCGGGTCGCAGACTAGCACTAGCAAACAAAGAATCGCTTGTTGTTGGCGGAGAGCTGCTAATGCCTATGGTTATGCCGTCTCAACTTTTGCCTGTAGACTCCGAACACTCCGCAATTTTTCAGTGCATGTTAGGCGAGAGCGAGCGCGAAGTATCTCGCATTTGGATCACTGCATCTGGCGGTCCATTTAGGGGATATACAAAGACACAGCTAGAAAAAGTTACCGTAGAGCAAGCCTTGGCTCATCCCACTTGGTCGATGGGACCAAAGATAACCATAGACTCTTCCACACTAATGAACAAAGGTTTGGAGGTCATAGAAGCCTACCACTTGTTTTGCTGTGATTTTGATCACATATCGGTTGTTGTGCACCCTCAGAGTTCAATTCATTCTATGGTTCAGTTCAAAGATGGCTCGGTAAAGGCGCACCTAGGACCTTCGGATATGAGAATACCTATCCAGCTTGCCCTTAGTTATCCCAATAGATGGGACGCCCCATGTGAGCCAGTTGATTTTTGCAAAATGGCAAGCTTGGAATTTTTCCCACCTGACCTTGATACTTTTAGATGCTTGAGTTTGGCTTTAGAGGCAGGCAGACAAGGAGGAACGGCACCTTGCGTTCTAAATGCGGCAAATGAGGTGGCGGTCGGCGCATTTTTGTTGAGAGGTTGTGGATATTTAGACATAGAACGTGCAGTAGAACACGTTTTGCAATACCATAATATGGAGCTGGTTGAGTCGCTTGAGCAGCTTTCGCAGATAGACTCATGGGCGAGAGCCAAAACAAAAGAATATCTTGGAGTTTGATGGTGCTGTTTGATAAGTATGTTTTGGTCAGATCGTTTGATAAAGATGTTCAGTAAGACCGGTTTAAGAGTTTAAGCGTAAGTATCTTGGAGTTTGATAACAAATTATGATTGATGTAGCTTTAACAGTTTTTTGGGGCGTAGTGCTCTTATCTCTATTAGTGGTAATTCATGAGGGCGGTCACTACTTTGCAGCCCGCGCATTTGGAGTGCGAGTTTTGGAATTTATGGTAGGTCTGCCAGGTCCCTCCATTGGATTTAAGCCGCGCAAGAGCAGAACTCGATTTGGTCTAACTGCAATTCCTCTAGGGGGATATGCAAGAATTGCTGGAATGGAAGAAAACTTTGACCAATCGCACTTGCCTCAAGTTGTTGCTATGCTCTACGAAATGGGAAGCGTTAATAGCGATGACCTAGAAGATGCCTCCGAGCAGGTTGGCTTTGATATTGAGGAGTCGCTTGATTTTTTGTGCGAGTGGGGAACCGTCGTAAAGCGCAAAATCTCGCGTCAACAATGCGCATACGAAACTCCAGAGGTTGATGGATACAAGCAAGGGGAGCCAAGAAAGCTGCAAAATGCAAAGGCATTCATCGACCAAGAGCGCTCCCAAACATACATTGCGCTCCCATGGTGGAAGCGCCTAGTAATTTTGGCTGCAGGTCCATGCGCTAATTTGCTAACTGCAATAATTGTGGTTACCCTTACGCTTAGTCTTGCGGGAGCTTATCAATCAACAACAACTATTGCAGCTGTAAATGAGCAATATCCAGCATATTCAGCAGGAATGCAAGCAGGAGACACAATTACAGCGGTTGATGGAACTCCCATATCAACTTGGGAGGAGTTTACAAATATAGTTAGCGCCAAGAGTGCAGGAGATAGTACAGAAATAACATACACCCGCGATGGACAAGAAGCAAAAGCCAACGTTATAGTTGCCACAAACGAAGAGACAGGCAGACCGATTATAGGCGTCACATCTGGCGCGGAGTTGGTCAAGCTGCCATTTGGAGAAGCACTGATGAAGTCGTTTTCATACATAGGTCAGGTAGCAGTTGGAATAGCCGGTCTTGTTAATCCCGCAACAACTATGCAGGTAATAGAGCAATCGTCTTCGCTGATAGGAATATCGGTTGTTGCCAAACAAGCTGCCGATCTTGGGTTTATAAACTTCATGTGGCTAGCTGCAGTAATTTCAATTTCTCTAGGGCTAATGAACTTGCTGCCTTTGATGCCTCTAGACGGTGGTCACATAGTTGTTCAAACAATTCAGCGTATTTTTAAGCGAGTGCTGTCGCCGCAAGCAATTAACGCCTACTCAATGGTTGGTTTGTTTTTTGTGATGGCTCTGTTTGTGATGGCAACTGGAAACGATATTGGTAATTTGGTTTCGGGAGGCTTTTAACATGATGTGTGCATATGAACAGCTTCCACGCAATCTCACCCGTAAAGTTTATGTTGGTGAAGTGGCTGTGGGTGGAGGGGCTCCAGTATCGGTTCAAACGATGCTAAACACGCCTCCGTCTGATGTTGATGCTGCGCTCAAAAGCATTAAGAGCGTACAAAAGCTGGGATGCGAGATTGTGCGTATTGCAGTTCCAACCAAAGCGGACGTTGAGCCCTTTGGGGCAATTTGTGAGCAGTCGCCTCTACCGGTTGTTGCAGATATTCACTTCGACTATAAGCTTGCTATTGCCGCGGCTCAAAATGGAGCGGCGGCTTTGCGCATAAATCCTGGAAACATTGGCTCTGTTGAGCGTGTGGACGCGGTGATTGACGCTGCTGGGCAAGCACAAATACCAATACGAATTGGTGTAAATGCTGGCTCTTTAGACCAAAAGTATAGAGATATGCATGAACTGAGCCTTTCTCAAAAACTTGCAGCCAGTGTTCAAGAATTTGTTGAACATTTTGAGAAGCGTGGCTTTGAGGATATTGTTGTGTCTGCAAAAGTTCACGACGTTCCAACTACAGTTGAGACTTATCAGGCGCTTTCACAAAGCATCCCGCACGTGCCCTTGCACATTGGAGTAACAGAAGCAGGCACACTAAGGCAAGGCACAGTTAAGTCTGCTGTTGGACTTGGGATGCTGCTGGCACAAGGCATAGGGGATACACTTAGGGTGTCGCTTACGGCTGATATTGAAGAAGAAGTTAGAGTTGGCTGGGAGATTTTGCAGGTTTTGGGTCTTAGGCGAAGAACTCCAGAGTTAACGAGCTGTCCCACATGTGGTCGAACAAAAATAGACCTTATCTCTATTGCAAATGAGGTTCAAGAGCGTCTGTCGACGATTGAAAAGCCAATACGTGTGGCTGTTATGGGATGCGTTGTTAATGGACCTGGCGAGGCAGCAGATGCAGATATTGGAATGGCTGCCGGTAAGGGTAAAGGCGTTATCTTTTCGCACGGGGAAGTTTTGCAAACTGTAGAAGAAGTCAACATCGTAGAGGCTCTTTTTGAAGAGATTGATAAGCTCTAAAAGGCTGTTTTTATGTTTTTGCATGAGCCATATCTCAACAAATTCAACATATTTGAAGACTTAATTTCCCGCTTAGGGCAAAATGGCTTGCACTATACATTTAACATACTAGAAATAAAGGTCAATAACTGCTAGTATTGCTTAAGTATTTGCACATGAGCGTCAAACTACTTTTGCACAAATACAAACAAACAGGCGATAAACGAACAACGGTCACAAAATTGGAGGTCGTCGATTTGGTGGCTACACAAAATGGAACGCGCCGTCACACAATTGTTGCAATTCTTGCAGCGGTCTTGCTTTTGTTTACGACGTTTCCCACAAATGCATATGCAACATCTTCATCAGAAGTTAAAGCTCAAGCCGATGAGCTGATGAAACAAATAGATTCAATTCAGTCTCAAATTAGCGCAGCGCAAACCGAATACGATGATGCAATGAATGCATACAATGATGCAACCAAAGCCATAGATGCTGCTCAAGACAAGATAGATAGCTGCGAGAAAATAATCTCAGCCAACAAAGAAAAGATTAAATCTAGGGCGGTAAGCATTTATCGCAATGGTGAGCTTTCTATGATAGATGTGCTCTTGGGCTCAACTTCGTTTAATGAGTTTTGCACTTTAATGACTCAGGTTCAATACATCAACGATTACAACAATGCGGTTATTGAGGAGTCCCGCACAGCAAAGGCTGAGTCGGAGGCTGCAAGAACCGAGATGCAGACTCAACAAAAGACTGCGCAAGATGAGATGAAAACCGCCGAGACTGCAAAAAATGAGCTTACCCAAAAGACAGCAGAAATTCAGACGGAGGTTTCAAAACTCAATAGTGAGGCTGCAGAACTTCAGGCAGAAGAAGAAGCACGCGAGGCTGCAGCAGAAGCCGCACGCAAAGCTGCGCAACAACAGGGAAGTGCTGGCGAAGATGTGATTACGGGAAATGGTCAATTCTCACATCCATGTCCTGGCTATTCGAGCATTTCTAGCACGTTTGGATATAGAACATTCGACAACTCATTCCATAAAGGAATGGACTTTGCAGCCCCTGCGGGAACTCCAATTTATGCTGCAGATGCAGGAACAGTTGTTATTGCTGGATACAGCAGTTCTGCTGGAAACTGGGTTGTTATCTCGCATGGCGATGGACTAACCACCAAGTATATGCACATGGTGAGCACGCCTTATGTTTCGGCTGGAGACTATGTGTCGCGTGGACAAAACATTGGAGCCGTGGGCACAACCGGCAACTCGTCTGGCAACCACTTGCACTTCCAAGTGGAGGTAAACGGAACAGCGGTCAATCCTGCGTCGTATTTGTAGGCTGCTCGGCTCGGCGGGGCTGTGCGACGCGCTTTTGCGGCGGCAGTTTTGAGTTAGCTGGTCGTCCTTTTTATACTGCTAGCCTCTCATTGCTAGATTAACTCCCATATATTTGGGTCGACACACTTTTAGAGCATCGCGCCCCTGCGTCTGTCTTATTGCCCCTAAATTAGTCCGCGTTTCGCAAGCTCCTCCTTTACAGTGGGATACTCCTCCATATTTGTATGTGGAACAAACTTTGAAGCCCTCATATTAAGCATAAAGTTAGGCATGCTTGCAAATTGCACGCAGAAGATATTTTGAATAAGATAGCGCAAAGTGTCTAGCAGCTCGGCGTTGAGCAGCAATGCGCGAGCACCATCTAAAGAAGCGTTAGGAAGTGCCGTAAAGCGCTCGCGGGGCAGATCCGGAAAAATCCCAATCGTAATTGCAGATTCTAGGTCGGAGTGTATGCCAAATGCTCCCGTTAAATATAAGTGGCCCACGTCTTGATAAGATATTCCGGCAGAATCCAAAATGCAGTCCATCATAGTGTGAGCCGCAGCCTTGCACTCAATATATTGTTCGATGTCGTATTGCGTAAAATAAAGGTCCTCGCCCTGCTCGCTTTCGCTTGCGGTTGCATATACTACAGCTAGCTGCTCGCGTTCGTTCTCCCAAACTTTGACTATGCGATCGCTTGCCGATTCAACAAGTTCTCCTGCAATGTCTATCCAGCCAGCCAGCCTCATTTGTGCAAGCAAGTCTATGATTCCCGAGCCGCAAATTCCACATGGAGCAGCGGAGTCTATGGTCGTGTATGTTAGAACCCCGTTGCTGATCCTTACAGTATCTACGGCACCCGGCTTTGCGCGTGTTCCATATTTGCTTCCGTAGCCCTCTAGGGCTGGTCCTGCTGCTCCAGCTCCTGCCATAAGCCACTGACTGTTCCCCATAACTAGCTCGCCATTTGTGCCTATGTCAAAGAAGAGTCCAACCTCATCTTTATGATAAAAATCTAGGTTTAAAAGGCCGCTCATGATGTCACCGCCAACATAGTTAGAAGCGCCTGGGATAAAGTAGACTTTCCCCGGAATGTCGATGCCTAGCTCATTTGCTCCAAACATGCCAGCCTCTAGCGTTATGGGCGAATATGGAGCACTAAAAACCGACCATGCGTCGAGACCCATCAAGAAGTGCTGCATTGTTGTATTCCCAGAAATTATCAGAAGCGATACCTCGTTGCGTGAAATACCGCTTTGTTTTTCTAGTGATTCGATGACGGTATTAAACGTTTGTGCTGTGACCTTTTGTAAGTGCGCACGATTAGCCTCGCCCCCCTCTAATGTATATGTAATTCTGGTTAGAATGTCTGAGCCAAACTGGGATTGCCCGTTGAATTCAGATGCTTGAGCCACCACATTGCCTGATATCAAATCAACTAGCTGCATTACTATGGTTGTAGAGCCATAATCGCATGCAATTCCGTAGTTAGTATTTGTGTGGTCGCCCGCCTCTATGCGGCTAACAACCGACTCGCGCCCCGTATAAATAACCGTTGCGGTGATGTCTCCCTCGCGAGCTGCAGGGTATAGCTGACGTAGGGCTTGAAGCTCCACACGCACGTTCTCTACGCCTGCGCGTTCTAGTGCCGCGCCAAGACGCCATGTGTCACTGCGCGGTTGATCTTCTGATATTTCTGATTTGTGAATTAAGAATTTTTCGCAAAGTCTGGGTGTATTGGGGGTGCTTGCTGTGGCAGTTGAGTTTGTTGCAACATCTGTCTCGTTGTTTGTTGGTGTTGAGTTATTTTTATCTTGCAAAGGATTATTTTGTGATTGCATAGTTAATCTCCCTCTTTTGCCTTTTGTTTACAATGAATGTCTAGTTTTTTCATATTGTAGTATATGCAGATGTATTTTTTAACTCTAAGTCTTGTAAGTTTCAAATGAATGTATATGTGGATTATTGTTGGATTGTTCGCTCCTCTCCCTTGACAAAAACAAAAAATTATGTAATACTGTATGACAAATAAAAGGGAGGAGCCGACCATGACGCAAATGATTTCTGCAAGAGTTCCAAGTGATGTTTATGCGCAAGGAATAAAAAAGCTAAACAAAATGGATTCTAGCGTAACAGAACTAATAAATGCTGCTTTTGATTATGTTATTGCAACAGATAAATTACCTGTAGTTGACAAAATGAAAATTAAACCTGGCACAAGACGTCTAACAAAAAATCAGAAAAAAGAATTTAATACACTGTTCAATGGAAACAACAGCGAGGCGGTTAATTTGCCTACAAACTTTGATTATAAAAGCGAGTTATCAAGCGAGTTGAGGGCTGAATATGAAGCTCTTTCTTGATACAAATATTTTGATAGATAAGCTATCGAACCGCAAGCCTTATATTGATGATGTTAGAAAACTATGCATAGCAAAATACTATGGAGATGTTGAGCTTTTAGTTAGTGTGCAATCGTATTTAGATGCATTCTTTGTTTTGAGAAAATATGCGTCTCAAGATGTCTTAAGACAAAAGTGCATTGACACCTTCAATTTTTTTGATGTTGTGGATGTTGATAAAATAAATTTAGTATATGGACTTAAATCTGACTGGCACGAAGTTGAGGATTTTATGATTGCCAAATCGGCACAAGACAATAAGGCAGACTATCTTATAACGCGTGATTTGGAAGGGTTTGAGAAATCAGAAATTAAGACACTAACACCCAAAGACTTTATTGAGCTTTTGGACAAAGACTTTGGTGTTAAATATGAGCAAGTTTAGTTTGTAATTGCAGGGATTAGATGTGTCAAAACATAAGTTTTATTGTTTTGGCTAGAGCTTGGCAAAGCGAGGCGAGACAAGTGTTAATGAATTCGTCGGAGTATATCTCTATTGTTGAGAAGATTAAGAGTGAAATTTCAGGTGCACAGTACCGTGCAGCAGTGCATGTCAATGCTGATATGTTGCTTTTATACTATGACATTGGAAGTATCATCAATGAGCATAAATCTTGGGGAAACAAGTTTATTGATAATCTTGCTTCTGATATTCGCACGGCTTTTCCAAAGAGTAAGGGTTACTCAGTTCGCAACTTGAAATATATGTCGAAGTTTGCTGAGGAATATCCGAATCGAGAATTTGTGCAACAGGTTGTTGCACAAATTCCATGGGGACAAAATATTGT
>CAVLCC010000025.1:0-29558 GCA_963661535.1 Senegalimassilia sp.
CCCCACTGCTGCCTCCCGTAGGAGTCTGGGCCGTGTCTCAGTCCCAATGTGGCCGTTCAGTCTCTCAACCCGGCTACCCGTAGTTGCCATGGTGGGCCGTTACCCCGCCATCTAGCTGATGGGCCGCGACTCCATCCTCCGCCGTCTGGGCTTTCCCGTACATATCATGCGATACATACGGAGTATCCGGTATTAGCACGAGTTTCCCCGAGTTATCCCGGTGCGGAGGGCAGGTTAGTCACGTGTTACTCACCCGTTCGCCACTCTATACACCCCCGAAGGGGCTTTAATCGTTCGACTTGCATGTGTTAGGCACGCCGCCAGCGTTCATCCTGAGCCAGGATCAAACTCTCCGTTCAAACTATTTTTTTCTAACGCCTTTGGGTTAGATTAATCAGTTTAGATTTTGGAAAAGTTTTTACGTATCCTTTTACGCTCTTTTCACTTTTATCCATTTGTTCTAGATTTTAAAAATTTAAAACAAATAAGGAATTGGCTTTGCTTAAATCTTTGTTTTAGAGTCATTCGGTTCTTATTCACAAAAACTACTTTTGAAAAGTAGATTTTGTGTCCTATTATTCCTCGCTGACAGACCGAATGCACTAGCTGTCAGCGTCGGTATCCAGTTTTCAAGGTGCCTTATGCTTACTCTTATTTTTTGAGCTTGCTTCGCGCTTAATTTGGTTGGTGCCGTGTCAAGCGCGCAAGTAGATATATTACTTATGCAAGATACTCACGTCAATAACAAAATTAAAATTTGCAAAAATTGGTGGTAAACGGTTTTTGCCCGATTATTTGACAGAGATGCTGCATTGTTTTTATTAGGGGAAATGCTTGCATACTTCCCCTAAATTTGCGTTATTTAGCGAGCAATTCTTTAATTTATGCAAACTATGCGCGCACAGTTTTTAATGCTCCTAGAAGTTTTACCACTGAAATTGCAAGTGCAATTTTAATTGCATCTGGAACAATAAAAGGTGCTACGCATACAGACATAACATAGAACATGTCTGCTCCCGAGATGCATACAAACCAGATTGTTCCGAATGCATAACAAATTGCTAGTCCTGCAAGCATTGCTAAAGCCATGACATGGATTCTTTTGCCAAACTTTTGAATAATTGCACCAGTTACAACTGTACTTAGAATAAAGCCAACTATATATCCTCCAGTTGCGCCCATTATTGCTGCGCTTCCTCCAATAAAGCCTGAGAAAAGTGGAAGTCCTACAAATCCAAGCGCTATGTAAGATGTAACAGCTATTGTTCCTCGTTTTGGTCCCAAAATTGCAGCAGCCAAAAATACAACTAGAGTTTGTAGGGTTACAGGGACAGGTCCTACAGGAATTTTTATCCATGCACTTGTGCTAAGCAGCAATACAAAAAGTGCGATTGATGCAATGCTCGATGCCAGAGTCTGGTTTTTTGCAACACCAGCCGTGCTTTGAGCTTTTGAACTTAGACTTTGCGTGGTCATGAGTGCCTCGTTTCTTATATTATGTTGGATATTTTGTTTTGAATTGTCACAAAAATTTGTGGTTCATTGTGACAATCTGCTTTTTACAATAAACTAACTTGGGACAAATTTCTCCTACATATATATATGTGTAAGCTAAAGGGGTATGCAATCTCGGGGAGAGTGGAGTGCAAGTATTTGCTCATGAAATTGTGAGTCGACTCCAAACAAGCTCCTAATCTGCCCCCAATCAACGACTATCCATGAGCAACAAATATTTATTGGAGAGTATATAAAATCTCTTCCATATATATGCCAATAATCTATGCACACAGATTGATCGCAGAGTTTGCCAAATGCAACTTGCGCAAGGCATAATAGAATCTTGTGTATATTTTTTGCAACAAGCTCTAAGATATATTTATAGTTGCACACTAAAATGCATTAGAAACCATAACTAATTTTTTGGAGATAGAATTATGCGCGAAGAACTGCGAATGACTCAGGCTAACGAGGATTATCTCGAGGCAATTTATGAGCTAGCTGGATCTATAGAGACACCAGTTCGCAGCATCGACTTGGCAAATAAACTAGACGTTTCAAAGGCAAGCGTTAATAAAGCAGTGTCGATACTTAGAGATCATCAATATGTTGAACAAGAGCCTTACGGTGATATCTATCTCACTAAAAAGGGAATGGACTATGGCAGATCGGTATTTAAAAGGCATAAGCTTTTGTTTCACTTTTTGATGGATGTATTGGGCGTTGAGCCCACGATAGCAGAAGAAGAAGCTTGCAAAATGGAACATGCAATTAGTGATGATACTCTCACGCGGTGGATTAACTATATGGAGAATAATGTTCCAGAAGCAGTTGCGGCTGCTCGCATAAAGTAGGCTACGGCTTAATTCTATTTAATACCGCAGATGTATATTTTTCGTTATTTGAGCGGTTTTAATATTCTTTGCACTCAAATTTGCGCTTACTGTCTTGTATAGTGAGTTTAAAGTTGCGCACAATAAGGGTATGGGTGTGTGCGTTAACATTCGCTAGAATATTTTTTTAAACATTACCAAACAATATGCTTGGGGGTAGTCAGGAGAAAAAGATGGTTAACTATGCAAATGGCGTTGAAACACGTAGCATTATTGTGGATACGTGCAAAAAGCTCTTTATGGAAAAAGGCTACAAGAACACGACTTATTCTGAGATTTATAAAGTTGCAATGGTAAATCCTGGAACAATTGCTCACCATTTTGGAAATAAGCGCAATATTGCGTCGATGCTCTACGATGAATTTATGAAAAAGTTAACCGAGCTTGCCTTTTCTCTTTTTCCTAATGAAGATGATATGCAAAAAGCATTTTTGGGCTTGGGATTGCACAGAAAGCTGATTTATGAAAACGCATCATATAGAAGATTTATGATGGAGTTTATGCTTGATGATCTTGCAAATGATGATGAGTCGCGCTTTTTGGATACTGGGTATGCTGCTTATCGCACAACTGCAGAAAAAGTTGGAAACGATAAGGCAGACTTTTTGTTTGTTGCCTACAAAGGTATTGAAGCTGCTGTGGACGCATACTACGGTCGTCATCCAGAAAAGCATACTTTTGAGCAAGTTTATTCGTTTTATTTGAGTATGTATTTTGGATATCTTCCAACTAATGAGGTTGAAGAGCGCACGCAAAAAGCTATTGAGCAGCTTTCGGGGCTTAAGCTTGATATTATTGATTTTAACCCTGTGATTGAGAAGTAATCTGTTTGATTTATGCCTCTTGATTGTGCTGGTTTTGTTGATTTTGCTTACACTCTTGCATTATTGAGGTTGCAAGTTCTAGCTCGTCTTGAGTAAGTTTTGCAGAAGAAATCATATCGGGACGATGCTTGGCCGTGATTTTTATTGACTGTTCTCGTCGCCAGCTGGCTATTTTGCCATGATTGCCAGAAAGCAAAATTTCTGGAACATCCATGCCTCTATAGCTAGCTGGACGTGTATATTGCGGATATTCCAACAGTCCTTCTGTAGAAAACGACTCACTTTGAGCCGACTGTTCATCTCCCAAAACACCAGGAATAAGCCTGCAAATTGCATCTGTCATTACCATTGCAGGAAGCTCGCCTCCGGTAAGAACAAAATCTCCTATCGAAAAACACCTGTCTGCCAGCGTGTATACGCGCTGGTCAAAACCCTCGTAGTGACCGCATACAAAAATAATGCGCTCTTTATGCGACAGCTCCTCTGCTGCATGTTGTGTAAAAGGCTCACCTGTAGGGGAGGTAAAAATTACGGTTGCAGGCTCTGTGCTTAGCAAGTCATCCATGGCCTCAAAAATGGGTTCTGCTTTCATTAGAAGACCAGGACCTCCGCCATAGGGTTCGTCGTCTGTTGTTCTGTGGAGATCATGAGTCCAATCTCGTAGATTGTGCGCCTTAAACTCCAGATGGCCGCTTTGCTGTGCGCGATTCATAATTGACGCGCCCATCACACTATCAAACATATCTGGAAATGTTGTTAAGACTTCTATTTTCATGGTTGCGCTATCTTTTTGATGTCTGGCGTTTTGAGGTGTTGTTGCCTAGTGTTTGTGTGTGCCGATAACTTTTATTTGTTCAGATTTGCAAGTTCATCTGTGATTTTTGTATAGATGATGTTTGCGTTTTCGTCATAGTCGCTTACATACTCGTCTACAAGTGGAATCATATATTTATCGGGATATTCTGGAGTGCCAACAAACAAGAGTGCTTGCATTGAGTTAACAGTCACATCGCAAACTTGCCCTAAGTCGCCCAATCTGCAATCTATTACGTTTGCTCCTACTAAAAGCGAGGGGTCGTCTTCTTCAACCAAGTCGTCTAGCTCATCGCATGCGACCAAGCAAAACCTACCAACTAAATCAAATGCTTGTATTGAATTTGAACAGCCTTCAAAGCGCACGCCAAACGCGTCGCCAACTTCTCTAACCTGGACAACTTGAGCTGATCTTAGCCCAACCATTTTTGGCGGATTTAGATAAACAAACATTCCTTTTTGAAGCAAAAAGGGAAGGTCGTCGATTGGCTCGACTTTTACCTCCCCATCTTTTCCAATTTTGCCTACTACACGGGCAACATATTTGAATTTTGTATGCTCTTTTAAGCTGTTGTTCACTGTAGAGTTATCGAGAGTGTTGGGTTGATTGTTCATGATCTAAGCATCAAGTTGTGTGAAGTAAACCATGGGCACAAAAGCGAATGCTTGCGAGGCTGCTTTTTTGCTCTGCTATCCCAAAACCTCAACCTCAACAGGAAAGTTTGCAGAAGCCCTAGCCAGAGCACGAATGGCGTTGATTATCCTACCTTGGCGTCCAATAATCTTGCCAGTCTCGTCCGAATTAACCGAAACCTCTACGCAAAGGGTTGCATCTTCTGTTTTAGAAACCACCGAGACACTTTCTTGGTCATCTACAAGAGACCTAACTAGCATCTCTACTAATTGTGAAGTTGATTCTTTGGTTTTTGGCATGACACTCTCCAACCGCTCTTGTCAAACCTGCACTAAATCTAGTTTACGTAACTTCGATCAAATAATACGAGACTGTTTTATGCGTTATATGCAAAAGCCTTGCGCTATTTGCTCTTCGCTACAATTCTACAAATCACACATTGTAACTTATGGGTCAATCTCTCAAAAAAAGACTACTCTGCTGGAGCCTCTTCAGCTTCTTCGCCCTCAGCTGGTGCTGCAGCTGCCTGCGCCGCTGCGGCTGCCTTTGCTTGTGCTTTCTTTGAAGGAGCTTTCTTTGAAGGATCAGCTGCTACAGGTCCGCCATCTTTAGCAATTTTGACCAAACGTGCAACCGTGTCAGTTGGTTGAGCACCTTTTGAAACCCACTCATCAATAAGATCTAGATCAAGATTGATAAGTTTTGGATTTGTATTTGGATTGTAGCGTCCTACTTCGCAGATAAAACGACCATCGCGAGGTGAACGTCCATCAGCTACAACAACACGGTAGTATGGATACTTTTTTGCGCCATGACGCGCAAGACGAATCTTAACAGCCAAGGTAATCTCCTTTATATCTTCTATACTTATAACTGCTTTTATATTATGTTGATTGCGCACGCCATAGAACTGATTGTTGTATATACAAATTCGCGAGCCCGTTGACATGCAAAAGCAGATTTTACTGCACAATAATAATGCTAGCAAGTATGCAATCTACCGAGAGGACTTTTGTTTTATTTATCTGGTGCATTTAACTGGTCGTTTGGCTGGTCGGGGTTTGAATGTTGGTAATAGTTTGCATTTTTGTTGACGTAATGTTTACTGCTGCGTTTTGACTCTTCTGTTGGGTCTGTGCCCTGCTCATTCACAAATTAACTATGCCGTTTTATGCCGTTGACCCGCTCTTTTAGTGCACGCTACAAATGTGTTATAAAAGCAAGCGTGTTGCCTGCCGTATACTTTAACAGCTTCGAGAGCCAATAGGCTCCATAAAGTGGGGCGCAAAGCCTCCACCTTGCGGCGCGTTTAGCAGCTGTCTGGTAAGATGAAAATAATTTTTCTACTTGTGATCAAGTGGTCAAGTTTTCTTGCCCTAGTTGTTTTTATTGCGTCTAGGGCATTTTTGTTGTTTAGACAAAAGTTGCTAATGCAAAGTGGTACAAAGCCATGGGCTGGCCAAAATGCACCCGCTTTAGAGCATGTAAATTAGATGGAAAACCCATAGAGATCGATTTCGGAGGTGAATTGATATTAGTACTCAGGAGTCCAGGATCAACGATCAGATCAGGGCAAAGCAATGTCGTCTTATAGGGGTTGATGGATCCCAACTAGGTATTTTTGAGATTAGGGATGCACTTCATGTTGCAGAGAGTCAGGGTTACGACCTCGTCGAGATTGCTCCAAATGCCGAACCACCTGTATGCAGGGTAATGGACTACGGCAAATACAAGTATGAACAAGAGGTTAAAGCCAAGCATGCCAGAAAAAACCAGGCAAAAGCAGAGGTTAAGGAAATGAAGTTTCGTCCCAAAATTGGTGACGGAGACTACGAGACAAAGAAGCGTCACGTTATTCGTTTTCTTGAATCAGGTGCCAAGGTTAAAGTAACTATCATGTTTCGTGGCAGAGAGATGGCTCACCCCGAGCAGGGTCTTGTGATTTTAGACAGGCTCGCACAAGACCTCGAAGAAATTGCAACTGTTGAAAACAAACCAAAACTTGAGGGACGCAACATGCACATGATGTTTGGTCCTCTAAGAAAAAAGGGTGGTAGCAAAAAATCAAAGAATGACAGCGCTGCCAAACAGGTTGCAAACGATAACGATAAAGACGTCAAATCTGAGTAATGGATTTTCTACAAACACAATTATAGATTGGAGATTTGATTATGCCTAAAATGAAGACACATAGAGGAACCGCTAAACGCATTAGAGTTACTGGTTCTGGCAAGCTTGTAAGAGGCAAAGGATATCACAGTCACATTTTGGAGAAGAAATCTCCAAAGCGCAAACGCAACATGCGTCATGAGACTGTGGTTGCAAAAGCAGACGAGAAGGTCTTAAAACGTAGCTTGGCTCTTCGCTAAGGTTATGTAGAAATTTGCAAAGCATTTTAGATAAAAAGTAATTTAGAAATTTTAGTTTTTATTAGGAGTGATTAAATATGGCTCGCGTAAAGCGTTCAGTTACAGCCCGCAAAAAGCGCCGCAAAACCCTAGACCGCGCCAAAGGTTATTATGGTGCAAAATCTAGGTCATATCGTGCAGCTAAAGAGCAAGTTCAACATTCTTTGCAGTATGTATATAGAGACCGCAGAAACAAGAAACGCGACATTCGTCGTCTTTGGATTGCTCGCATAAATGCCGCAGCTCGCATTAACGGTTTGAGCTACTCAGTATTTATGCATGGTCTTAAAGTTGCAGGAATTCAACTTGACCGCAAAGTTTTGGCTGACATGGCTGTAAACGACGCACCAGCATTTGCAGCTTTGTGCGAAATTGCAAAGAAAGCTACTGCATAGAAGTTGGTTGTTGGTACTGGCTTTATTATTGGAGCTGGAGCTAGCATAAGTTATAAAGAAAGGAGCCTCTTGGGGGGCTCTTTTTTTAGTGTTTTTATTGGCTTGCACAGGTTATGTGAGTTTACTTAGGTTTGCAAAGCCTGCTTGAGGGTCGTACGACCTAAGAAAGCTCATTATAGGTTTGTTCGAGGGCTCGCGTAGTTTTTTTATGACCTTGCGTAACCTCGAAAGCCTCAACAGCCTCGTGCAGCTTTTGGCAGCTTTGCGCTACCAGCTTCTCATTATTGTTTGATCGCGTTCTGGACCTACAGCAACAATCGAAACAGGAACGCCTGCAATTTGCTCTATGCGCTCAATATAAGCCTTAGCATTTGCAGGTAGGTCATCATAATTTCTGCAATCAACAGTGCTTTGGCACCAGCCGTCCATCTCCTCATAAATTGGCTTTGCCTTTAAAAATGCAGTTAGCGAGTCTGGCAAGCTTTGAACTCTTTTGCCATCAATTTCATACGCCACACAAATCTTAATTTTTTGGAGTTTGTCTAGAACATCGAGCTTGGTTAGGCATATGTTGGTAAGACCATTGACTCTAGCAGCATATTTTATAATCACACCGTCAAACCAGCCACAGCGGCGGCGGCGTCCTGTTGTTACTCCAAACTCGCCACCCTCTTGGGTTAAGAATTCGCCCATCTCATCGTCAAGCTCGGTTGGAAAAGGGCCTGAGCCCACACGTGTTAGATATGCCTTGCTTATTCCTAGCACGCGGTCTATCCACTTAATGCCAACTCCAGTTCCGGTGGTAGCTCCACCAGATGTTGTAGAAGACGATGTGACGAACGGATATGTTCCGTGATCGATGTCGAGCAGCGTGCCTTGCGCGCCCTCAAAGAACACGGATTTGCCCTGCTCAAGTGCGCTATTTAGAGTTGTTACGGTATCTACAATTTGTGAGCTTAGCCTGCTTGCATAACCCATATACTCATTGAAGACTTCTTCAATGTCATAAGGAGCCACGCCATATACTTTTGTGAGAAGTATGTTTACAATAGCAAGCTCTTTTGCAAGTCGTTCATGGAAGAAATCTGGCTCTAGCAAATCTCCCATGCGCAAACCCGAGCGCTTGACCTTGCTCTCATAAGAAGGTCCGATTCCTCTTTTTGTTGTTCCAATTTTATTGTCACCAAGTAGCTTCTCACACGCGCCATCAAAATCTATGTGCCATGGCATAATCATATGCGCGTGTGAAGAGATTAGCAGCCTCTCGGCAGACACTCCACTTTGAGCCAAGGTGTCGATCTCTTCTAGCAAAACTTTTGGATCAACAACGCACCCGTTGCCAATCACAGGCACTACATTTGGATACATAACACCGGAAGGGACTAGGTGCAAAGCGAGATGTTTATCGCCATGAATTACAGTATGACCTGCGTTGTTTCCACCCTGAAATCTAACAACGTAGTCGTAGTTGCTAGCCAGAAGGTCGGTGATTTTGCCCTTGCCCTCGTCACCCCACTGAGCGCCAACCAAAACCGTTCCGGACATTTTTGCTCCAATCTAATCTTAGACCGCAAACAAAAATATGCACTGCTGTCACTTATTGTTGTTTGACGTGACAGCCTGCATATCATGTTTGCTAAATAGACTTAAGTTTGTCTTTGTGTCTTAATGTCTCAACCGTTTTATTATAGGCATATGCTGAGATGATGCGCGCTTGCTACTTCGCCGGTTGACATTTGCGCATTTGCGATGGGGAGTGCGAGTGCGGGCGAATGCCGTCGGGCAAACACATAGGAGCGCGGCGGCATAATAACGTTGCTGTGCGGCGGCATGGTAACGAGGACTTGAAGCTTAAACGTGATTAGACATGTTGTAATAAGCAATGATCGTAATATATTAAAACGCCTACAACATGCGACTCACGTAGCGCGGAGCGCTTGTTGCTCGCAACACTCAAAACATTCGCAGCACACAATATGCGAAATGCAGCTTACCCCTTTAATCCTGGGTTTTTCTCCAAGTGCTCGGTTAGAGCGTTATGTAGAGCCACAAGCTGATTGTGCGACAAGATTACGCGAGACACCAAATATGAAGGAGCCTGGCTATCAGGACTTGGGGAATGATCGTTATAGATAAAGTCAATTCGAGACTCAGAAGGAGTAGATGCAATGATTGACATATTTGCATAGACGCCCTTTAGGTCTTCTGGTTTTGCAGTAATGTTGAGATTTGCTGGTTTTTGTTCTGCCATATTAGTTCCTTCCTAAGATATATAAGTTGTCTTATAAGTTGCATAAATTGCACAAGTGAGCAGATAGCGTGCTTGCGTCGTCATTGTATTCAACTACCAAGTTTGCTACCCTGCGCGTTTGCAACTTGTTTGTCTGGCGTTTGCCTCGCAATAAGCTTACACTCAAACACTTATCATCAATAGTATAAAAAGTTGCATGTATTGCTTGCACGCATATTGCATATTGCGCCAAATCGCGTATACCATTATTGCGCTTTATGTAAGATGTGCAACTTTCAATTTAAAAACAACTTGAAACAAACACAAAACATGCGTTTGGATGTTTGGGTGTTTAAGAGCTTGAGAGATTGAGCAGTGCAAAAAATGCATGCTTGCAAAAAATGATGTACAACAAAATTTGTTAGATAAATTAGGAGCCTTAATATGAACGTCGAAAAACTTATTAAAAAACCAAGCCGCATTTGCGTAGATTATTATGCAACTGTTGACGGTCAAACCACTAACGATGCCATCGACTACGCAGTTGAAGAAATTGCAAGACGTTGTAATATTGCTTATAAAGAGGGGGAGAATGCTGAGAGCGTTTTACGCGATAGCCTGGGCGATAAGCAATTTGATGCTGTGCTTCAGCAAACAGTTATATCTAGACTTACTCCCTTTATTATTAAAGATGAAGCCGACTTAAATATGGCACTTGAACCCCAGTGTACGAGTGAAGAAATTCCTCGCAGAGATGAGAGTTTTTCGTTTAAGATTCATGTTCTTTTGAAGCCAACTTGCATTTTGTCGTCGTATGATCCTGTTGAAGTTACGGTCTCTAGATATACTATTTCGGATGAGCTGGTTAAAAAACGTTTTGATGACCTTGTGAAGCATGACCACGAATTTGCGCAAGCCGCTGATGATCCTCAAAAAACAGAGGAGCTATGCACTCAAGTTAAGGCAGAACTTGAAAAGGAAGCACAGGAGAAAACTGACCAAGAATTAAGCTTGCTTGTTGACATTATGCTTGCCAACAGGTTGAAATGCAAAATTCCTCCAGAGCTTTTTGAGGCAGGCTCGAATAGTGTGTATATGAACCTTAGGCAAAAAATTGAGAGTCAGGGTTTGTCGCTCGAAAAACTGATCCAAGATGGCTCTATTGATATTGAAAAGTTCCGCAATCAAATTATTATGGAGGGGCAAACGATTATTTGTCAGGGACTTGCTTTGGGCAAACTTTTTGAGATGAAAATTGGAAGACTTGAAGAGGAAGATTATAAGAGAGCCTACAGGGCGTTTAATCCTGAAAATCCAGATGAAGTGAAGCGAGAGTTTGAAGAGAATGGTCGGCTCTATGCCATAGAAGAAGTTGCCAAAAGACTTGCTGCGCATAAGTGGCTACTGGAGACTGCCGAGATAACATATAAAGATACTGAGTATGTTTTGGAGCCGGAGGGCTAGTAGATTAAGTGATTGGTAACGTTGTTTAGTAAAAGTGCTTCGCCGCTATCACGAATAGCTGCGTTTAGCTGCTAAGATAATGAAGGCTGGCGTGTATGATTCTATATTTTTCAGCTACTGGAAATTCTAAATATGTTGCTACTAAAATTGCCGAAGCGATAGATGATGTGCTCGTTTCAATCCCAGAATGCATTGACAATGGGCATTTTGACTTTGTGGATAAAACAATCGGAATCATAGTGCCCACATATTTTTGGTCACTGCCAAGCATTGTTGAGGAGTTTTTAAACAAAGCGACCTTTAAAACAGATTATCTATACTTTATTGCTACTTATGGAACCACCCCTGGAGCCACAGGTGCACTTGCAAATGAGATAATCAAGAGCAAAAATAGCTGTCGGTGCATTGACGCATATTTTTCTATCAAGATGGTTGACACCTACACACCAATTTTTGATATTTCAACCAAAGAGTTGCAAGACAAGTTTTTGATTAACACTGAAAGCAAAATAGACAGCGTTATTTCTGGCATAAAAGCAAAGACTCATATTGCACACATGAATGGAAGCACTCCAGCGTTTTTAAGCAAACTTATTGCTAAGAGAATTTATGACTTGCGCGGCAGAAAAACGAAAAGACTTAGCGTTGAAGATACCTGTATTGGCTGCGGACTTTGCGAAAAGAAATGCCCCGTTCATGCAATAAAAATGCAAGGGGGTCGTCCTACTTGGATAAAAGATTCCTGTGTTATGTGCTTGGGGTGTCTGCACAGATGCCCCAAGTTCTCGATCCAATGTGGTTCTAAAACAAAGGCTCATGGACAATATTTGAATCCACACATTTCTTTATAAAAAAACTAATCAACTTTAACCGCTGCATATGCAGTATACGAGTCTGGGTCTGGATTAAGGTCGTCAATTATTTTTTGTGGTGCGTTTTGATTTATAAAAACTTCACCATCGTCATTAAGATATAGCAAGACATCGTTATGAGGTATTTGTTTTAAATTATCTCCAAAAATGCTCACGAATCTATAGGTAACACTTTCAGGATAATAAACTTTTATATACTCTTCTTCAATTGAGTCATACCCCTGCAGTTCTTGGACTCCTTGGTCTAAAGTAGACATCTGCTTACCCTCAATAAGAGTTGCACAATTTTCGCCTACGTCGTACATAACTAGATCGGGCAACAATAAATTATTTCCATGCGTATCCTTCTTAGGAAGCGTAATTTGCTCGCGAGTTTTTGCAAAGAAGTACCCTCTTTCACAACCAGCATGATTTTGATATACCTCTAGCAAGCCATTGTTTTCAGCAATAATGTGCAATAAAATTGATGCGACTTTTTCTGATTTTCTCTCATAATGCCAATATGTTTTGGGCAAATTTATTTTTGCAGGAAGCTCAATTCCCTCAAGTTCAATGCATAACAAATGACATATATAAATAAATTTATTTCGAGCTCCAGATTTGTTTATGTACTGCTGAGTTACACCATGCTCTGTAATTACTATTGAACCGTTCCAGCCAAGAACCCTAAGACACTTTGCCAGCATTGTTAACGTGCCAATACTTGGATCATGTGCAATATTTCCTGCGTCTTTAGGCTTTGAAAGTCGCCCCGAAATATACATTGTGTTGCCCTGAATTTTAAGCCTTACAGGCACGCTACCTGCAGGCGGTTTCCTTTGTGAATTTTTTGCAGCAATAACCTCATCAATGCATTCATATGCATGAAACCATTCCAAATTTTTACCAACAACTTTGACCCCCAACGTCATCAATATATTTGTACCAATAATGTTAGTGTCGCTTGGTCGTTTTGTTTTATCTTCGTGCAACTCCTTGTTATAAAGCATATATTTTTTTATGTTTGGATAAAAAGCATCTATGTAGACAAATTTGGTTACACGCTGACTTACTCCCGTATTTCTAGATTCAGAATCACTAGTCTTTGTTTCTTCTATAGCCATAATTGGCACTTCGTTGCTTCCTTCTACTGGTGCATTTTCTTGTTCAAAAACAAGGAAGTCAACAAAGCTAGTATTTCCGCTTACAATTTTTAGGAAAATTTCATCAACATTGGATATATGCAGTCCTTGAACTACATATGTGAAAGAGAATCGGTTTCCTTTCATAATGGGCAAAATACGAACATTTGTGTCTTTCTCAATACGTCCATTAAATTCCTCAGCATACAATCCAGCAATTTGCAAAATAACCGAGACCTTAGGTTTTTCTTCCGTAAGAATCCAAAGATTCACATCTGCCTCCCAATTACTCCAAAACTAATAAAATTATTGTACAATACTAAGAAGAATTTTGATGCATCGATGCATTGATGTATTGATGCAAAAAGTATAAAAGCAAAAAGCTACAGGAGTCACAATGCAAGAACAACAGAAAAGAATTACAGTATCCCTTTCCGAAGAATGTTATGAAGCACTTCGCAAATACGCATACGATGCAAACTTGAGTTTATCTGCAGCTGCCAAACAATTATGTCAAGAGAGCCTAGAACGTCACAAATATGGCACAATTGAAAGTGAATATTTTGTGAGGACGGTTAAGTAACGATGCGTTTTATTGGCTGCAAAGCAAAACTTCTTGAACATATAGACGCTGCTATTGAACAATTTTGTCCGAATGCCACAAATGTGTGCGACATTTTTTCAGGAACTGCAACTGTTGCTAGACATCTCAAGCAAAGATATAGAATTACAAGCAATGACCTTTTATATTTTTCGTATGTTCTTCAGGTTGCAACTATCGAAAATAATGAGATCCCCTCGTTTAAGCAGTTATCTACTATTGGAATTAAAGATCCAATTGAGTACTTCAATAGTATGCCAACTAAAGATATGGAGACGCTCAGTCAAGAAAAACGCTTGTTCCAAAATAATTTTTCTCCAATTGGCAACCGTCAATACTTTACAGAAACAAATGCCTTGAGAATTGATTTTGCTAGGAACACGCTTAATAACTGGAAAGAAAATGGGCTGCTCACACGACATGAATATTATTATTTGCTTGCCTGCATAATTGAGGGCATTCCCTTTGTATCAAACACATCAGGAACTTATGGCGCATTCAATAAATTCTGGGACAAGCGTTCGTTTAAAACGTTCGAGCTTTATCAATTACCAGTCGTGCATAATGGAAAAACCAACGCTTGCTACAACGAAGATGGCGTGTGCTTACTAAACAGAATTGAGGGTGATGTTCTTTATGTAGATCCCCCCTATAATAATCGTCAGTATCTTCCAAACTACCATGTGCTAGAAACAGCAGCTATGTATGATTTTCCTGAACTTAAGGGTGTCACTGGGCAGCGTCCGTATGAGAATAAAAAATCTGACTTTTGTCAAAAGCGAAATGTTTTAAATGCTTTTGAACTGCTGGTTAAAAATGCAAACTTTAGACATATTATTTTGAGTTATAACACAGAGGGTCTGATGTCGATTGAACAAATTAGCGGCATTATGCAAAAATATGGAATACCCAGCTCATTTGAGATAATAGAAATTCCATACAGAAGATTTAAAAGCAGAAGCACTAACCATAGCGGTGAAGTTAAAGAGCTTCTCATTCATATTGAGAAGAGTTGCTGATGCCAAACTCATATATAAAAAGTCCGCTCAACTACATGGGTGGAAAGCATAAACTGCTCCCCATTATTGTTCCAATTATTCAGAGCAAAAGCATTGATACTTTTTATGATGTTTTTGCAGGCGGTTTTAACGTAGGCATAAACATTAACTGCAATAAAGTTGTTTGCAATGATCAAATCGGCTTTTTAATTGAAATGTACGAAATGCTGTCAAAAAAAACATTTGAAGAGATTAGTAGGCAGATAGAATTTCTTATTGATGAGTTTAAGTTATCAAAGACTAATGCAGACGGCTACAGCTCGCTTAGAGACAGATATAACTCTACAGGTGACCTTGTGGATCTTTTTGTTCTAACTTGCTACTCATTTAATCATCAAATTAGATTCAATAACAGTCATAAATTTAATACACCTTTTGGAAAAAATCGAAGTTCTTACAATCAAAATATTGAGAAAAATTTGTCTAATTTCATGACAGCTCTGCATAGCAAAACTATATCTTATTCAACTCTTGATTTCAGAGATTTAGATTATTCTTCTTGTACCAGTTCAGATTTTGTTTATTTTGATCCGCCGTATTTGATTAGCACCGGAACATATAACGATGGAAACCGTGGATTTAAGGACTGGTCTAAAACTGAGGAAGTTGCACTATTCGATATCTTAGATGAACTAAATTCAAGGCATGTGCCCTTTGCATTATCAAATGTGATGTATAACAAGGGACTGTCTAACAGCTTGCTAATTGATTGGGCAAAGTCTTATAACGTGCACTTTATAGATAACACATTTACAAACTGCAGTTACCACTACAAGGATAGAAGCACAAAAACCGTGGAAGTGCTGGTGACAAACTACTAATGAAAAAGTCTATTGCACTACAACAGTATGAACAGGGCATCCCTTTTAAAGAAGTTTATCCAGACTACGATATAGAAAGTCTTCCATCTTGGATCCAACCACACATAGAAGAAGCTAGGTTATTTGGCAACTCTCAACAAATGATAGTTTTGCCTGATGGAACAAAGTATCAATTGAATAATCAGCTGAACGATTTATCTGGCGGAGACTGGCTTAACTTTACTAATTCCGTGTTTTCTACATGGTACCCCACAACGGGCAAAAACAGCTTTGCACACGACATTCGCAAAGAGCATCCTACCCCAAAACCTCCACAACTTATGAAGGAGATTATCGAGTTTTTTACAAAAGAAAACGAGTGGGTGCTTGACTATTTTATGGGTGTAGGAGGTACACTTCTTGGTGCTGCACTTTGCAATCGCAATGCCGTTGGTATTGAGCTCAATCAGCATTATATTGATGTTTACAAAAAAGCCGCCAAAAAACTTAATCTTGCAGAAATGCCAACTATCTGCGGCAACTCGCTAGAAGTTCTAGAAGATAACAAACAGTTTGGCTTAAAGACTGGTGATGAGCTATTTTCATTAGTTTTGATAGATCCACCTTATATGAACATGATGTCTAAAGAAAAAACCGGCGGAGATATTTCAAAATATGGAAAAACATCGACTCCTTTTACTTCTCTTGAATGTGATTTGGGCAACATGAGTTATTGCGATTGGCTTTCTTCTTTAAAACAAAGCGTTGAGTTAAGCATGCGATATTTAAAGGTTAAGGGCTACTACGCAATTTTTATTAAAGATCTGCAGCCATCAAAAAAACAGGTTAATCTTTTGCATGCCGACATTGTAAATAAACTAAACGAGATACCTAACCTTTATTACAAAGGTTTAAAAATTTGGGAGGATAAATCTGCAAAATTATTTCCCTATGGATATCCCTTAAGTTTTGTTGCAAACCAAACGCATCAGTATATTCTCTTCTTTCGGAAAGAAAAGTAGTGTATTTTGTTTAGTTGTGCTTTCGGTTGTTTCTTTCATTTCTTTGTTCTGTATAAGGCGTGCATAGATGCATCCTGCTCCATATTTGTTGCAAAATTTCTTGGTCTCGCCTATAATATTTAACATGTTATAACATTGTTCTAAGGGGTGCTTATGTCTACTGCCTTAAAAGAAAAAACTAGTTTTAGAAAAATAGGTAACAGTTTAGGAATTATTGTGCCTGCAAATATTCGTGAACTTGGAGATTTTAGTTCTGGTGACGAAGTGTATCTAGAATGTCCGAGACCTGGAGTCATTACCATCAGTAGCATTATTGATGGGAAGAAGGACAAAGTAAAGTCTTGGAACGAGCTTCAAGCATTTATTGCGACCCACAAAATTAATGACAGCGAATGGCCTAAAGACAAAAGTTTTAAAGATATATTAAACGAGGCACGTGATGAGAGGTGTGGTCTGTGAAGCTTTTTCTAGACACAAATATACTTGTCTACTCTGTGTTTCAAAATTCTCCAAAATATAAAGAAGCAAGCAAGTTCATTATGCATTGTTTATCAGAAAATGTTACGTGTTATTTTTTGTCATCGTCTTTAAAGGATGTTTATTATATTTTGTGCAGGCATTATCTATCTGAACCAGATGCAAGACAGTGCATAAAATTGCTTTGCGAGACTCTTGATATGGTCGAACTAAATTCAATGATTATAGACAAAGCTTTTGATTGCAATGAGCCGGATTTTGAAGATGCTCTCATTAGGTCTGCCGCAGAAGTCTTGCAGGTAAATGCGATGGTTTCTTATGATAAAAATGCATTTGAAAATTCTTTTGTTCCAAGATTTACAGCGAAAGAAATTCTAAAAGAACTAGAAAAAAGCTGAAACCAAATAATTGCTGGAGTTGGGTAGGTGCGCGATAAGCACCTCATAATGCCCGCCGAAAAAATGATGTTATTACGCTTGCAAAGCAACAAAAACTATATGCTATTACATGCAAAAAACGAAACATGAAACAACTTAAAACCACACTAAAAATTTTTAGGAGCCACACATGCCCGTTTTGGCACAGGTAATTTTGCTCACATGCATAACAGGGATAGGTAGCGGTGTGCTTGGTGCGGGAATTGCAACATTTATTAATGTTGAGTCTAACCGCGTTGCAAGCATTATGCTCAGCTTTGCCGCAGGGCTAATGCTGGCCATTATATTTTTTGACTTTGTTCCGGAGGCAACAGAACTTGGAGAGGGCGCGGGGCACCTAACGCTGGTTATGCTTTGCATTGCCCTTGGAGCTGCATTTATTGGAATTTTGGTTCATGTTATTGATAAAAAAGCCGGTAAACACATGCATTGCTGCTCCTGCGTTGAAGATAGGGAGTCTTGTGCAACTAAATCTGAACATACTGAGCACAAATCTCCGGAGTCTCTTAAAGTTGCGGGTCTTGTGCTAGCAGCCGCTATCGCTATGCACAATATTCCAGCAGGCATGAGCATTGGAGCTTCTTTTGCAGCCTCAAGCGGTGCCTTGATGGGAGACGGAATTACAATTGCTATCCTCATGGGTCTGCATAGTATTCCTGAGTCGATGTCGTTGGGCGTGCCATTTTTGCACGCTGGTTATACAAGAGCTAAGACTGTTGGAATTGCTGCCATTGTTGGTGCAACAACTGTAGCAGGTTCCATAGTTGGATTTATAGTTGGAGGAATTGGACTGTTTTGGCTCGGGATGAGTCTTGCCTTTGCAAGCGGAGCTATGCTCTACGTTTTGTTTGGAGAAATACTTCCCGAAGCATTTTCGTTATTTGATTCTAAAAAGCCCGCTGTTGCCGTGATAGTGGGCATTCTATGCGGGCTTTTATTGGTTCATCTATAATCGATGCTTGTGAAACTGCTTGAAGCAGCTCAAAACTACGCAGAGTTGCTCAAAAACTCAGAAACACCTCAGATTTACTCAAAACACCTTATAAAAACACCCAAACTACTCCACAACCAGTTTTTGATAAAAATCATCGAGCCAACATTGCTCAAAGCTTTCTATGTTTCCTGTGTCAACTGCTTTTGTGAGTTTTGGATCCATAGGAATGCTAGCTTTATTGCTAATTTTGTATTGATCAGCAACTTCATCTAGGTGGCTAGGTCCAAACAACTCTATATGCTTGCCACAATCTGGACACTCAATAAAGCTCATATTTTCTACTATGCCTAGAACAGGTATATTCATATTCTTAGCCATGTTAACAGCTTTGCCAACAATCATTCCAACTAGCTCTTGCGGAGATGTAACAATCACAATGCCGTCAATGGGCAAAGATTGAAATACCGTAAGTGCCACATCTCCTGTTCCTGGAGGCATATCAACAAACATGACGTCAATGTCTCCCCACACAACTTCTGACCAAAATTGCTTAACCGCGCCTGCAATAACTGGACCTCTCCAAATTACAGGGTCGGTGTCGTTTTGCAATAACAAGTTAATAGACATAACCTTTATGCCGCTTTTTGATTGAAGGGGCAACATGTTGTCGTCAACCAGTTTTCCAACATGCTCGTTAATTCCAAATGCACGAGGAATAGAAGGACCAGTTATATCAGAATCCAGCACAGCGGTTTTAAGACCTGCATGACTAGCTTTAGATGCCAAAAGTGTGGTTACAAGCGACTTGCCAACTCCTCCCTTTCCACTAACAACCCCTATGACCTTCTTAACACTTGAGCTGCTTTCAAGCGGCGCTTTTGCATTTCTCATCTGTTTTAAGTTAGGAATGTTGTATTTATGTTTTGATGAAACGTCTGCTTGAGTTTGCTCTGTGTTATTGTTGCTACTGTCTGTCATCTATTCCTCCAAATAATTTGTGTGTTGGCGTTTCGCGTTGGCATTTCTCGCTTGCATTTCGCGTTAGCATTTCTCGCTTGCATAGCCTCCCTTAGAACATGGTTGCTCTTAATAGATATGCCGCATGTTTGTTTCTTGCACATTTTATTTTATTAACCATGTTAACCAAAATCAATAGCCAACCAGCAAACATATCTCTCTGTAATTGGCTCAAAAGTGCCTTGGCTCATCTTATCCAGCTCACTTTGTGGAAACTTGCGCACAATATGCCATCTGCCCTCACCTAGATTTTCGACCTCATAAGTGCACTGAAAACTATCACCTTGAGAAAATGGCGTGACCATAACTGCATCAACATTAGCATCGACCGAAATAGTTGCCACAGAAGCCTTGCCAATACCGCTTGCGTCCACCGCATTAAAAGCAACAATTCCGGCACTGCTTGAATCTACTTTAAAGCCACTAAGCACACCTCCGATAGAGTCTGCTTGAACACTCTTTGCAAAGATGGAGTTAGCGTTGGCACTTGCAAAAGTCGAGGTGCCGCCCGTTACATTTGCTGCAGATACCTCGTTAAACTCCGCCTGCTTAGAGTTTAGATTGCTAGATGTTATGCTGTTTGCATTAACCGCATTTGCCTCGGCTTGAGCTGCACTAACCGAGCTTGCGTTTAGCGAGGATATACTTGCCAAGGAGGCTTCTAGACTATCGAGCGCGGCATTGTTGGCTGCAAGACTAGATACATTCGCACCGTTAGCAGCCAAAAATCCAACTCCAGCCTCGTCTAGAGTCGCATAACTAGAAGTTAACGAAGCCATTTGTGCAACATTTGCAACAGCCTTTTCAAAGACGGAGTTAGACGCTTCTATTCCGTTGGCCTTTACGGCTCCAGCACTAAAGTCATCTGCTTTCATAGCCGCCGCATTTAGATCGAGTGCTGCGATTTTGTTAATCTCGGCGTTATCTGAGAGTAGGGAGCCTGCGCTCACTTGTCCCGATGCAGACATCCACTCTGACCTCAAGCCTCCCGAGGCTGCAAGTCCTCCATCTACCTCAAGGTTTGCCCAAGTGCGAGTTCTCCATGTTTCTGGGTCAATTTCAAACATCAAATTTTGGCCGCTGCCATCTGTCACAGAAAGCTTGCCCTGCGACCAAAATGCAAAACCTTGCGCCCCTTCTCCAGATATAAGTTGAGTTGAGCGACCCGCGCTAGAGCCGTCTGCGTTGGCTGAACTTTCTGAGCCAGTGCTAGCACCTGAACCTGATGAGCTAACTGAACCTGCTCCTCCTCCTAATTTTGATGATGAACCAGTGTCTTCTCCATAATTTTCTTGTGCCTGTTCGGCTTGGTTAGAATCTGGTTGGATTTGGTTTAGATTTTGGTTAGAAGAACAGGCACATACAGATGTTATACCTGCTACTAAGGTCATACACGCAAGACAAGTTTTGCAAGTTTTGCCCGCGCCGCGATATTTGGTTTTCATAAAAATCACCTCTCATTGCAAAGAGAGGCTTTGGGGGACTTAAAAGTATGAACGCAAATGAAAATAAAATCAATGCAATTGGGAAAATCCTCAAATTTAACACAAAAGGGTCAAAAGACATGAGTGGAAAGGTTAAGATTGTTTCTAAGCTGGGAGAAGGCTCGTCTGGAGAAGTGTTTTTGGGAAGAGGCACTCTGCGAGAAAACACAGCTTTAGACTTAACTCAGCGCAAGATGCAACACATGCAGCACATGCAAGCGTTAAACAAAATTGCTAATATGCATTCCTCTGATTCAAGTGAATCTCGCACGCATAACATTGAAGTAGCTGTTAAGATTTTGAGACCTGCCCTCGTTAGCACACCTATGGAGGAGCGTTTTTCGAGGGAGTCGGTGCTACTTTGCAGTTTGTCGCACCCTGCTATTGTTAAGGGCATCGCAAGCGGGTGTGCGCAATTTGACCCCGCTTTTGTGGATATTCCTCGAGTGAGCGAATATAGTGTACATAATGAGCACGATGCACAGAGTGCAAGTATAGAGCGTGGCACGCGCGGTCCACATAACACATACAAGAGCCCAAACCAGCTGCATACAGTTAACCCAGTTAGCCCACAAGTGCATCGCAGCAAAACTCTCCTCACCTTGCCTTTCTTGATTATGGAAAACATAAAAGGAACTTCGCTTGCAACTTTGATATACAAAGGCAAGCTCTCCATAAAAGATGCAATTCAAATAACAGTTGACATAGCGGGTGCACTTGAGCACATCCGGTTAGACGGACGAGTTTTAGCGCACAGAGACATCAAGCCAGCAAACATAATGATTTTGCCCGATGGTTCTCCAAAACTTATGGATTTGGGTGTTGCTCGCACAATGGTTAAAGTTAAAAGCGCACTTGAAACCCAAATAGCGGGGACTCTGCACTACATGGCACCCGAGCAAATAGCAGCTAGTAGTGAAGCAGATATAAGGTCTGATATATTTTCGCTGGGACTTGTTTTGTTTGAAATGCTAGGCGGAAAACTCGCAAGCGATGAGCGTGAAACGCTAGCTTTGAGAATGTCTGGAACTGCTCTTGACTTGGATAGTCTATCGGTTTTTAAATGGCAAGGTCTTAATAAAGGTCGTAGAGGTGAAAATTTGAGCGAGGGGGCAATTTTTGCACTAAAAAGTATCTTGCTTAAAATGTGTGCATTTGAACCTAGTGAAAGATATCAAACTCCTAGACAAGTTGCATTTGACCTTACGCGTGTTCTTAATGGAGCATCTTCGACAAATATGTTGCTGAACCAGTCGGAAAAATTATTGATGGAGCAAGCTCAAAATTTAGCGTCGAAAATGCCTGATGCAAATGTGGATGCAAAATGTAGAACACAAGAAAACTGGGTCAATAAATCTTCTAATAACTTGCAATCAAATGAAAGGACATATAAAAATTTATCGTATAACACAGGAGGCAGTCGTAATATAAATCAAACACAAGCTACAAAACAAAGCACGCATGAAAATTTTAGCCTAACAAAAAATACAAAAACCAAAAGGAAACCCACGTGCATTGTAGCAGTTATTTTGATAATTATCTTGGCTGTTGCACTGCTCACAGCAACCACTGGGTTACCGCATATTTCTACAATAAATGACTCTGCAACGCCCATATCCGACCCTCTAGAAAATAATGCGCCACCAAAAGGCACAGATATAGTTATCCCTATTGGGGCAAACAGACTGATTTAGTTAACAATTGTTTTTGGAAACTCGATAAAACTGCAACTTGTAACTACGAATTTTTCATAATCACGGTGCTCATCACATCACCTGCATGAGCACATTTATCGCAGCACTTTTCCATAAGTCTAACCAAGCTCTCCCACACCATTACATACATTGGGTCGTGAGAATACTTAACATGCAGCGTGCGAATTGCTTCTACATACTTTTTGTCTGCTGCTTCTTCGTAGTCGCTAACGTCAACCAAAAGTGTTTGTAGCGTGGGAGACTTTTTAAAGTTACGAAAATCCATCATAGCAATGCGCAAGGCGTTGGTAGACTTTCCAATCAAAGATACTATCTCTATTGCAGGAGCAAAAATCTCTTTTACATCGTACATATACATTGTCATTAGCACATCTTCGATTGAATCAACAATATCATCTAGGCATTGTGCCAAAAGCAAGATGTCGTCTCTTTCGATTACAGTAATAAACTCATCTATAAGATTTTTATATATTGCATGATTAACATGATCGGCATTATTCTCTATCACATGCATAGAATTCATTTCTTCAAACACAGTTGAGGGGTCAAAGTTCATTACCACCCGCTCTAGAGCTTGTGCCTCATCGCATGCATATCCAACGATTTGTTCAAATGCCTCAAAATAGTCATACCTGCTCTTGCCCATTTGCACTCCTTAAAAACCTTGGCTCTTAAACCCCACGCTTCAAAAATTATCCGCATGCAAAACACAAAAACGCTCGTGCGGATAACAAACTTGCTTACTTTTCGAGCTCCTCGGTAACAATTTGGCTAACCACTTTGGGATTGCCTTGACCTTTCATCTCTTTCATGACCTGTCCAACAAAAAATCCAGACAGCCCCGTTTTGCCGCCCTTATAGGCTTCTACTTTTTCGGGATTTTGCGCTAGGAGCCTGCCAACAATCTCCAAAATAACTCCGGTGTCAGAAACCTGCTCCATGCCTTTTTCAGAAACAATATCTGAAGGAGCCTTACCCGACTCCATCATCTCTGCAAAAACCTCTTTGCCCTGTTTAGAAGATATTGTATCGTTTGCAAGCAGTTTGCAAAGCCCAACTATGCCTTTAGCACTAGCATGGGTTTGCTTAATCTCTATGCCGTTTGAGTTGAGATAAGCACTCAGGTCGTTTATCAAAATATTGGCTACCGGTTTAGATAGTGATCCATCTATATTCATGCACTCATCAAAAAGTGCAGCCATATCGTGGTCGTTAGAGATAACCAAAGCCTCGTCTCGGGTGAGATTGTTTTGCTCCATAAATCGAGCTTTTTTCTGACGAGGAAGCTCGGGCAACCTGCTCCTTACGCTCTCAACAAACTCGTCCGACAAGTCGTAAGGCGCAAGGTCTGGTTCGGGGAATAACCTGTAGTCGTCGGCTGTTTCTTTTACGCGCATAGTAACCGTGCGCTTATTGGCAGGCTCCCAGTGTCTCGTTTCTTGCAAAATTTTGCCGCCCGACTCTAAGACCTCAGCTTGTCTGCAAATCTCATAAGCAAGTCCGTCGTGCAAGTTCTTGAAGGAGTTCATGTTTTTAAGCTCAGTTTTTGTGCCAAACTCTTTGGCACCGCGCTTGCGCAAACTAACGTTGCCGTCGCATCTCATGGAGCCCTCTTCCATAGAACAGTCAGAAATTCCTAGCTCCAAAAAGCAACTGCGTAGCTCTTGCATAAACAAGCGAGCCTCGGCAGGCGTGCGCAAATCTGGCTCTGTAACCAGCTCAATTAGTGGAGTGCCTGCACGGTTGTAGTCGACCATGCTGTGTGTGGCTCCCGTTATGCGCCCGTCGACCCCTCCAATATGCACCATTTTGCCAGCGTCTTCTTCCATATGAATGCGCGTAATTCCAACTTTAGCGAGATAGCCATAATCGGTTTTGATGATGTTTTCCATTTGATCGCCTGCGTCTAGCGAGTCTACGCCATGACGCTCTTTGACGCCTTGACCGTCGACCTCAAGCTCTAGATGTCCGCGCATACAAAATGCAACGGGACCTTGGGTAGTTTGGAAGTTCTTGGCCATATCGGGATAAAAATAGTTTTTGCGATAAAACATTGATTTGCGCTCTATGTTGCAGTTTGTTGCAAGACCAGCAAGCACAATTGACTCGATTGCCGCTTTATTTGGAACAGGCAGAGCGCCTGGCATTCCTAGGCATACAGGGCAAGTGTGGGTATTTGGTTCATCTCCAAAAGCAATAGGACATGAACAAAACATCTTGGTTTTTAGCGTAGTTAGTTCTGTGTGAATCTCAAGGCCAATCACGGCCTCCCAGTCTTCTAGAACCGAAGATAGCTCTCTCATTATTGCCCCCTTTCTTCAGTGTTTTGTGGTGTGATGGGTGCGGGTGCGGGCACATCAGGCGCGGGTGCCTCGGGCGCGGTGGACGACGTAGGCGCAGCTGCTTCCACTCGCGCCATAGGTGCCAACTTTGGAACTTGCTCGTAGCATTTCTCTAGCGCTGAGGCAACTCGGAGCATATTCTCATCTCTAAATTGTGGGGATACAATTTGAACTCCCACAGGCAATCCGCTTTTTTCGCCAAGCTCAACTGGCAAACTCATGCCGCCGTTGCCCACAATGTTTAGCGAGATTGTAAACATGTCAGATAAATACATCGAAGTTGGATCCGAAATTTCTCCAAACTTAAACGCAGTGCGCGGAGACGAAGGCAACACGATGGCACTGACTTTTTTGAATGCCTCTTTGTAGTCGTTGGTAATTAGTGTTCTGACCTGCTGAGCTGGATAGTAATATTTGTCGTAAACCCCAGCTGAGAGCAAATAACTTCCTAGCATTATGCGTCTTGTTGCCTCAGAGCCAAACCCATCGGCGCGTGAAAGCTCATATTGCTCGCCTAGCTCTGCACCCTCAACCCTGTTGCCATAGCGAACAGAATCAAAACGTGAGAGATTAGAAAATGCCTCACAAGGGCCTATCACATAATATGCGCTCATAGCGGCGTAGGCATGAGGAAGTTCGACCTCCACAATATTTGCTCCTAGGTCTTGGAGGTTTTTAATTGCTCGCTCAACGCCGTGTTTTACTTCAGGGTCAAGACCGTCTGCCTCCATAAATGAGGGAACAACGCCTATGTTTGCACCCTCAACACCCTCGTCTAGGTTCTGCACAAAGTTGGTATCTACATGCTGAGAAGTGCAGTCTAGGGGGTCACGCCCAGACAGCGCATTTAGGGCTTGTGCCACGTCATTGGTGCTCTTGCCAAACGGTCCCACCTGATCTAGCGACGATCCAAAAGCCACAACTCCATATCGAGAAACAACTCCATATGTGGGCTTAAGCCCTACTACTCCACAAAACGCGGCAGGTTGTCTGATGGAGCCGCCCGTGTCGCTGCCGAGCGTTAGCGTTGCCATTCCTGCTGCAACCGCAGCGGCTGATCCTCCCGAAGACCCACCAGGCACTCGCTCAAGATCCCAAGGATTTTTTGTGGGTCCAAAATAAGATGTTTCTGTTGAGGAGCCAAACGCAAACTCGTCCATGTTAAGCTTGCCTAGAGGAATTGCGCCTGCATCTAACATTTTGGACACGCAAGTTGCGGTGTAGGTAGACTGATAGTTGCTAAGCATCTTTGAGGCGCATGTTGTTTTGGTGCCTTGCTGATTCATGTTGTCTTTAAATGCCGTTGGAACCCCAGCTAGCGGCGGAAGTTCCTCGCCAGATGCGCGCATGTCGTCTATCTTTTTTGCTGCCTTTTTTGCAAGCTCGGGGGTGAGCTCTAGAAATGCGTGGACGTCTGCGTCTCTTTTGTCTATTGCGTCAAACGCTCCCTCCATTAGCTCTGCGGCAGAAAAGTCTTTGTTTGCAATGCCTTGCTGAATGTGGCGCACGCTCAAGTTTTCTATCGAAACTCCCATTTAGTTATCGCCTCCACCCAAAATTGTGGGGATCACAAATGTTCCATCTTTAGTTGATGAGGAGTTCGCCAACGCCTCTTCTTGCGAAAAGCCAGGTGCGGGTTCGTCTTCTCTCATCACGTTTACAAGACCTGCTATAGGATGAAATGTTGGCTCCACACCATCTAGGTCAAACTCGGTGATCGGAGCTAAGCTTTCGATTATGTTGTTTAGGTCGAGAGTCATGTCTGCAACCTCGTCATCACTAAGACCGATGCGGGTGTAGGTTGCAATATCTCTCACATCTTTTTGCGAAAGAGCCATTGGCTGTCCTTCTTTCTAAATTTAAGAAACTACCTGCTCAAGTATACGTTGCACACACGTGTGTGTGTTAGTTAGATGCGGCAAGCGCGGGCTTATTGGGAGGTTTCATGGGTTGTTGTTGGATTGGTTGGTTGGATTGTTCGTTGCGTTGTTGTTTTGGTTGGCCTTCTCATTGCTCGTTAGTTAGTTTTTTGTACTGATATATTTTGTGAGTCTGTGTTTGAACTCGAATTGGTTGAATCTGTTGAAGATGAGCTGGAGCCCGACGACGCTGCAGAGCCGCTCGTTACTGAGGTGCCGCTCGACGCTGCGCTTCCCCCAGACGCAGTCTCCGACGTTCCAATCGCTGTATATACCGACTTTCCAGCCGCCACATCAGCTGCCTGAACTTCAGCAGAAAACGGCTCTATTACCAACATATGGTATCCTCCATTAATCATGTAGTAGCAGCGCATGTTGCCGTTATATGCATAAGTTATATTTTGCGAAACACCATTTGTATACTGCGTTGAATGTGCCGTTGAATAAAGCGAAGTGGCTGTCTCGTTGTCAACGCCCATAACCGCCCTTATAAGTGCTATAGAATATTTCTTAAACTTCTCCTGACCTGAGTTGGCGCTCGACGTATCCCAAAACACGCGTGCTTCTTGAAGAGTGGTTGCGCTATCGTATTGAGCGACTTCAAAAGAGGGGGACTTGTTTTCGAGATTCGCCATCTTGTAGGTCAGGGCTTGTCCTGCGGAGTCTTTGTCTTGTTTGACTTGCGTCCAAACATTTAGCGTGTCGATTGTGGGGATTTCTAGTTGATCCTCACTCGACACATAATTTATGTTTTCTGAGAGCTGCGCTAAATCGAGAACAATAACCATTCCGTTTGAGTTTGTGGAAGTCTGCGTAGTTGATTTGTTAAATGTTCCTAGGTCTTTGCCTCCGCATCCATATAGAAATGCGCCCATTACTGTGAGAATTGCTATCATAAATGCGATTGCGAAAATCTTTGTGAGGGATTTTTGACCTTCTAGGATCTTGTGCGCTACAGGAGCTTTGTATGCTATTGGGGTTTCAATCGCTATAGGTGCTTTATGGGTGTTTTTCAAATCTATCTCCCAATTATTTATTCTTAATAAACTAAAACGTTTGATATTATTTTTTTGAGAAATTTTTGTCTCGCTAGGTTTTCATGAATTATTATGCAACTAAACATGCAATAATTCTCTAACGCATATGGTGACTTGAAAAGCATATGAGCGGGTGTAGTGGTGCACAGCAGCGACAAATGCAGTGATAACAGAGGTGGCAGAGCCGACGGGCACAACGGCAGTGGCAGCCAAGCAGTTACACCAAGACGATCTTGCGTTTGCAACAACTGTGGCTCGCACATTGCAACCCGCATTTGATGGGAGCAGATTTATGAGTGCAAAAAGAAGTGTACACTTTGGAGAGTTGCAAACACTTGTAGAAGATTTGTTTGCAACGTGCAAGACTCTTTCGTCTACAGAGCTTGTTTTGAATGCAGAAATTCTTGACTTACCGCAAGACCTTCTAGAAATTTGCAAGATTGTTCCATATGGAACCTACGACAGACAAACACTTTGCGACCAAATTAACTCTGCAATAACAGCACATGGTTGGGGCGGCGTATACGGCACTGTAGATTAGTGTCATCTTGTGTGCTTAACCTACAACTCCTCAACAATGCACTCATGTGCTTTTGTTTTTGGATCCCATGCAATTCCTACTGCTAGGGGTGACTGCGCGTAATGTGTGTCTCCTGTAAGTGCATCTTCAAAAATTGCTGTGTAGTTCTTGTTGCGGATTTGCTTTATTGCTTGTTCGGCACTATCTGAGGCTTTTAGTTCAACAATAAATGGTCTGCACTTTGTATCTTTTGGATTTTGAGGAATAAAGGCAACATCAGCAACGCCTTTGCCTGCAGGTTGCTCTCGGCGTACAAAATATCTATCTCTAGCCGATAAATATACCAAGTTGATTAGTGCAGCTAAATCTGCTTCATTTGTATAGTTTAACAAAGGAACTTCTTGATCGTGTACTGCTTCTATGATTTGGGTCATTGTATCTGTATCTTTATTAAGAGTTGCTACAAGCATTTCTTTGCTTCTTTGTGCCAGCTTTGCAACATAACCCATATCTTCTTTTTTCAATACATCTTGAAACTTAAGCATTAGTTCATGGTTTGGAATAGACACACAACCATCGTAATAAGTTAGAAAACCATATACAACCATAGCAGATAAAATTTCGTCTTTTGTAGTTAGTGACATAGAAGATGCTGCATAGTTTTTCATCTCAGCTTCTACAGACTCGCCAGCAACCATACGTACTAGATCATCGCGTATGTCGTCGATATCATTGCGCACATAATAATAAATCTCGTCGTAAGGTCCTGACTCTGTCCAAAAAGATTCCAAACTATCTCTACTTAGAGCAAGTACAACAGATCTAGGATTAAACATATGCTCGCCTTTTTTTGCAATGTAACCATCGTACCATTCCACTAGACCTTTAAAGTCTACCTCTGCATCTGGTATTCTTTTAGCATGGGCATCACAAAGACCACTCACTTCATTTTCTGTAAATCCAAAAAACTTATAGAACAAAGGATCATTTACAGCACTAAACTCATCAAACATATTAAGTTCTGAGCCTGTAGAGTGTTTGGCT
>CAVLCC010000026.1:0-29072 GCA_963661535.1 Senegalimassilia sp.
GCATTGCTCAGTGGTCAACAGTTGTTAAATCTCTTTATGACGAAGATAAATGGGCAGAGCGTGACCTGCGTGTTTTCTTGAGCGGCTCTTCTTCTCTTCTTCTCCAACATGGACTGAATGAATCACTTATGGGACGCTTTGAAGTAATTCCATTTACCCATTGGAGTTTTTCTGAAATGCAAGAGGCGTTTGATTACACGCTTCAAGAATTTTTATATTTTGGTGGATATCCAGGTGCAGCCGTCTTTAAAAATAACGAAAAAAGATGGCTCGATTATATGCAAAATTCTGTTATAACTCCTTCAATTGCAAAAGACGTTGTTGCTATGCAAGATGTAAGAAAACCTGCACTTATGCAGCGACTCTTTATGCTCGGGTGTGAATATTCTGCTCAAGAATTGTCGTTTAGAAAGATGCTTGGGCAGCTCGATGATGCAGGCAACACAGCAACACTTTCTCATTATCTTGAATTGTTAAACAATGCCTCGCTTTTATGTGGGCTGCAAAAATATGATAAGAAAATGCTCAATACGCGTGCAAGTTCTCCTAGATTTTGTGTATATGACACGTCTTTTATGATTGTGGCATCAGGTCAAGATAGGCACTCCCTGCTTACAGAGCCTTCAAAATTTGGTCATCTTTGTGAGGCTGCTATTGGCGCGTATCTTTTAGCGCGTGCTCGACAAGACGGCTTTAACGTATTTTGGTGGCGCGATGGCAATTTTGAAGTTGATTTTGTGCTCCAAGATGGTGAGCGCATAACGGCTATTGAGGTTAAGAGTTCTCGTCCTAAAAATGCCGATGGTCTAGCAAAATTTATGAGCAAATTTTCTAACACTAAGCCTCTTGTAGTTGGGTCAGACTACACGGGTTGTTCGTTAGAAGATTTTTTGCTCGGAAACATTGACTTGTTTTAGGGGGTTATTATGGATTCTATCAATCAGTTATTAAAGCAGGGTATGCCCGCTGGAGAACTTCCCTTAAATTTGCATCTTCCTACTACAAAACCAACTGCAATTAGTAGTATGAGCTGTGCAGAACTAGGTGCAAACCTAATGAAGGGAATGCAATCACTGAAATCAGATAAAACCTATACTACAGATGAAGTTGATTGGAATATTGTCTAAAGGAATTTGGTATATAAGCGCGTCGTATTTTTGTGATTTATTCCACAGACTGTGCGCATCGTTTATCCATATAAAAACAATCGCACTGATGCACACCACTAATCACGCTGTCGCTAATCCGACTCAACTTTCCCATTCATTTTCTTGAGCACAGGAATTATCAAGAACATAGAAATTACAAATGCAATCCAGTCAGCAAATGGGGTTGCCCAAGCAATTCCAGATATCTCCATCGTGCTGCTTAACACAAGCATAAACACAACATCTAGGCTGCCCTTGCGCAAAAGCGACAAAATCAGCGGCTGAACCTTCTTTCCAATTGCCTGAAAAACGGTAATGCACATAAAGTTAATTGCCGTAGTAGGACACGCAAGACAAATTACCTTTAGAAAACTTTGCGCAAAGTCGACGGTCTCGGCGTCGGCAATAAAGACGCTCGAAATTGGAACGGCAAAGAAATACAGCAGCGCTGTTCCGCAACCAGCAACTATCAGGCTAAAGAGAAATGCTGCCTTTATGGCAGACTTCATTCTCTCGTGGTTGCCAGAAGTGTAGTTATAACCAATTAGCGGAAGTGTACCTTGCGTCATGCCCTGAGCAATTGCATATGCAAGCGAGTCTATCTTCTTGGCAATTCCCATACCTGCAATAGCGGTGTTTGAGTATCCAGCAACAATATTATTTAGCACAGTGTTTGAAACGGTACTCATCAGGGTCATCACAAATCCAGGCAATCCAACTGTTATCACTTCGAGCGGGATTTTTTGCTTTACTGAATATAGTTTGGGGTTAAGCGTGATTGTTGACACTTTTCGGATTTTTATCAAAAACACAATGAAATACAACATTGCAACTAGATTGGAGAGCATGGTTGCAATCGCAGCACCAGCAATATTTAGTTGTAGAACAAAAATAAATAGTGGATCTAGAGCGATGTTTAGAATCCCTCCCATCGCCACCCCAAAGCCTGCTTGTTTGGAATACCCCTCCGAACGAATTAGATGTGCAAACTCTGCATTCATCACAGTAGGAATGGCACCAATACCAATAGTCCAAAAAACATACTCTTTTAAAAAGCCCCATGTTTGCTCTTTTGCTCCAAGTATTGGAAATATATATGGCTCCAAAAACAAAAATGCAACGGCATATAAAAACGCAACAGCTATTCCTGTCCAAATGCAAAAAGATGCTGTATGGCGTGCTTTTTGTTTATCGCCTAAGCCAAGGGAGCGCGAAATTAGGCTTGAACCTCCAAGTCCAAACAAGTTTGCAAACGCAGTTAGAAAAATAAAGGCCGGCATTGCTATGGTTGTGGCAGCAACCTGCAGTGGATCGTTTAGCTGGCCGATAAAGAAAGTGTCGGCCATATTGTAGACCACTGTAATAAGCTGGCTTATAACCGTTGGAACAGCAAGCGATAACACAGCTCTTTTTACTGGCATCTCGGTAAAAAGCAAGGCTCTTTCGTTACCCACGGTGCTCGCGCTCCTCCATATCCTCCATTTCCTTCATATGAAGACCGTTAATCACACAATCAATAGCTGCCTTATAACTCTCTTCAGCTGAAACCGAATAATGCGAAAAATATCCCACCAGCTCCTCAAACACAAAACCATGCATTGTTGCTCGCAACAGCCTCTCATAATGTATTAGATATTCTTGCGATAAATCGTAATCTCCAAGCACACACACAAACGGCTCAGTTGTCATGGCTGCGGCTTTCTTTAGTGTCTCGTTATTACTAGAGGGTATTTGCATGATTAGCTTATAGAGCTCGGTGTGCTCAAACGCAAAGCGTCTGTAGCCCTCTGCAAGGGCGTATACGGCGCTGTCTTTGTGCTTGCTATCAATTGCTTCTAGCAAATAATCACACTGCTGTTTTAGAGCAGACAACCCGACCTCGGTGTATAGAACCTCCATGCTTTCGATATGTGTATATAGAGAAGCTGTTTTGATCTCGAGCTTGTCCGCGAGCTTTCGCATAGAAAATTCGCTGGAGCCGCTTTGCTCAATCAATTCTTTGGCTGCATTAACAATAATCTCTTTATTAAGTCCCTTGTGGAACATGCGTTTTGTCTCCAATCCTAACGTTATTAGTTTTAAATATATCCTAATGGCGTTAGGATAGCAAGATATGAGCGCACTTAATTTTGTGATTAACAGGAACACTTAACACACAACACACACCAGAGCGACGGAAAAATCGTTGGAACTAAAGCCGCTTGTAACAAATGAAATGTTTGCGTCGTTTTCTAATCTGATATGTGAGCAGGCTAAGTCTTTGTTTTAATGGCAAACAATAGCAGCACACAAAACGCTCACTAAATAACGCTCACCAAAATTTAGCGCAAATCAAGCAGACCTAAAACAGCGACTCTTGCACAAACGCCGTGCAAAACGTACGGCGGTGAAAATCCGTAAGTCCATGTTCCTTAATTGCATCTGTATGCTGCTTGGAGCCATATCCCTTATTTTGCGCAAAGCAATATTCAGGATACTTAGAGTCTGCCTCTATCATCAAATGATCCCTTGTAACTTTGGCAACTATAGAAGCAGCAGCAATACAAGCCACTTTAGAATCCCCCTTAACAATGCATTGTTCGCGCGGGTGCACATGTATGGGGTTTCCGTCAATCAAAACCAAATCGGGGTCCAGTCCGGTGTTGTCTATAGCCATAAGCATTGCTCGTTTTAAAGAACCAACTATGCCATTTTTATCAATATCTTGTGGAGGAATGTGCGCAATTCCAATAGCTAGCGCGCGTTGTCTGATTGCATCTGCAACTTCTTCTCTTTGTTTGGGCGAAAGCTGCTTAGAATCATTCAAACCACACACAACAGGCTCGTTGGGCAAAACAACTGCAGCTACAGTGAGAGGTCCTGCGATAGACCCGCGACCCACCTCGTCGATACCCATAACAATTTTGTCGTCGCCTGCTTCTCGCATAAGCTCATACATTTTTTTGACACGCTGAAGTTCTGCTTCTTGCTTTTCAATCCGACGCCTTGTGCTCTCAAAAGCCTTAGCAACGCTTACTCGGGGATCACTTCCAAATTCGTCATGCAACTGTGCTAGCTCCTCTTTATTGGCTAGCTTAATTTGCTCAACTATTTCTCTAACATTTTTTGTGTATCCCATAATGTATGCTCTCTTTTAATTTGTGTTTTGACTTAAGCCTCTGCGCCTCATAGCTGCACTCTATATCTAATAAAACAGCCTAGGCTCTAAGAGTCTAGGCTGCAAATCAAACATGTTAAAAAATCATAAAGACCTATGGATATAAGCCATGGCAAACAACTTTAAAAAGCGATTGGTTAAAATCCCTTCTCGCGAAGGCGAGCAGCTTTACCAACTTTGTCGCGTAGATAGTAAAGTTTTGCACGACGAACAGCACCGTGACGAACAACCTCAATCTTATCAATCTTTGGTGAGTTTAGAGGGAATGTGCGCTCTACTCCAACTGAGAAAGAAATCTTTCTTACAGTAAATGTCTCACGATTCATTCCTCCAGACATACGAATTACATCGCCTTGGAAAACCTGAATTCTCTCGCGGTTGCCCTCTGTAATTCTATAGTGAACTTTTACGTGGTCTCCAACTTGAACCTGAGGCAAATCCTCGCGCATCTGTTGTTGCTCAATAGCACGAATAATATCCATTATAATCTTCCTGTCTAACTAAATTAAAACCCAAAAACCTTGGGTTGGTTTTAACATCAAGCAGTCGTTTAGTATAGCGCATTTTATGGACTATTTGCTGTGTTGCCGCCAAAAGCAACATATATGCCCGCAAGCGTGCATTTAACGCTTATTCAAACAACTTACGGCGAGCCAAATTTACAAGCGCTACCCACTGTGCACAAATACGCTCATACAAACCACTACTTTTAAAGAAAAACTTTGATATAAAATACACTAAAGCTTCGCAATTATATTATCAATTTAAACCAACATGGAGGGTACATCTAAATGATTAGGCATATTGAACTTGTAAAACTAAGCGAAATTTATGAAGGCAAAAACCGTGCAGAGCAAACTAAAGAACTTGCCTTGCTTCTAAAAAATATGCTTAGCGAAATTGAAGATGCAACATCTTTTGTGATAGATACCAAATCTCAATCTCTAGACCCAGTAGATGCCGACATTTATTTGCATGTAGATTTTGATTCGACAGATGCTTTAGAAGAATACTCACTTAATATGGAGAGACTTGCTGCATCTATTAAGGTTGCAAAACATGCTGAGTCAATATTGACATACGACCTTGTGATTTAAGCAACACAACCAACAAATACAAAGAGTGCTAGCACCTAAAACCCCAAAGGTTCCAATGCTAGCACTCCCCTTTTATACATCTAGGGTCTTATTTCCTCCGCGCTTAGTTTCTAGCTAATCTCCGCACCAGCTTTTCTTGAGGCAAGCTCAGAGAGCAGACCTCTACCTTTACTCCCCACGATTTTTATAGACGCTATCTTTTACGCGACCTATAATCACACCCATACCTCGTTTTTCGTTGGCAGCACTCACAACAGAACCAGCGGTCTCTTCTCCACCAGCCAAAACACCAGCGGCTTCTAATTCGCGATCCATTGCACTGTCGGGTCTTGGAGGCAAAACATCAAATGGCACAGGTTTTGTAAACAAACTCACAAGGGGAACCACAATCATCGATGCAAGCATAGAAAGCGCACCTGCATTTATTGGACTAGTAAACGGATAAACCATATTCACAACGGTTATTCCAATGCCTAGCACAAAGCTTGCCCAAACGCCTGCCTTACTAATGCGCTTGCTATAAATTCCCCAAAAGAACGGTCCTAAAAACGAGCCGGCCAAGGCACCCCAACTCACCGACATCAACTGCGCTATAAATGTAATCGAACTGTTATATTGCACCAGTGCCAACACAGCCGAGATTGCAACAAATACAACTATAAGCCCTCTGATCCATGTGAGCTGTCGCTTCTCACTCATATTTTTGTCTACACCTTTTATCATGTCGAGCGTTAGCACAGAAGACGAAGTTAGCACAAGCGAGCTGAGCGTGCTCATAGATGCCGATAAAACCAAAACTATTACGAGGCCAACCAAGAGGTCAGGCAAATTTGAAAGCATTGTTGGAACTATGGAGTCATAGACTGGAGTCCCATTGGCTGCATATGTAATTTGGTCTGCGTAGAGGCGACCAAAGCCTCCCAAAAAATAACTTCCACCTGCAACAATTATTGCAAATATTGTGGAGATAATTGCACCCTGTTTAATGGCAGACCCGCTCTTAATGGCGTAGAATTTTTGAACCATTTGTGGGAGTCCCCAAGTGCCCAAGCTCGTGAGAATTATGACCCCTAGAAGATTGAACAAATCTGGCCCGAACATAGATATAAACGCGCCTTGCATCTCGGTGCCCTCGGCTTGAATTTGCGATAGCGATATAACTGCTTCGCTAAATCCTCCGTTGCCTGCCATAACCGCGCACACAACAGCAACAATGCCAAACAGCATAACAATGCCTTGCAAAAAGTCGTTAACAACAGTGGCCATATATCCGCCTAGAACAACATATATGCATGTAACTACTGCCATTCCAATTATGCAAGCCTCGTACGGAACTCCAAATGCCATCTCAAAGAGTCGCGATAAGCCGTTATAAACACTTGCTGTATAAGGAATTAGGAAAACAAAAATTATTGCTGCCGCAGCTACTCTTAGAGCTTGGCTATCAAAACGCTTGCCAAAAAACTCAGGCATGGTTGAGGCTTTTAGGCGCTGGGTTATCTCGCGGGTTCGAGGTCCTAGCACCCACCATGCAAGCAGGCTTCCCAAAAATGCGTTGCCAATTCCAACCCAAGTGGCAGACATTCCATATTTCCAGCCAAACTGTCCCGCGTATCCAACAAATATTACCGCACTAAAATAAGATGTTCCAAAAGCAAATGCAGAGAGCCAAGGTCCGACGTTGCGACCTCCTAAAATAAATCCATCAACATTTGCAGCGTGCTTTTTGCAATAAATACCCACTGCAATTGCAATTAATATAAAAATTCCTAGCAAAGCTAATTTTATTGCCATTCTTGTCTCGCTCTCTTACTCTCTTAAAAATTACTCGTTGTTTATCTACTACATGTTGTGTTAATAACATGAATCACCAACTATATATTGCGCTAGCTAGCAATACGCTGTTCTAACTGCGCGTCCATACGCTTCGCGAAGAGCACGCGCCCTACGCGCCCACACATCCCACTACTATTGCGTCGTGCCCTCGTCTGCAAACATCAGGTTCAGATCGCACAGTCCATCAACTCCATCAATTGTGGCAGTAGAAGTGTATTGCCAAATCTTAAAGTTATAAGTTGGCGTTGGCTTATTTCTATATTCTGCTAGCCAAAGTTGATACCTATTTGCAATGGTGGTCAAATCAAAATTTCCATCTAGCCACTCATTATTGCCATAAATCATAGGCGTATAACCTCGCGCTTTAACCTGCTCACAAAATGCAATTGCTACACTTGTAAAGTCTGATGTTGACATCCCAGCAATACGCTCATTTGCAATTTCATTTTCTTCGAGGTCAAATACCACGGGCAAGTTTTTGATGCTATATTGATCAGCAAAATCGCATACAAAGTTTGCCTCCTCGCGAGCTTCATCATCTGTTATTGCTTGCGAAAAAAAATAAACTCCGCACTCGATATTTGCTGCCTTGGCGCTGTTTATGTTTTCTCTAGCCATTGGGTCTTCGTGAACTGCGCCCTCGGTATATCCGCGCCAACCAACTCTAACATAGGCAAATTCAACTCCCGCATTTTTAACGCTTTGCCAGTCAATTGAGTTGTTGTGATACGAAACATCTATGCCAAAGGAAGCTTTCTCACCTGTGCTAGATGTATAGCTCTTATAATCGCCATCGGTTTGGAGCCTCGACCAGTCATAAGAGTGTTGAGGAACACTCTCTTTAGAAAAACACGACCCAAGCTTAAAGATAGCAAAGACGATTGCTGCAATAACCAAAACCGCAACAATCGCCTTGTTCTTGCCAAAACTATCCGACATATAATTTAACCTTGACTTTGATTGCTAATGAAGACTGCATTCAGACTATCCGCCCAGCTTTTCAAAATCTGCAACGTTAGAAAACACGCTAACAAAGCTGTTGAGAAGCATTAGGTGATTATTGCGAACAGTCTCGTCTTTATCCATAATCATAACGGCGTCAAAGAATGCGTCTATAGGACCGCGTAGCTGTGCCAATGCAACCAACGCCTGCGAATAATTTCCTGCCTCCAAAGATGCGTCCACATCGCTTTGAGCCTTAGCGATAGCAGCGGCCAGAGCCTTTTCTTCTGAGTCTGCGATGCTCTCATCAAAGTTGGTTCCCAACTCTGCATTACGCAAATTATTGGCGCGTTTATATGCGGTTTCGAGGTCTTCGTAGAGCTCCTGGTCGTTTTTGCGAGCAGCACTTAGCGCCTCACAGCGTGCCAAAACCTCAACTGGATTTATAACGCCCGTTGCAAGCACAGAGTTAACCACTTCAGCCTCATAGCCCATCTCTTTGGCGATAACATTTAGTCGTCCTGCAAAGAAATCTGCAACCTCTGCGGTCGCGGCAGCTCGGTCAAACTCAATGTTTGCATATCCTGAAATTGCGTCGTCTATTGCTTGCGCTAGGTCGATATTTAGTCCCGATTGCAAAATAGCAATAATTCCAATGGCTCCACGTCTTAGTGCAAATGGGTCTTTGGAACCTGTTGGAGGCTGACCAATTGCAAAAAGCCCAGCTATTGTGTCGAGCTTATCTGCAATAGCAACAATTTTGCCCTCATCATTTTGTGGAAGCTCGTCTCCTGCAAACTTTGGACGATAGTGCTGCTCAACAGCCAGCGCAACCTCGTCTGGCTCATGCGCAGCTCTCGCATAGTAGCCGCCCATAACTCCTTGCTGAGAAGTAAACTCAACCACAGCGTTGGTGACCAAGTCTGCCTTTGCCAACAGAGCCGCGCGTGCTGCACGCTTAGAAGTTGCGTCATCCAAACCAGCGTCGGCTGCAAGCTTTTGCGCAAGTACAACCATACGCTCAGTTTTTTGTTTCATGGTTCCTAGCTTTTCTTGAAACACTTGGTTTGCCAAGTCGTCAACATAGCTCTCTAGCGGACGCTTCAGATCCTCCTCATAGAAAAATGCCGCATCTGCCAAACGAGCGCGAACAACTCTCTCATTGCCCTCGGTTATTACCTTTGAGCACTTTGGATCTCCGTTGCTAACAACAATAAATGCGTTAGAGAGCTCATTGTCTTTTGTATACAGCGGGAAGTATCTCTGATGAGACAGCATAGCATCTGTAATTATCTCGGGAGGAACTTGCAAGAACTCCTCATCAAAGTGACCAACCAAAACCGTTGGATACTCAACTAGACCAAGCACCTCTTCAAAAGTACTTTTTGGAACGCTAGCCACAAGCCCCGTTTGCTTTTCTGCCTCAGCAATTTGCTCGCGAATTTTGTTTGCGCGAACCGTTTGGTCACACACAACGTAAGCATTTTCTAGGGACGCAACTAGGTCGTCTGCACAAGACAGCTCAATTGGGGCGGGTGCCAAAAAGCGATGCCCGTAGGTTGTGCGACCCGACTTGAGCCCAGCAAACTCAAAGTTGACTATGTCTTGGTCAAATAAGCCTACCAGCCAACGTACTGGACGCGAAAAATGCGCACTGCACGACCCCCAACGCTGCGACTTCTTCCAAGGAATTGTGCTAATTAGCTGCTCAGCTATTGCGCCTAGCAAGTCGCAAGTTTGCTGCGAGGGTTTATTAATTGTTGCAAATACATACTCGGTGCCGTCAACGTCGCGTCTCTCGAGCTCGGATACATCAACTCCCTTGCCCTTAGCAAATCCTAGGGCTGCTTTGGTTGGGTTTCCGCTTTCGTCATAAGCACGGTCGCACGCAGGACCTTTGTATTCTTGGGTTAGTGCTGTGGTCTCTTCGGCAACGTCGTCTGCTTTTAAAATCAAACGCCTAGGTGTGGATAGAACCTTGATAGCTCCGTGCTCTACGCGGCTCTCTTTTAGAAGTTCGTCGCATTTTTTTTGAAGATAATCTGATGCAAGATTTAGTGCATCGGCAGGGATTTCTTCGGTTCCAATCTCGATAGCTAGATTTTTCATCGAGCATCACCGCCTTTCTTGGCATCTGCATCTTTGGCTGTTTTGTTGTTTGCGGAGTTTGAGTTGCCTGCGTCATTCGTGCCGTCGTCATCTTGCTTAATTCCGCAAACATTTTCTAGATAAGACAAGCAGCACCCTTTGGCAATTGTGCGAACACGCAAAATGTAGCCCATGCGCTCTGTTGCAGAAATTGCACCGCGTGCATCGAGCAAGTTAAATGCGTGCGAACACTTTAAAACGCAATCATATGCAGGCAAAGGCAACTTTGCCTCAAGCAATTTTGAACATTCTGCCTCATAGTTGTTAAAGTTTGCAAGCAATAGATCCACATCGGCATACTCAAAGTTATAAGCAGAGAACTCTTTTTCGTTCTCCAAAAATACATCGCCATAAGTAAAGGTCTGGCCATCTTCGCGCTCAACCCACACAAGGTCATAAACTGAGTCAACGCCTTGAATATACATTGCCAAGCGCTCAAGACCATAGGTAATCTCAGATGGAACCGGCTTGCACTCTATGCCTCCCACTTGCTGGAAGTACGTAAACTGCGTAACCTCCATACCATCAAGCCAGACCTCCCAGCCTAGACCCCATGCGCCTAAAGTTGGTGACTCCCAGTCGTCCTCAACAAACCTAACGTCGTGCTCAGTTGGCTCAATTCCAATGGCGCGAAGCGAATCTAGATAGAGCTCCTGCACATTGTCAGGCGATGGCTTGAGCAAAACCTGATATTGGTAGTAATGCTGAAGTCTGTTGGGGTTTTCGCCATAGCGTCCATCAGTTGGACGGCGCGAAGGCTGCACATAAGCTGCCTTCCAGTCGTTAGGCCCTAGGGAGCGCAAAGTTGTAGCCGTATGAAATGTTCCGGCTCCTACCTCCATGTCGTAAGGCTGCAGCACAATGCACCCTTGACGAGCCCAATATTCTTGAAGCGAAAGTATTATTTGTTGAAATGTCATCTGGTTGCTCTTCTCTCTTTTGTCTACCGTATTTGCTATGTCTACTTTATCTGTTTAGCCTGCTTTGACTACTTAGTCTCTTTAACCTTGTCTTGTTTGTAATGCTCATTAATACATGTGCAATTTTTTAAGTATGCCAGTTTTTCGTAAGTCGCGCTTATAGCAAAAACCCAAACGTATCTTCCCAATTTCTGCAGATACATACTCTCACACTTTTATTCTTGTTGTCAAAAACTGCTGAATATTGCGTGTTAGATGTTGGGTCGGCTGGGTTTGGGTCTTGGGTTGACCACTTCCTACATAGGTCCAAACCTAGCAAAAGGCCAATATCTAAAGAAAACTTTCCCTGTTATTGTATTGGTTGGAACCGAACCAAAATATCTACTATCTTGGGAGTTGTCTCTATTGTCTCCCATAACCCACATCTGCCCCTCAGGAACAGCATATGGATAAGTTATCTTTTTGCCCTGATATGTGCTAGTTAACTCATACGTTGGATCTACAACATAAGACTCCTGTTGAAGTTCACCATTTATATAAAGGTGCCCATTGGATATATCCACAATGTCGCCACCAACAGCAATTACACGCTTGACCAACACAACACCTTCGTCGGTTGGACTATCAAACGTAACTATATCGCCCCTGCTAGGCCCCGAAAAATTGTAAGATACTTTTTCTGATAAAATTCTGTCGCCTATCTCAATTGTTGACTCCATAGACCCAGATGGAACCTCATAAACTTCTACAAAAAATGTTCTAACAACCAAAGATAGCGAAAGAGCCGCCACAACAACAACTATTATTTCAAATAAAAATCTCCAACCTTTTATGTAGCTAAATGCAGCCACACCCACAGCTGCTAAAAGACCCGAGATCAATGCATAAAACTCTATAGTTCCAACTGCTGGAATAAACATAAAAAATTGCCTTTTCAAAAAATGCATAAACTAACTTATCGATGATACCTCAAAAAGCGCATGTTTAGCACATTCAGTGTTTTATGCGGCAAAAAGCAAAGATGGCATATGATGCGCGGTAGATGCGCGTTAATCCGAGTAATACAAAATCATTCAACCGCACAAACATATATCTAGAACAGCAACAACTATATAGGAGTATCTTTTTTATATACAAATACAGAAAGTTAAAGAAAAACAAAAAGGAGACTAATCTTGGCAACTGTTCTAGTTATTTCTGTAGCGTGCGGGCTTGGTGTTGGCATATTATCCGGACTCTTTGGAGTAGGCGGAGGCATAGTTGTTATCCCACTTATGAGACTGGGCTTTGGAGCCGAGGCACTAGTTACCACAGGCACATCGCTTTTTGTGATTTTTCCAACCTCGCTCTCAAGTGTAATTAGTCGTTTGCACAATGGCAGAATAAACATAAAGCTCGGACTTTGCGTTGGACTAGGCGGAATGTGTTTTTCTCCCCTAGGTTCTTGGCTAACAGAAGTGCTCGGCGGCACATCGTCAATGATTGCAGCCGCTATAGTTATTGCTTACACCGGCTTTAGCATGATACGCAAAGCTCTAAAACTAAGCGATACTCCAAGCAATATTGAAGACGAAAGCTCTATGTTTCCAGATATTATGTCCTTTGAAATGAACGCAAAACATATAGCTCAGTTATTTTGTGTTGGAGCAGTTGCCGGATTTTTGTCAGGCTTTATTGGAGTTGGCGGGGGATTTTTGATTGTTCCTATGCTTATGTGGATGTTTGGCTTTTCGTTTAAAGACGCCACCAGTGCCTCAGTGCTGGCTCTGTGTGTGATATCAATTCCTGGAATTACAACGCATGCTCTAATGGGTCACGTTGATTATTTGAGAGGAGCCGCAATTGCTATAGGCAGTATTCCTGGTGCTTTTATTGGAACTGCAATTTTAAAAAGGCTACACGAAAAACCTTTGCGAATTGTTTTTGGAATTTTGATTTTTGCTATGAGTGCAATATTGGCAATAAATGAGCTTTTGTAGATTTTATAAATGTTGCATATTTATAGATACTGCTTATATCACGTAAGTATTTTTTACCTTGAGATCAAAGTTTAGAATTTGCAGCTCAGCCTAGACATAAAAAAATACCCTATAAAAACACTTATGGCGTATGCGGGAATTAGGGAAACCACATACGCCACAAGTGCTGCAAGAAAGGAAATACACATTGTTTGAAAAGCAAGGGGGGCTATTCAAACACGCTTCTTTGGACGAAAGGACAATTTATAAACTTTATGTATCTGTGTGCTTGTAAGTTTTTTTAGTATAGGGATTTTCCAAAGAAGCACGGTATCTAACTCGGCGGGTAAGGGAGAACCCGCCAAGTGGGAATGTCTTTGTTTTATTCAATTTTCAACGTTGTCATCTCTGACATTTACTAGAATACAAATCTAGTCTGAAAGAAACCTTAAAGTTTCTAAAAAATTTTTTAAGGTTTAAAAAAAGGGATAAACGGACGTTGTGCGAGTACTGGCAAACCCAAAAATGCAGGTATTCGCAGAAAAAAGAGTCTAGCCGCAAGCGGTCAAAGCATACAAACTGAGAGCCTCTCAAGAACTTTTTTGCAAAAATTTTTAATCTAAAATTTTGCGTTTGCGCAAAAAACTTCCTGCAGACATGGGTATCAGAGCGTTATCTTGCAACTCAGGCTTGCCCTTAATCTCATTTGCATACACAGCAAAGCGATAATATGCAGCCGAGCGTCCCGCCTCAGTTACTGCAACCGCATCCATCTTAGAACTATCTATTAGTACATCAGACAAACTCAACAACTGATCAGTCGAAAGTTTTTCATCACCCAAACAAGGAAGCCATTCTAATTCTCTAACAGTAATGCAGAAAGAATCCATGTTGGGTGCCAAGACTTCTAGCTCCTCGCCCTCCACAAATTTATTGCGAAGCTTAACATCAACAATCCACTTATTGAGCTCGTTTGCAGGTTTACACGCCAGAACATCAGCCATGTGAACACACGATTGGTCGTATCCTCCGAGATCTGAAGATTGAACTGCCTCCCCAAAATAAAAACCCGTTGAGTATGGACGATGCGATACAGTATAGAGCTCATCTTCAACGAGCGCGGGGTCTGCACCATCAAGCACGCGTCTATATGCATTTACAACCGTTGCAACATAAAACGCCTTTTTGTTGCGTCCCTCAATTTTAAGAGAGTTTATGCCAGCATGCTCAAGCTCGCGCACATACTCAAGCATATTAAGGTCTTTTGCGTTGAGAATATAAGTGCCGTGTGCGTCCTCCTCGGCTGGAAAATATTCGCCAGAACGCTTTTCTTCCTCAAGCGCATAACTCCACCTGCAAGGTTGTGTGCAATGTCCCTTGTTTGCCGAGCGTCCGGTGAGGTAGGCACTAATAAGGCACCTGCCCGAAACCGCCATGCACTGTGCACCGTGAACGAAGGCTTCAATCTCCAAATCTTTGGGAGTATCCTCGCGCATTTGCGCAATTTCTTCTAGACTCATCTCGCGAGCACAAACAATGCGCTTTGCGCCCAGCTCATACCATGCTCGCGCTGCCTCGGCATTTGCAACGCTCGCCTGTGTGCTCACGTGCAAAGCCACCTGTGTGGCATATTTTGTTGCTAGACGTGCGGCTCCTAGGTCTCCTATAATTGCCGCATCTACACCCGCGCTTGCCAACGCTTCAAAATATTGTGGAAGTTCAGCTATGTCTTTTGCGCCCATGAGAATATTGCACGTTACATACACTCGCACTCCATGGCTGTGCGCAGCTCTTACAACGCTCGGAAGGTCTTCTATAGCGAAGTTTACCGCTCGAGCTCTCATTCCAAACTTGTTCGTTGCAAGATATACCGCGTTGGCCCCATATCTTATTGCAGCAGCAAGTTGCTCTACTCCTCCAGCTGGTGCTAGTAGTTCTGTAGAAGTATTTTGTGTGAGTTTTTGCTCAAGCGCAGCCATAAAAGACCTTTCTGCTTTATTTTTTGTTTTGTATGCTTATCTCATTATGCACAAAAATATATTGAGTAGCAAAACAAATGCGACAAAACAATGTGGAAAAACAAAATGTTTGTCGTTGGTTGCTGCCTCAAATGCACCGTAGTTTAACAACCACAAGACTGAAAATGCAAATACGATGAGCTACCCGAGCTACAATTTGCAAATAAGTAACAAGCGAGCTGCAAGCAGATATAAATACAGCTCCTGCTTAAATTTTAAACAGGAGCCGCTTTAATTGTCTATATTTAAGAAGCCTTAACTAGCCTCGCACAGGTTCATACGCCTCAGCTAGCGCACGTCCAGCATGCAGCCAAGCAATCAAAACCCTGCGCCACAAAGCTTCAAGACTCACGCACAATCTTTATGCATCTGCCTTTTCATTTGGATTAGAATAAATCTTTGATGCATTTTGCTTGCGTCTCTTTGATGTGATCCAGTGACCGTTAGTCCACAAGTCATCTGCAACAGGTTCCCAAGCATCAGCAGCTGCATGGCATTTAGCGCACAAGCTATCAACATCCTCAGGAACTGTGAGGTCTGTTGAATGTGCTCCCGACTCATGAACCATCTCAGCAAGTTTATCTTTGTGGTCAAGCAGAGGACATGGACGCAACAAGTTGTCTCCAAATGGTTGGTTGGCTCTATAGGCTTGGAATAGTGGGTTTTTGTAAGCGTCTAGCAGAGTAGACTCGTGAATGTTTGTATCTGAATAGTGAATAAATGCGCAAGGCTCAATGTCTCCATGTGCATTGATGTGAAGATAATAACGACCTCCAGCAATACAACCATCTACAAACTCGCCATCGTTCCAGAAGTCCATTGTAAAGAGTGGCTTGCATGTGCGGAAATGACGAATTTGGTCATACATATATTTGCGTTGCTCGGCTGATGCAATAAGATCTGTTGGAGCACCAACGCCAACTGGCATATAAGTAAAAAACCATGCAAATTTGCAGCCTTTGTCAATTAAGAAGTCAAAGTATTCTTCGCTTCCGATGATTTCGGCATTTTGTGATGTATAGCAGCACGAAACACCATAGAGACATTTGTTCTCACGCAAAATCTCCATAGCTTTCATAATCTTGTCGTAGGTTCCCTCGCCGCGGCGGGCATCTGTTGTCTCTCTTGAGCCCTCAATAGAAATTGCAGGAATAAAGTTGCCAACGCGAACCATATCCTTGGCAAATTCATCATCAATTAGCGTGGAGTTTGTGAATGCCAAAAATTCGCAGTCATCGTGTTTTTCGCACAACTTGATGATGTCTTTTTTGCGAACGAGTGGCTCGCCGCCAGTGTAGATGAACATGTGAGTACCCATGTCTTTGGCCTGCATGATAATGCTGTCAAGATCCTCAAATGACAAACTTTGCTGATTGCCATATTCTGCAGCCCAGCAGCCTGTGCAGTGCAAGTTGCATGCAGTTGTTGGATCCATAAGAATTGCCCAAGGCACATTAACGTTGTGTTTAGCTTTGGTTTCTTCTTGTTTTTGCGAACCAAAAATTGTTGCATTAACAATAAACTTCTCAAACAAGGCAGCACGAATATTTGGATGAACATCATCCCACAAGCTCATAATTAGCTTATACCAGTTGCTATCAGGGTTTGACAAAACGTCACTAATTACGTCGCGTTGACCTTTAAAGAAGTCGGTATCGTCCATCATACCAACCAACTTCATAATCTTGTCAAAGCCCTTTTCTGGATTTTCGTTAAGATAACTTAGTACTTTTTTTACCGTATAGGCTTTAACTCCGGTAACCATTCCTGCCATGTTAGAGCCGCTCCTTTTCTTCCCTCAAATGTGAGTTTTGTTGCAATGTTTTTTGCTTTTAGGAAACCTTTTTTGGATTCGGGGTTTCTAGCATCCAAACACCACACACCTAAGTTTTTGTTTGCATATACTGATGACGATTTTATGCAAACTCTTTACCAAACTATATTTTTGCATTGTGCCTACATTTTTGATTAGCCTGCAAACATTTTTATCTAAGAACTTAGCCACTAAATTTTGTTCATGCAATGCTCGTAAAAAACCACATAAACAAAACAATATGCAAAAACATTTATCCGTATATTTTAACGCGGCATCGGATATGTTATGTATTTAAGCTTTAAACGGTTGTTTGATACCTGCTAAAACCTGCCAATATCTGCCCGAGGTTGACAATTTTTGCATTGTGTATAAAAAATACTGGATTTGGTGAATAAATCCCTGCACGTATTTTGCGCGTTGGTTCGCAGTTGGTTCGTATTTAGTTCGCGCTTAATTCGCAGTTTGGTTCGCAGACTTGAAACTATGGGCTGTTCGCAAACATGCACCTTGCTTAATTTGTTTGTGAATATTAAAATGCATTGTTGTTCGTTTGTTTTTATATTTTTAAACGGGTGGTGGCGCAGCTTGGTAGCGCACTTGACTGGGGGTCAAGGGGTCGCAGGTTCAAATCCTGTCCACCCGACCATTTGCAAATCCTCCCCAAACCTCACGCACATAATCGCACACTCAAATCCATCTCAAACCTTATGCGCACAGTGCCCTAAATGGAATCACATAAATTCCATCACTTCGTTGATAAGCTACTTCACCTACTCCTACAATAACTGCCATAAATGCTGGCTCAGGCGTATTCGCACGCTTGTTATTGCAAACCTTCTTTTGAATGCGCAACAAATTATTTGCTGCTTCGTCAACTTTATCCTGGCTCATTTTTATTTCTATGGCAGCCCAAGATCCATCTGGACGCTCAATTATAGCGTCTGCCTCTAAATCTGAATCATCATGGTAGTATCGCACAGGGTGAGAATTAGTAAAATCTAGAGCGCGAGAATATACGTCTAAGTCGCGCATTACTAAGTTCTCAAAAGCTAGTCCAAAAGTTTGCCAATCTTGAAGCAGGGCATCTACAGACAAGTCAAGTATCGCAACCGCAAGGGACGGATCAGCAAAATATCTCTTGGGTTTAGTACGCATTCTTTTTGGAGAACGTGATGCTGGAACCCAACCAGGAACCTCATCAATAAGAAAAATTCTACGAAAGATGTCGAGATGATTGGATATTTCTTTTCTTTGAGTCTCAGAGATCTCTTGGTCAAACTCTTGTGCATATATGTCACTAGCTAGAGTATCTAATCTTGCAGATTGAGCAATATTGCGTGCTAATGAAAGAGCGAGCCTGCGAGCAACAAGCTCAGTTCCACCAAGTTGCAAAACGCTTTGAGTAAATATAGATTCTAGATAGTCTTTAACTATTATTTGCGCGTCTGAAGAAATTTGATTTTGAATCTCTGGCCATCCACCTTTGCAAACTATTTCTGCTAATTCTTCTATAGTTCCTGTGCATTGACATGGTATAAATTCACCTTTAAATAGTCCTGCTAAGCTAACGTTTGCGCTAGAATCCCCTGCTTCAGATAGTGTCATAGGATGCATACGAATACGTCCTATGCGACCTGCTCCACTATGAGAAACTTCTTCTTTATTTGGAGTAGATGATCCTGTAAGAATCCATGCTCCCTTTTGTCCACTAAGTTCATCAACTGAATGTCGAACAGTATCCCAAATTGCTGGGACGCGTTGCCACTCGTCAATAACATGTGGTTGATCGCCCACAAGAGCATAGCTCGGATCTGCAGAAACAATTTGAAGATTTGCCCCACGATCTACGAATGTGACAGAAGCCCCATGAGCTAAAGATGCCCAAGTTTTGCCGCACCATTTAGTTCCTGAAACTTCTATTGCACCAAACAGCGTTAGGTATTTTTTTATTTGAGCATCTACTATTCGTGGTTTATAATCCTTAGGTCTTACGACTGCTCCATGTTTTTGCTGGTTATCTGCCATTTTTTTTGCCTTCTAATATATCCAAATTTGTGGTTTACCAAAATCCGAATTTTATTTTACCAGAATCCGAATATTTTTTTACCAGAATCCGAATATTTTTTTACCAGAATCCGAATTGTCTATGTTAGAAGTATAGTTTTAGGTAGCACTAAAATCAACAGTTAACGAAAGACGCAAAAACTTATCAGTAGAAAAACTGGAGTTGAGCGACTATGCCAAAATCTGATTAGCAGCACTCTCTAGGAGTTGTAAAATATGGTCAGCTTCTTCGCGCGAATTACCCTTAGCAAACAAGTAAGCTTTAATCTTAGGCTCAGTTCCACTAGGACGCACAATGATCTTATTTCCGCCCTCTAATGCAAATTCAATTACGTCAGCCGAAGGCAGGGTTTGAGGAGAGTCTGCATTGCTGCAATCTTCAGAACCATCAGAGCCATTGAAACCACAAGAGTCACAACCGCAAGCTGCTCCACCCACAATAGGCATCTTTGCATTTTGCAGATAATCAACTGTGCTCTCAACAGACATGCCCGCTAACTCACTCGGAGAATTACTCCTAAGACCAGAAGTAATTTCTTGCATTTTTTGTGCACCATCAGCACCTGGGTACGACTTGCTAATTGTCTTATTAACATAAAAGCCGTAGTATTGATACAAATCTTGCATAGCATCAACCAAATCTCGACCCTGTGATCTGTGCCATCTAGCCATCTGACATATAAGCATGCTTGCCACTATAGCGTCTTTATCGCGCACATGTGAGCCTGCCAAATAACCATAGCTCTCTTCAAAGCCAAAGATAAATCTGTCTTCTTCCCCCGCAGATTCAAGCATAGCAATCTGTTCGCCAATATACTTAAATCCAGTAAGAGTGCGACGCAACTCAAACCCAAGCTCGCGGGCAAGCGCATCGACCATAGTTGAAGAAACAATGGTAGTTATCGCAACCTTATTTGCTAGGTCCTCGCCGCGCTCTTTTCTCATTTTGCAAATGTAGTCTAGCAAGAGCACGCCCACTTCATTTCCAGAAAGCAAAACATAGTTCCCACAGTGAGGCACAGCAATTCCGACCCTGTCTGCGTCTGGGTCGGTTGCAAGCAACAAGTCTGGGTGAACTTCATCGCAAAGTTCTAGACCTTTTGCCAGAGCCTCTCTTATCTCAGGGTTAGGATAAGGGCATGTTGGGAAGTTTCCATCTGGGTCTGCTTGCTCAGCAACCACAGTAACGTCACTTATATCTATGGTTTTAAGAATACGTGTAACGCACTCCAGTCCTGTTCCATTTAGCGGGGTATACACAACAGAAAGTTCGCCCTTTTCACTTTGCTCCAGCGATTGTGAATGAACTGCCTCCAAAAACCTATCTAGGGTATCTTCGGCAATCCATTGTGCTAGACCTTGCGAGAGAGCCTCATCAAAATTCATCTTAGAAACGCCGTCAAAAGTGTCTGTTTGGTCGATTGCTTTTTGGATAGCCTCAGCATCTTCTGAAGTAATTTGGCAACCATCGGCACCATAAACTTTGTAACCATTGTATTCGGCGGGATTGTGACTAGCTGTAATATTTATTCCGGCTGAACACCCTAGGTCTCTAACCGCAAAAGAAAGCGCCGGTGTAGGCTCAATTCTTGGATAGAGATACGCCTTAATCCCGTTAGCAGCCAACACTCCTGCCGCTGTTTGCATAAAGATTTCTCCCATGTTGCGGCTATCTCGGCAAATTGCAACTTTGGGATTGCTAAAATGCGCATTTAAGAAAGTAGCCAGCCCTTGTGTAGCGCGTGCTACTGTGTATATGTTCATGCGGTTGGAGCCCAAACCCAACACACCACGAAGTCCCGCAGTTCCAAATGAGAGGTCTCGATAAAATGCATCGTTTAGAGCATCTGGGTCGGCAGCGATACGCTCCAGCTCAGCTTTATCCGACGCATCTACATTGCTTGTCCAATTGTTATAAATCTGCTGAATGTGTTGAGTATCCACTTAAAACTCCTAATCTATAAAAAAATATAGACGCAATTAACAGCCAAAAGCCACTACTGAAAAAGTCTATAAGAAACTTCGCAAAACCCGCAGTTTAACAGTCTAAACCACAGCTAATAAACAATGATAAAAACGCAGCTAGCAAAAAACGAGCAAGACCGCTGCTATCTATAATAAAAACATAACCAAAAATGCAGCTGTGGCAAACCACATAAGCGGCTTAATTTGGCGAACGCAACCTTTTGCTACCATCAAAATAACATATGCGATAAAGCCTAGACCTATGCCATTTGTGATTGAGTATGTAAAAGGAATAGTTGCAATAATCAAAAATGCTGGAAGCGAAATCTCAATTCTCGACCAATCTATATGCACAACATCTGCAACAATCATAACTCCAACCATAGTTAGAGCACCGCATGTAGCTGAGCTTGTAACCATAGAAACTAGTGGTGAGAAAAACGCAAAAACAACAAATAGCGCAGCAACCACGATGTTTGAGAGCCCCGTGCGAGCCCCCTGCGCAGCACCTGCAACCGACTCCGCAAAAGTTGTAATGGAACTAGCTCCAACAAATCCTCCAAATGCCGCCGCGATAGAGTCTACGATTAGAATTTTTTGAGTGTCCTCGACGTTGCCCTCTTCGTCAGAAAAACCGCCTACGCGTCCTATGGCGATTATTCCGCCCATGGTGTCAAAGAAGTCGCTCATCAAAAGCGAGAATGCAAACATCAAAAGCAGAGGCTTGGTAAAGACCTCAACTATTGCAAGCGTTGACGTATTGGGATCAACCTGGAAAGGGGCAGCAAATGCTGAGAAATCAAGACCAAAGGTCCAGCTCTCGGGCATTGGGGTTACGCCTAGAGGAATACCTATAATCACTGAAGCAATGATTGAAATTACTAACGAGAACTTTACGCCTGTTGCACTCAGCACACCCGCAATGACGATCGAAATGAGAGAGAGCATGCACTGAGGAGAAGAAATATCTCCCAAGGAAAGAAGCGTTGACTCGTTGGCAACAACCACTCCTCCGCCCTCAAAGCCAATGAATGCAATAAACAGACCGATTCCTATGCATATGGCGTGTCGCAAATCCACGGGGATGGCGTCCATAATTGCTTTGCGCAACCCGCACAAAACTAGAAGCAAGATAGCAATTCCCTCAACAAAAATAACGCCCATGGCAACTCGCCAGTCTGCGCCTACTTCTGGTCCGCATAGTGTGTAGGCAACAATAGCATTTATGCCCATGCCCGAGGCCAGCGCTATAGGGCGGTTAGCAACAAGTCCCATGAGCAAACACATTGCAGCAGCGCCAAAGCAAGTTGAGGTTAGAGCTGCCGAGAGTGGAATTCCAGCTGCTGCCATCATAGGAGGGTTAACCGCAATGATATAAGCCATTGCTAAAAAGGTGGTAAACCCTCCCATTAGCTCGGTTGCAACCGAGCTTCCTCGATCTGTTATCTTAAAAAATTTGTCCATCTTAAAAGTGCTGTTTTAAAACGTTGGTTTTAATAAAGTGCTGGTTCTGATAGACCGTTGGTATTACACAAATATGAACATCAACAAAAATGCAAGTGCGGTAACCCACATAAGAGGCTTGATTTCTTTAATCTTGCCAGTTGCAACCATTAGGATTACGTATGCAATAAAACCAAGTCCGATGCCATTTGTGATTGAGTATGTAAATGGAATACCAACGATAGTTAGGAATGCTGGGAAAGCAATCTCTAGTTTGCCCCACTCGATGTTAACAATGTCTGAAATCATCAAAAATCCAACAACTGTTAGAGCGCCGCAAGTGGCAGCACCGCTTACCATGCCAATGATTGGTGAAAAGAACGAAAACACGACGAAGAGTGCAGCGATTAGAACATTTGAAAGTCCTGTGCGGGCACCTTGCGATGCACCTGCGGTAGACTCAACAAAAGAGGTGATTGAACTTGCTCCAACAAAGCCTCCTACAGCAGCTGCGATGGAGTCTACGATAAGGATTTTTTGTGTATCTTCTACGTTGCCCTCGTCGTCTACAAAATCTCCGACCTCTGCAACTGCAAGCATGGTTCCCATTGTGTCAAAAAAGTCGCTCATCAAAAGTGAGAATGCAATGAGCAGAAGCATTGGAGTTGTGAAAACTTCGATAATGGCTAAGGTTGATGTGTTTGGATCTGTTTGAAAAGGAGCAGCAAATGCAGAAAAGTCGAGACCGAAGTTCCAACTTGTGGGCATAGGGGTAACTCCCATTGGGATTCCGATTATTACTGCAACAACAATTGAGATGACTAGCGAGAACTTAACATTCATAGCCATAAGCACGATAGCTATTGCAATAGAAATTAGCGACAATATAACGGTAGGCGAAGCAAAGTCTCCGATAGTGATAAGGGTGGATTCACTATCCATAACAATTCCGCCGCCCTTAAGACCGATGAATGCAATGAACAAGCCAATGCCGATGCCAATAGCGTGGCGCAAACTTGCCGGAATGGCATCCATGATTGCTTTTCTAAGACCGCACAAAACGAGCAGCAAAATTACAATGCCCTCAAGAAATACGACGCCCATTGCCACGCGCCAGTCAACGCCTAGCTCGGCTCCACATAATGTGTAGGCAACTATGGCATTGATACCCATGCCTGAAGCAAGCGCAATTGGCCTGTTGGCAATAAATGCCATTAGCAAACACATTGCTGCAGCACCAAAGCAAGTTGCAGTCAGAGCAGCTGAAAGTGGAATTCCGGCTGCCTCCATAAGCGATGGATTTACCGCAATGATGTATGCCATTGCCAAAAAGGTCGTAAGACCTCCCATGAGTTCGGTGCTTACTGAGCTGCCTCGTTCTGAGATTTTGAAAAACTTGTCCATTGTCCCTTTCCTAGTCTAGAGTCGTAAGTCTGAGATCCAAAATTTGTATTGTTTGGACTTATAAATACTGCGTATTGTTTGTGTATGAATGCGTGGTTTAGTGTAGTTGACTGAGTGTTGACTGGTTGTCAACGACTGCTGCTGATTACAGTTAGCTGTTGTCGTCTGTAGTAGAGTCTGCGACCAACTGCAATCGACTAACATTAACTGCACTCAACACAATTTCCATGTATACAACACAAAAAATACACATAAGAAGTATAACTATGAGTTTGAATTACAGAACATAAAATCGATTAAACAACACGATAGATTTATATTTGGTTTGTTTTGGTTTGTTTGGTTAGTTTTAGTTGCCTTTAGTTAGTTTCGCCAAAAGATGCCTTATTCAAAAAAGCCTTGGTTATAGGGTCTTGAGGATTTTCGATTACTTGTTTGGCGAGACCCTCCTCAACAATTATGCCATTTGCCATAAAAACAATTCTGTCTGCAACATCACGCGCAAATTGCATTTCATGAGTAACGATAACCATAGTCATGCGTTCTTGAGCAAGTTCTCTAATAACCTTTAAGACCTCTTGCGTAAGTAGGGGGTCAAGTGCACTTGTTGGCTCATCAAAAAACAAAACGTTTGGATTCATGCACAGCGCACGCGCAATGGCAACTCTTTGTTGCTGACCGCCCGACAACTCACAAGGAACCATATTCTCTTTGCCTCGCAAATCCATTTTGTCTATCAGTGTATGCGCCAGCTCCTCGACCTCTTCCTTATGGCGTTTTTGCACGCATATAGGAGCATCTGTAATATTTTTGAACACCGAATAATGTGGAAACAGATTGAAATTTTGAAACACAAGCCCGAACTGCTGTTTGGCTTGCTGGATAGTTGCCTTGTTTCCATATACTGCGTTGCCAGCGGTATCTGCCCTAGCAACTTCCAAATCTCCATAAGACAGACTGCCTTGTTCAAAGGTTTCTAGCAGAGTCATGCAGCGAAGTAGCGTGCTTTTGCCGCCGCCAGACGCGCCAATAATGCTTACGACCTCTCCTTTTTCAACTGATAGAGAAATTCCTTTTAGCACTTTCTCTGTGCCAAATGTTTTGCATATATTTTTTGCCGAAACAACTGCCATTGCTTACTCATGCTCCTAGTTGTGGTTTTTGCTTGTTCCTTGCTGTGGTTTGCGAGTTGTGTATTCCTAGTTATGTATTCCTAGTTATGTGTTCCTAGTTGTAATTTTTAATCGTGATAATAATCGAGCTTCTTTTCGACCCTGTTCATAATTAGTGTTAAGACCAAATTGAACACGTAATAAAATACTGCTGAGGCAACAAACGCCCACATAAGTCGGGTCGAAGCCACAATAGATTTTGCAACAGTAAACATCTCAGCGCATCCAATTGCAAATGCTAGGGATGTGTCTTTGACAAGCGTAATAATCTCATTTGTCATTGGAGGAACTATGCGCTTAATAACTTGCGGCAAAATAATTTTGATGAAAGCTTGAGTTTTTGTATATCCAAGCGCATCTGCCGCTTCGTGTTGTCCTCTTGGAATGCTTTGAATTCCGCTTCGGTATATTTCTGCAAAATAAGCGGCGTAGTTTAAGATGAATGCAACAATGGTTGCATTAAAGCGCCAAGTATCTGATAGCTGGACACCAAAAACATAATAAGGAGCAAAGTAAACAACAAAGAGTTGGAGCATGAGCGGTGTGCCCCTCATCACGGAGATGTAGAATTGCGACACAATAGAAATTGGGCAGATACGCAAGCTTCCAATTGTAAAGCCGAGCTTGTTCATACGCAAGAATGCTATAGCCAAACCCAAAGGTAATGAACCTAGTAGAGTGAGGGCAAAAATTTGCAGAGTTACTACAAAGCCCTCACCCAACATTCCCATCATGACGCCAAATTCCACATTTTCTCCGTTTCGTTATTTATGTTAGTTATCTTGTGTGCGCTTTCTTTATGTGCGCACTGGTCTTATTGTGTGTGTCTGCCCTTATCGTATGTGCCAACTTTATTTGCCCAAAATCCACATGTCGTAGCTTATGCCTTGGCTTTGATATTTATTGCAGATTGTTTGGATAGTGCCGTCTTTATCCATCTCTTTTAGAGACTTCTCAATTTGCTCGCACAAAGAGGTGTTGCCCTTCTTAGCGCCCACTGCATAGTGTTCGCTGTTGAGTTGCTCATCTAAAATTTTGAAAGTGCTTTCTTTGCCCTGAATATTAAATTTAGCAACTGGAAGATCGATTGCAACTGCGTCCACAGCGCCTGACTCTAGCTCCATAAATGCGGTATTGTATTCTGGAGTTGTTTGCAACTTCGCAAATGTAGAAGCAAGATTTGCTTGATCTCCACCATCGGAGAGAAGATCTAGAGCGGCACTATCTGCTTGAACCATCACATTTTTGCTTGATAGGTCTGCAAGAGACGAAATTCCGCTGTTCTGGCGAACAACCACTACTTGGCTGTTGTCCATATATGGGCTTGTAAAACTGTATCCGTCTTCGCGTCCCTCGATTGTAAAGCCGTTCCAAATGCAGTCGATAGAGCCGGAGTCTAGTTCAAGATCCTTGGAGTCCCAGTTGATTGGCTTATATTCCACAGCCCAGCCGTTGCGAGCTGCAACCTCTTTGGCTAGGTCAAGGTCAAAGCCTGTATATCCTCCTGTGGACTCATCTACATATCCATATGGTGGAAAGTCTTGGTCAAATCCAACGGTTAAAACGTTATCTGTGCCTACACCAACGTTTGCATTTGTGCTTGAGCTTGAGCTTGAACTTGATTCTCCGCAGCCTGCGAGCAAAACCACTCCAAAGCTAAGAACAGTTACCGCCATAAGTGTAATCGCAATTTTTTTGAAGCTTTTCATTCTTTAAAATCCCCCTCTAGTTGTAGAAGTATTTTGTGCTCTATGTGTTTTGTAAAAAAGCACTCCATGACTTTATAGCACTAAAGTGAAGGGCTGAATGAGACTTTTTGCGCAACTGGTTGTTTGTAATGAAGTGTGGAAAGTTAAGATTAATGCAAAAAAACAGAATGGATCCTTTGTAGATAGCCTTCGTAAAAATAAGGAGACGAGCTCAAATGTTTAAGCCCGCCTCTTAATATAAATAACTTATTTAACAAAAATCTATGGTCTAAATTTAATAATTGCTTTATCTATATAGTCTGTATTACCCATGTATGTTTGCACACGAACCGACTTACAGTAATAAAGTGTCATCAGAATTAGTCCTACAGCACTACTTATAACACTCGGAATCATTGAAGAGATATTCATGATTTGCAAACCTGCAACAAAGATTATACAAATTATATCTAAGACTAAAGCTATAAGTGAAGCTAACTGAAAGACAAGCAGGAATTGTGGCTTTTTTGAGAAAGTAAAAACAACATGCACAGTCGTGAGAATACCTGGCACAACTAGATCAATTACAGCAAGAGCAGCAATATCACCCATGCCAAAATACGATAAATATGCAAAACTCGAAGAATATACTACAAGCTCCAAAACCAAACATATGATACCCAAAATATCAATAATCATAAAGAACAAAAGCCAACCACCCATAGTTGTATATTGCTGGTTTTGAGGCATTGTGGCTGCATCAGACTGTGCATACGCAGGTTGTTGAGTTGCTTGTTGCGTATTTGCATTTTGAACAGATTGTGGTTGATCATTTTGGGCAGGCGTTGTTTCAGACGTATTACTGGTTTGACCTTCGCTTGCTTGAACAATGTTTTTTTCACCGCATTGTGGGCAGAAATCTGCATCATCCTTTATCTCAGCACCGCATTTTTTACAAAGCATACTTCCTCCTAATTTGAATGTGTAGAAATTATGGATTTTGATACTTTGCAAGTATACCACGATGTATAGATTACTAACTTCTCACAATCTAAAATTTAGACATATGTCTATTTAAAAAAATCCTTGCCTCTGCGGTTTAAGCATTGGGGCAAGGATTGATTTTTAGCACTTTATACGTGCCTACTCGAAGGCAGACAAGTATAAAACTGACAAATTTTGCTTATTTCTAATTACACTAGATTCTTAGAAACAGAAAGCAGGTACCACACCAGTCGACATGGTTCCTCCGGTTCTTGTAGATTGAGTATCGATAACAAAATTGCCGGTATCACTTCCATATGCATAGTATAGCAAACTTGAACAATCCGGAGAACGCAACCACCATAAACTAGTATCGCTAGCGCTACTTTCCGTTGCAATTTTACTGCCAGAACGTGTAAGATTCATATTTGATAAAACAGTATTATCACTTGTTACGTCTATATTTTGTTTTCCTAGCCATTCATATTGAGTGCCTTCTAACTTAAATTTTTCTGAGCTTGATCCAGTAATTTCACTGTAGCTCAGTAGCCAAAACGTGTCTGCAGTATCACATAAACTTGAAGAGCTATTCCATGATGAGCCATTATGTGAAGCCTGCATTTTCTTAACCGGCTCAACAGATCCTGCTAAATCAGAAAGCCCAGTCATAACATAACTTCCCTCATCATTCATAGTTCCATGCATCATAGAACCTGACCAAGATACTGTATTTTTATTAATAAACACACCGCCTGTGAGTATTCTTTGAGCAGTTGGTAGTGAGTGTGTTGCCATAAATGTTACAGCAGAACCATCTCCACTTTGATCATCTGTTGAATCATTTAGATGCTCACCTACTTGAATAATACGGAACTCTACATAAGCATTGTCTCCATCTACAGTAGCTGAATCTTCTTCGCCAGTTGCAGTGTTCCATCTAGTATATAGATGTTGCTCATCACTGTTCATCCACTCTGTATACATTTTTGTAACTTCGTCTTTATCTAAACCATCAGATGTTTCTGTAAGGCCATCTTCATGCAATACCTTCATATCTTCAGCTATTAGCTTATCTGATCTTGTAATTTGCTTAGTTGGATCTGCGTTAGCCTCTGTTTTAGAACCACTCGTTTTGATGTAAGCTGGTGCAATCCAATAATTTGCTGGAATTATTGTCCAAGGTGAGGATGCAACTGCGCTACCTGTGGTGTTAGAACCTTTAGCATTAGCTGTTGGATAATAAGAACCGCCATCTTTTGCTTTAGTTGTGCTTTCGTCCCAAGTGTAATCTGTGCCTTCAACCAAGGTTACG
>CAVLCC010000027.1:0-28771 GCA_963661535.1 Senegalimassilia sp.
AACCTGCAGGCAAAGGCGTTGCAGATGTTGCTTTTATTCCTCAAAATCCAAAAGATACAAAGTGCAGACCCTTTATAGTAGAACTAAAAGCAGCAGATAGCGCCGAACAAGCAATCAAACAAATTCGCAACAAAAACTACACAGCAATTTTTGAAGATGCACTCACAGGAGATGCACACTTCGCACAACCACCCCTAGCAGTAGGAATTGCATGGGATCCCAAGACAAAAGCGCATGAGTGCATAGTGGAGGAGTTGTAAGGCATTTTTGTTTGCATTTTTCAAGACCGCTCTTAGACTGAACCTAAATTGCACAACTAACTTATATGGGAAATAACAAACAATACATAGCAATTGACCTAAAATCGTTTTATGCTTCTGTGGAGTGTATACAGAGAAATCTTGACCCCCTAACAACAAATCTAGTTGTTGCAGACTTGAGCCGCACACAAAAAACAATTTGCCTAGCAGTAACTCCATCTCTTAAGGCATATGGAATTTCTGGAAGAGCACGGCTTTTTGAGGTAGTCCAAAAAGTTCAAGACATAAACAACAAGCGCAAGTGGACATCTCCCAACAAAAAACTAATTGGCGAGTCTTATGACTACAACGAGCTTCAAACTCATCCAGAGCTTGCGCTGTCATACATAACTGCTCCCCCTCAAATGGCAAAATATATGGAGGTAAGCAGCCAAATTTATAATGTATATCTAAAGTATATTGCTCCAGAAGATATTCATGTATATTCGATCGACGAGGTCTTTATTGATGCCACGCATTATTTGTCAACGTACCAGTGCACTGCACACGAGCTTGCAATAAAAATGATTCGTGACGTTTTGGCAACAACTGGCATAACAGCTACCGCGGGTATTGGAACAAATCTTTATTTATGCAAGATAGCCATGGACATTGTAGCAAAAAAGATGCCCCCTGACAAAGACGGCGTGCGCATAGCCGAACTAGACGAACTTAGCTATAGAGAGCAACTCTGGGAGCATCGTCCGCTAACTGATTTTTGGCGGGTAGGCAAAGGCTATACAAAACGTCTCGAGCAAAATGGCATGTATACGCTAGGCGATGTTGCGCTAGCCTCTCTAAGTGATGAGGGAGAAGACTTGCTATACCAGCTTTTTGGAATAAATGCAGAGCTTCTCATCGACCATGCTTGGGGTTGGGAGCCCTGCACAATGCAAGACATCAAGTCTTACAAGCCATCTGCAAAAAGCATAGGCACAGGACAAGTTCTGCACAGCCCCTATACCTACGACAAAGCTCGCCTAATAGTGCACGAGATGATAGACTTGCTTGTTTTGGATTTGGTGGAAAAACGTCTTGTTACAGACCAGCTTGTTCTAACCGTTGGTTATGACATAGACAATTTATCCGACCCCCAAATTAGCGAATACTATACTGGGGATATAACCACAGATCGCTATGGTCGAAAGGTTCCAAAGCATGCTCACGGCACTGCTAATCTCGATGAACCCACATCGTCTACTCGTCTTATAACAAAAGCAATGCTCGATTTATACGACCGAATTATTGACAAAAATCTCTTGGTGCGAAGAGTAAATATTGCAGCTTGTAAGGTTGTTGGTGAAGACACCCTAAAAGACTTAACAAAAGTTGAGCAAATGGATTTGTTTACAGATTATGAGGAAGTTCAGCAAGAGCGAAAGGCGCAGCAAGAAGAATTGCAGCGCGAAAAGAAGACGCAGCATGCAATCATTGCGCTTAGAAACAGATTTGGAAAAAATGCAATCATGAAAGGCATGAACTTAAAAGAGGGTGCAACAACAAAAGATCGCAACGAACAAATTGGCGGGCATAAGGCGTGAGGGCTAGATGAATGTAAGATATCGAGAAATCATAAATTTGCCACACAAACAATCATTGCGCAGACCTCATATGTCTCGCATAGATAGAGCTGCCCAGTTTGCTCCCTTTGCTGCACTTACGGGCTACGATGATGTTATTGAAGAAACGGGTCGCCTTACCGATAGAGAAGTTCAAATTAGCGAAGATATGCAAGGTCAGCTAAATGCAAAGTTCGCAATTTTGATTAACAGGATTGATGAGAAGAACGAAGTTTGCATTACATACTTTGAGCCAGACGCAAAGAAATCCGGCGGAACTTATATCAAAAAGCAAGGTTATGTTAAAAAATTTTATGAGTACAAAAAAATTCTCTTGTTAAATGACGGCACAAAAATTCCTATAGATAGAATTTGTGAAATAGATGGAGATATTTTTTGAGACAATAAGCAAGTAGGAAATATCATATAATTTGGTATGAAATATTTTTGAAATTAAAAAAACGTTGTTGATTAGGCGGCTAAACAAGCTAGACATTTAGACAAGGCAGAACAGCTAAACAAGCTTGACATTTAGACATGACAAAGAAAGAACATAGAAAGCTCAACTTTTCTACAATACAAAAAAGGAGACCGAACAACATGAAACTAATTATTGCTTCAGATATTCACGGTGCTACTCCATATTGCAAAAAGCTCATGGATGCACTCGACACTCACCAGCCCGACAGACTAGTCTTGCTAGGCGACATGCTATACCATGGACCTCGCAACGATTTGCCAGGCAGCTATGAGCCAAAGCAGGTTATATCGATGCTCAACTCTGTGGCAGATTCAATTATTGCAGTTAGAGGCAATTGCGAGGCTGAGGTAGATCAGATGGTCTTGGATTTCCCATGCATGAGCGACTACAATGTTATCCTCGACCCCGATCAAGATCCAGCCCTAGAGCTCTTTTGCACACACGGTCATCTCTACTCTCCAAACAACTTGCCAAGCATCCCTGCTGGCTCGGCATTTGTATATGGACACACTCACATAAAAGTCAATGAGCCAAGCAAAGATTTCCCGCAAATCAGGCTCTTTAACCCCGGCAGCGTTGGCATTCCAAAAGATGGAACGCACAGTTATGGCATCTATGAAAATGGCAACTTTAAACATGTTATAATTGATTAGAATCTAATTTAGATTTAAGTATTGCAATTAACAACAAGTTGGGAGAAGAAAGTTGTTTGTAGTTGTTAAGAAAAGCAAAACTTCAAAACGTGAACTTGTTTATATCGTTGAGAGCTATCGCGACGAAAAGAAAAGAATTAGACAGCGAATTATTAGAAAGTGCGGTGAGCTCTCGGAACTCCTCGAAAAAGATCCAAATGCGCTCGAGAAGCTAAAAGAAGAAGCAAAAAACATGGCAAGCGGCGTGTCTATGCGCGATGTTGATATGAACATCAATCTTAGTCTCCCCAACAGTATGTCGTCACAAACAGTAAACTATGGATACTTCTTTGTAGAATCTCTCTACCATTCTTTGGGCATGACCAAATTTTTAGAACGCCATTTTTATGACGTGGCAGAGTGCAAACAAGTTCGAGAGGCACTTAGGTTCTACGCGATAAAAGAGTTCTTTGTCCCTCTAACTGGCGAAAATGGTCTAGAGGATATAAAGCCAGTTTTTGGATTTAAGGGCAATGCAAAAAACTTGGCTCTAGATACGATTGCAAAACTTTTTCCTATTGCAGATGATTTGATGAAACATCTCTACAAGGTATCTTGCAGTGCCGAGGAGTGTCAAGATAAAGTTGCATCTTTAGACATAACTAGCTACTACTTTAATTCTGCTAGTGCAAATTCAAAAGCTAAGCGCACCGATGCAGATGCAATGAGCGACTTAATTATGGTTCAAATGGGCCTTTTATACGACAGATACAGAAATCCCATGGCTTGTATTGTTATGCCAGAGGGAGAAAATAATTCTAAAAACCTGCTTGAGACCATTGATCGACTAAAAGAAAAGTTCTCGCTAGATAGAATTGTGCTTACATCTGATAGGGGGTTTGGCTCTAACTCGATGCTTGCGGCATTGTCCAAATCTGGCAATGGCTACGTTGTTGGCAGAAAAGTTAAGAACTCCCAGATTGCACTTCAAAATGCAATATTAGACGAAGACGGCTACATATGGAACGACGCTGGTTCGTTTAAATATAAGACTTTTAACCAAGAACGTGTTATTGGCGATGAGGTCATTTCAGAAAAAATAATCTCGATGTGGACATCGCATAACGCCGCTAAAATGAAGCAAAAGCGCGATAAATTTATAGTTGATTTTCTCTCAAATCCAAACAATTATTCAAAAGGCGAATTTCCAGATATGGACAAGTATGTTTCTATGCGCGATTCGTCCGATTCAGAAGAAGACAACAACGAGCAAAATTTCTTTAGCTTCGATTCTGAGTCGTATGCGCGAGACATGGCACTAGATGGATATTATGCGCTAGCCACTACAGAGCTAGAGGTTCCAGAGTCTGTAATCATCAGGCGCTATCATAACTTGCAAAAGATGCACAAGGCATTTTCGGAGCCCGACTCTGATATTGAGGGAACTCCACAAGAAGTATGGACGCGCGATTATGTGCGAGCTTATTTCATAATTAGCTTTATTGCCCTTGTTATGGAAAACAAACTTGTTCGCATGCTTGGCTTTAAGCGTTCGGCCAAAGACATAAAAGCAACACTTCGCACAGCGATGTGCAAAAACATTGGTCAAGAAATATATGTTATTGCACAGCAGCCCGATGTATATAAAGAAATAGAAAAAGCATTTGGAGTTAAGTTCGATCGTGCTTATGCCACGCTAGAAATGATTCGCAAATACCGCAAAGAGATTATAAAAGCACTAGAAAAATAGCTGCTCAAGGTTGGGCTTCCCAAATAGCATTTTGTGTAGGTCTAAAATGTGATATTACATGGGTCTTATGCAGGTCTTAAATGCAAGGTCTTTTGCCGATTGCGGCAATACCTTGCGCCTCGCGTGCAATTTATAGGCTTTATGCGGTAATATTCTAACTTGCTAAATGCAAAATTTGTGGAACTTGAGTTTTTAAAAAGCCAAGCAGGTTGGCTTAGTGCTTAGGGCATTTAAGGAGTGCGCCTTAAAGCTAAAAACTCTGATATAGAAAGTTGGTAGTTTTGGAAACGAAATTTGAGCGTCTCGATGGTGATAAGGTCAAGATTGACGTAACATTTGATGTAGCAGAAGTTGATGAGGCAATCGATTCTGTATATGATGAGGTCAAAAAATCTGCACGCATTCCTGGCTTTAGAAAGGGCAAAACACCTAGAAAAGTTTTGGAGAGTCAATTTGGAGCAGATTATTTTGGAGCAAATGCTACAGTTAATCTAATTGAGAAACATTCTCCAGAAATTGTTGACACAAATGGATATGTTCCTTTTGGTGATTATGACTATGACGCTGACGAAGCTGCCAAGCAAGGAGAAGCTTATAGCTACTCATTTACTATTCAAGTAAAACCTGAGTATGAGCTAACTTCTACAGACCCTGTGTCGGTGCAAGTTCTAAAAGCAGATGCAACACAAGAAGAGATTGATGAGCGAATCGAAACGATGCTCAATTACTATATCGATCTTAATCACATTGATGGTCCTGCTAAAGAAAATGATATCGTCGCAATATCGCAACAATGCTTTGTAAATGGCGAAGAAATTGAAGAGGGACACAAAGACTATCGCACAATTCTTTTGGAAACTGATGCGGTATCCAAAGAGTTCAAAGATCAACTTTTGGGCACCAGCGTTGGCGATACCAAAGAGTTTGTAGCAACTCATAGCGATTTGGATCTTCCAGAGGAGCATGGCGACAAGATCGATGTCAAGATCGAAATTCTTAATATCACAGAAAAGATTGTTCCTGAGCTAACCGACGAGTGGGCAAAAGAAAATTGCGGTGTTGATAGTGTTGATGAGTTTCGCAAACAGGTTGCAGAAGAGATAACTAGAAACAAAAAGGCTCAATCAGACAATCTCAAAGTTGAAGCTTGTTTAGAGGAGCTTGCTGGTCGCCTTGAGGGAGATGCTCCTGATTATATGGTCGAGGCTGAGTCATCTAAGATTTTGCGCAGAATTTACACTCAGCTACAAAGTCAAGGATATACTCTTGATCAATATTTGATGGCTACCGGCACAACTGCTGAAGATTTTTATGAAGGTATAAAAAAACAAGCCAAGTTATCTGCAAAGCAATGCTTGGCTCTAGACGCTTTGGCTCGCGCTCAAAAATTTGAATGTACCGAAGAAGACTTGAAAGAAACTTTTGAGAAAGTTGATCCAGACAATGCGGAGTCGCTTCGCCAAGAGTGGGAAAGCGAATATCAAATGTCTGTTTTGCGCGAAGAAGTTATTCGCGATAAGGCTTCAAAATGGCTAAGCGAAAATGCTGTTGTTGAATATGTGGACGACCTTCCAGAAAAGAAAGACGACTCCGAGGACGAGGATAAGCCTGAGGAAGAGGAAGAGGCTAAGTCGGCCAAGAAAAAGACGACTAAGTCAACTAAGACCACAAAGACAGCTAAGACAACCAAGTCGACTAAAACAACTAAGGCTGATAAGGCTGAGAAAGCCGACAAGGCTGAGAAAGAAACCAAGACAACCAAGACTACAAAGACAAAGAAGTCTACCACCAAGTCTACTAAGTCAACAAAAGCAGCTAAAGATGACAAAGCTAGCGAGGATAAAGACGCGTAGACGCATAGCCGCATAAGCGTGTAGGCGGCACAGCTACACATGCGCAGATGACTTCAAAGAACTTGAGTGAACAAACAAATTTGATTAGGAGATATAAGCAAATGGATTATAGAAATAGAGATGCGCTAATTCCTTATGTTATTGAGGAGTCTCCAAGAGGGGAGCGCAGCTTTGATATCTATTCAAGGTTGCTAAATGAACGCATTGTATTTTTGGGAGACCAAATTGATGACGGAGTTGCCAACACAGTTGTAGCTCAGCTTCTTCATCTAGAGAGTATCAATGCCGAAAAAGACATCTCTTTATATATCAACTCACCTGGTGGAGTTGTAACAGCGGGTCTTGCAATTTATGACACAATGCAGTTTATTAAGCCTGATGTTTCTACAATTTGCATTGGACAATGTGCTTCTATGGCATCTGTGCTTTTGGCAGCAGGAGCTCCTGGCAAGCGATATGCTCTTCCAAATTCTAGAGTGATGATTCACCAACCAAGTGGCGGAGCGCAAGGTCAACAAACAGAAATCCAAATCATGGCCCGCGAGATTTTGTATATTCGAGAAAAGTTGAATGCAATTTTGGCTAAACATACTGGTCAACCAATTGAGAAAATTCAAGCAGACACCGAGCGCGACAATTTTATGTCGGCTACAGATGCCAAAGAATATGGTTTGGTTGATAAAGTTGTAGAGTCGGGTTCAGAGCGAGATTAAATTAGCTATTAGTCTTGTTCAAAAAACATATATTTAACTTTAATTGAAGAGGGTCTGGCAATTTAGAAAAAATTTGTCGGACCCTTAACGGCACTTTTGAGACGATTAGGAAACTTAGATGGCTAACAAAATAACTTTTGATGGCAACAACGGCACACAAGATATGCGCTGTGCATTTTGTGGACGTCCTGAAGATGAAGTAAATCAGTTAATCGGAAACAACGATGTGCTTATTTGTGATGAATGCATTAAAGAATGTGTTGATGTGTTAGGTTTTAAGCCTTGGAATAACGCTGACCTCATGAATTTAGATGAGTATTTATCAGGACTTGAGGGGATTGAAGGTCTAGATGAGTTTGAGCAAAAGATGGAGTCGGAAGAAGAAATCCTCGATATTCTAGAGGATCTTCCAAAACCTGACCGTATCTATAAAGAGTTATCTAAGTATGTCATTGACCAAGAAAATGCTAAAAAAGCCCTTTCGGTTGCAGTTTATAATCACTATAAACGCATTGATTCTACTATAGAAAAAAATATAGCCGAAGAAATAAGCGGCGGCGCTGCGCAAGACGATGACTCAGCAATTGACGAAGATGTAGAGATTGCTAAGAGCAATATTTTAATGTTAGGACCCACAGGTTGTGGCAAAACTCTTTTGGCTCAAACACTTGCACGCATCTTAAATGTGCCTTTTACGATAGCCGATGCGACAACGCTCACAGAAGCAGGATATGTGGGCGAAGATGTAGAAAACATCTTGCTAAAACTAATTACTGCAGCAGACTTTGACATAGAGAAAGCCCAAATTGGCATCATATATGTTGACGAGATCGATAAAATTGCACGCAAAGCAGAGAATTTGTCGATTACTCGAGATGTAAGTGGCGAGGGTGTTCAGCAGGCACTACTAAAAATTATTGAGGGCACGGAGGCTTCGGTTCCTCCACAAGGCGGGCGCAAACATCCCCATCAAGAACTCTTGCATATAGACACAACAAACATTTTGTTTATTTTGGGCGGAGCTTTTGTGGGGCTCGATAAAATAGTTGCCGACCGCATAGGTTCTGGTGGCATTGGATTTATGTCTGACGAACGCGGCAAAACGGTTGAGGCGAGCAGCGATTTGCTGTCTAAAGTTTTGCCAGAGGATCTGCATAAGTTTGGAATGATTCCAGAGTTTGTTGGTAGGATTCCGGTGATTTCTAATGTTGAGCCGCTTGATGAGGACGCCTTAGTTCGCATTTTAACTGAGCCAAAAAATGCCCTAGTTAAGCAATACCAAAAGTTGCTTGCATATGATAACGTGAAGCTAACTTTTACAGATGAGGCTGTTCGCGAAATTGCACATATTGCCATCACGCGCAAAGTTGGAGCACGTGGTTTGCGCTCTATTTGTGAGGAGGCCTTGCAGAAGGTTATGTTTGAAATTCCTAGTCGCAATGATGTGGTTGAAGTAATTTTGACCGACGCTGCAGTTCGCGGCGATGAGGAGCCAAAGCTGGTCTTAAAGAAAGACCTAGATAAGCATCTTGCTAAGGTCGAAAAGTAAGCACTCAAAGGAGAAGGATACTCAAATGAGTCAAGAAAATAATATAGAAATGCCGAAGAACTACGATCCGGCAGCAATAGAAGGACCGCTATTTGAGTCATGGTTAAAAGGCGGATATTTTCATCGAGACGCTGGAGGATATTCTAACCCTGAGCTATCTCCTTATACCATAGTTATTCCACCTCCAAATATTACAGGTCAGCTCCACATGGGCCATGCCCTAAACGACACAATTCAAGACACATGTACGCGCAGAGCTCGCATGAAAGGGCATCCTACGCGTTGGATTTTGGGAACCGACCATGCTGGCATCGCAACGCAAACCAAGGTTGATAAACATCTAGCCGAGCAAGGAATTTCTAAGCGCGAAATTGGCAGAGAGAAATTTTTGGATGCCTGCTGGGAGTGGAGACGCAAATTTGGCAACACGATAGTTGAGCAAATCAAAGGCATGGGCTGCTCGGTAGATTATGATGATGAGCATTTTACGCTCGACCCCGATTATTCTGATGCAATAAGGAGGGTGTTTAGCGATTGGTATCATGCGGGTTTGGTCTATCGTGGAAAACGCATTGTGAACTGGTGTCCGAGCTGCACCACGGCAATTGCAGACGATGAGGCTGAATATGTTAGCGAAAAGGGACACCTTTGGCACTTGCGCTATCCTCTAGTAGAGCCTGTTGATGGCGTGGAATATATTGTGGTTGCAACCACTAGACCAGAGACTATGCTAGGAGACACTGGAGTAGCTGTATCTCCCAAAGATCCTGATAAGAAAAAATTTATTGGAGCTAAGGTCAAGCTTCCAATCGTTGGACGCGAAATTCCAATCTTCAGCGACTTTTGCGTAGACGCAGAATTTGGAACCGGCTTTGTTAAGGTCACCCCCGCGCACGACCCTAACGACTGGGGAATGGGCGAGCGTCATGAACTAGAGAAAATCAACATTTTTGATGAGACTGCGCATGTTGTAGATGGCTACGGCAAGTTTTCTGGAATGGATAGAGATCAGGCGCGCGATGCATTTGTTGAAGAGTTTGAAACTCTAGGACTTCTCGACCATGTAGAAGACCACGACCACAGTGTAATGACTTGCTACAGATGTCATAGCAAGCTGGAGCCTTGGGAGTCTGAGCAGTGGTTTGTTGCAGTTGATAAGCTAAAAGTTGATGCCCGCAAGGTTGTAGAAGACGGAAGCATTAAGTTCCACCCCGCGCGTTGGAAGCAAGTTTATCTCGACTGGCTCGAAAATCTAAAAGACTGGTGTATTTCTAGGCAGCTTTGGTGGGGACATCGTATTCCAATTTTTTATTGTGATGAGTGTGGTTGGGAAGATGCAAGCCTTGAGGATGTTAAAACATGCCCCAAATGCGGCGCAAATGTAAGGCAAGATGAGGACGTTTTGGACACTTGGTTTTCGTCTCAGCTTTGGCCTTTTGTTACCATGGGCTGGGGCAAGCAAGGCGAGGACGCTCCAGAGCTAAAAGAAGCTTATCCCACACAGGTGCTATCAACTGCCCGTGACATTATGGGTTTGTGGGTTGCACGTATGGTTATGTCATCGGAATATTTTATGCACAAAATTCCGTTTGAGAATGTCATTATCCACCCAACTGTTATGGGCTCTGACGGAAAGCCAATGAGCAAAAGCCGCGGAAACGGCGTTGATCCTCTAGAGCTCATGAAAAAATATGGCGCAGATGGTATGCGCTTTGGACTACTCATGCAAGTTACCGGTGCGCAAGACCTTAAGTTCAACGAGGAAAGGCTCACAAACAGCCGTAACTTTGCTACAAAAATTTGGAATGCAGCTAGGTTTATTATGATGAATCTAGATGGTTATGAGCACGGTGATCCGCAGCCTGTTACTGATGCGGATAAGTGGATTTTGTCTAGACTGGCTAGGCTTACTCAACGCCTAGAAGAAAGTGAACCCACGTTTGACTTTGCCAAGCAAACTCAAGATATTTATGAGTTTTTCTGGAATGAGTTGTGTGATTGGTATATTGAGTTTTCTAAGGGTCGTTTGCGTGGCGAGGGCGACGACAGGCTAGCTACGCAGCGAAACTTGGTATTTGTGCTCGACCAAGCGCTAAGGCTCCTACACCCAATGATGCCATTTATCACAGATCAAATTTGGCAAAATCTTCCTATAAATGCAAGTGAGCCAACTATTATGGTGGCTGCATATCCAAAGGCTAGTGAGCTTGCAAAATATAGCAATGCGGAGTCTGAACATGCAATTGAGCTTGTGCGACAGGTTGTGTCTAGTGTGCGTTCGACTAGGGCTAGATATCAAATTGCAAACAAGGTCCAAATTGATGTTGTCGTAAAAGCTGGCGGAGACGATGTTAGCGTTTTAGAGGGGCAAAAAGAGCTGATTGTTTCGATGGGAAATTTGTCTGCGCTCACGATTGCTCAAGACGCGCAAAAACCGCAGGCTGCTTCGGCATTTATTACAGATGACCTTGAGGTATATATTGCACTTGAGGGTTTGGTTGACTTTGATGCTGAACGCGCACGTTTGTCAAAATCGCGCGACAAACTTCTTAGTGATAAGCAAAAATACGACAAGAAGCTTGCTAACGAGGGATTTTTATCGAAGGCTGCGCCAGAAGTGGTTGCAAAAACGCGTGCAGAAGCAGCTGATGTTGACGATGCACTTGTCCGTATAGAAGCTCAACTAGCGGAGTTGGGTTAGCAAGGTGGCGGATACGACGGGTGGTGTGACAGGGATGTCGGATTTGAGTGATATGGCGGGTGCGGCGGCGGACACGGTTGATACGGATGGCACAGCAGACATGCCGGAGCAACGCTACAATCAAGCCTTACAAATTATTGATGAGGCACTCATCTTTGGAGTTAATCCGTCTTTAGATGGCATTAGCAAAATGATGCAAAAGATGGGTAATCCCCACCTTAAATATCCATCAATTCAAATTGCTGGAACCAACGGCAAAACTTCTACTGTTAGACAAACCGCTGCGCTACTGCGTGGAGCTGGGTATAAAACAGGTCTTTATACAAGTCCGCATTTGGTAGAGTACCCAGAGCGCATAGAAATTGACGGCAAGATTTGTGATAAGAGTCTCTTCGCCGATGCCGTGCTAGAAGCCAAACGTGTGGCAGACGAACTACAAGATATGGTTATAACAGAGTTCGAGCTGCTAACAGCTGCTGCATTTTGGGCTTTTGCTAAAGCTGGTATTGACGTGGCTGTGCTAGAGTGCGGCATGGGTGGAAGATGGGATGCCACAAGCATAGTTAACAGCGACGTGGCAGTAGTTACAGGCATTGGTCTTGACCATCTAGGAGTCCTAGGAAACACCCAAGAAGAAATTGCTTGCGAGAAAGCAGCAATAATCCATGAGAGCTGCAAGGCTGTTCTAGGACCTGGAACCCAGTCTACTCTCCATGTTTTTCAAGAGCGTGCAAATGAGGTTGGAGCTAGACCTTGGCTGGTGAAAAGCAAAGCAGATGCAGCCTCAACAAAATTTGATGGAGCATCTGGATTTGTTACATACGCTTGCAAATATGGAGACGAACCTGGAACAATTTGTGTAGACGTAACTGGCATATATGCAACCTACGACCAGATTATTATGCACGCGCCTTTGTATCAGGCACAAAATATTGCAACTGCAATTGCTGCAACAGAGCTATATGTTGGTCATGCGCTTGACGTAGATAATGTTCGTCTTATTATGAAGAGCTTTGCAATTCCTGGCAGATTTGAAACCTTGTGCAAAAACCCATATCTCATTATAGATGCTGCACACAATCCTCAGTCTGCACTTAACTTGGCAACAGCTGTTGCACGCAAGTTTCCGCAAGGTGATTTTCAATTGCTTTTGGCTGTTCTTGCCGACAAAGACGCGCACGGAATTATTGAGGCTCTAGCTGGACTTACTCCAGATATCGCAGTTACGCAAACAAGTTCTCTACGTGCGCTTACGTGTTTTGAACTAGCAGATATGGTGGAGGAGATGACAGGCACACGTCCCGAGATTTTTGAAAACCCAAAGCTGGCTTTAGACGAGCTAATGCTAAGGCAAGTTAATACGATTGCTTCAGGGTCAATTACTCTAGCGGGCGAAATTAAGGGAGCTTGGCTGGAGCGCAGTAGATAAACTTTGCGAGCCACGCTTCTCGCGTTCCTCATACGCTTCTTGTGTTTCTCGCGGTTCGTGCTCTCGAGTATCCACGTGCCCCCATGCACTTCGTGGAATTTTTTGCCCGCAAGCCAAGTTGGTTCTTGCGCAAAGTCAAATATGTTGCAATAATAGTTTGGCAGGTCAGCGCGACCTAGAAAATATGGGCGATTGGCGCAGTGGTAGCGCAGGTGCTTTACACGCATAAGGTCGGGGGTTCAAATCCCTCATCGCCCACCATCAAAATAAACACAGCCGCAAATCAAGCGGCTTTTTTGTTCCCCTTAAACCAATTAACCACCAACCAATCCCTCTACACAAAAATTTTACTTAAAAACCAAATTGCATACGCACACGGTAAACAACATAAGCGATTAAGTGTGTGTTTGTTACGATAGACAATGCAAACAAATTACAAATAAACAATGCGCAGACTTTTTGTCGTTTTTGGGAGGTATGTTGAGCGGTCATCAACCTAGTCAAGCTTCTGTAAATATCACAGATTCTGAAGGACAACAGCCAGACACTATTAGAATTATTATTCGCGATGCAAAACCTCCGCTTTTAGCCCGTATTTTGCAGGGAGCCATGCGCATTTTGTGCTTGCTTCTCTTTATATGCGTTTGCGGCATTGGCATTCCGCGCCTGTTTGGAGTGCAAGAATTTAACGTTCTAACTGGATCTATGACTCCAGATTACCCTATTGGAACTTTGGTATTTGTGCAGCCAAAAGAGCCTGCGGCTTTGCGCCCGGGTGAGGTTGTTTCTGTTGTTATGAACGAGGACTTAGACGTTCTAACTCACCGTGTTGTCTCTAACAATTATGACGACAAAACCATTACAACAAAGGGTGACGCTAACAATTCAAACGATGCTCCGGTATTATACGAAAATGTTATAGGTGTAGTTTGTTTTTCGATACCTTATGTTGGAGCGGTTGTAGATTATATAACCAACGATCCAACTGGGCGTATAGTTGGAATTGGTGTTCTAATTGCGGTATTGGTTCTTACATTTTTGGCAGAAGGCATTAGCTCTGTGCTTACCAAGCAGAGCGCAAATGTTTATGGTCAAGACGAGCCTGCAGGCAGCGGAGGTGGAGACGGCGGAGGCGATGGCGATGACAGTCTCGACGAATTTGATGACAACTTTGCCGATGGAGCCTACGACGAAAACATTGCAAGTGCTAGCTCATTTGATGATGTCGGATTTGATAACAGCACTAACGCAACGCAGCAACTCGATGGCATAGATGTCATCGACAGCGGCAACCTGAGCAACAACACTCAAGCCTCAAATGCAAGCAACGCAACTTCAGGGAGTTCAAACGATTCAACAGAAGTAATATCTAAATTTGTTTCGATGCTCGACTCCAGTAAAAAGCAGCAATAAAAGGTAAGTCCAAGCATAAAGTAACATACGCACTTCATCATTAAAAATTCTCTAGATAGATAGGGCAAAAGTGGACATAAGTTTTTCTACAGTAATGTCAGAAATTGCATCAAATCCGGTGCTTTTGGTTACTATTATTCTTTCAATTGGAACTGTGATTATAAATGGAGCAACTGATGCATCAAATGCAATTGCTTCTGCTATAGCCACAAAGTCAATTTCTCCATTTAAAGCAATTATGATGGCGGCAATCTTGAACTTTGCAGGTGTTGCATTGATGACCCTTGTGTCAACTGCAGTGGCTCATACAATTTTTAATATGGTCGACCTGGGTTCTGATAGCACAGCTGCCCTAATTGCACTCATGTCTGCGATGGTTGCAATCATTGTATGGGGAGCAATTGGGTGGATGTTTGGTATTCCAACTAGCCAATCACATTCGCTAATTGCTGGAATTACGGGTGCCGCAATTGCTTTGAGTTTTAGCTTCGATTGCATTAATTGGAGCGAATGGGTAAAGGTAATTTATGGACTAGTGGCTTCGATGGGTCTAGGATTTGGACTCGGATGGCTGTTCACTAAGCTGATTGGGTTAGCGTGCAGAAATGTGAACTTTAGGCACTCGCAAAAAACATTTGGAAGGCTCCAGGTTGTTGCAGCTGGTCTTTTGGCATTTATGCACGGTGCTCAAGATGGTCAAAAGTTCATGAGCGTATGCGTTTTGGGCGTTATGCTTGCAATGGGATCAGGTCATGTGATGGGCGAGATGTCATTTCCATTATGGGTGATTGTTTTGTGTTCGTCCTCGATGTGTTTGGGCACAGCGCTTGGCGGCAAGCGCATAATTAAAAGTGTTGGCATGGATATGGTTAAGATGGAAAAATGGCAAGGCTTTGCTGCAACGATGGCTGCCAGTGCCTCAATTTTAATCTCGACCTTGTCGGGCTTTCCAATCTCTACAACTCACACTAACACAACTGCAATCATGGGCGTAGGCTCAGCTAAGAGACTAACGGCGGTTAAGTGGGGAGTTGCCAAGGATATGGTTTGGACTTGGATTTTAACCTTCCCAGGCTGCGGACTAATTGCCTTTGGTCTCACATTTTTTTTCAGATGGCTTTTGCAGATTGTGTAGATTAAAGACATGCTAGCCAAATATCGCCCTTTTTGTGACATCGTTAGTAGACAAATGTTCTAATTTACATCGTATTATTAGTAATGTAGTTGAAAATTCACTACAATTATAGACTAAATCCAAATCGAATATTTGATTTTTTGCATTCAAAAAGCTCACATTAACAATAAAACAGCAGATAAACACACATTTTAATGCTTCCCCTCCCATAGTTAATATTTACCACTAAAAAAATTTCATATTTTTCATAGTAAGAATAAGGTATATTTTATGACGTATGTAACTACGAATTGAGGAAGCTTAAGTATTTATTTGTGCTAGGTAATTTAAACTTTCGCAATTTGTAATGAGCATACGGTCGTATTGTCGGGTCAAACGAAAGGATGACACCATGAGAGTAAAACATAAGTTTTACGAATTTGCGGGGGGGGGGGCATTCCCAAGCTAATGCCCTAAAACCTCTCAGCAAACGTGGAGTGATACTAGCAATGATCTCCGCGTTAATGGCGCTTTTGGCTATTGGGTCTAGCCAAGCGCTAGCTCAGGACTCTGAGCAAATTGATGTAGCAGATGGCTACACACAGCTAGTAGAGTGGAACCGTGTTTCTGGTCAAGCTCGACTAGACACAATGCAAGAAGTATCTAAAACAGGATTTGAAAGTGTAGATACAGTAATTGTGTCCAGCGCAGGAAACTTCCCAGATGCGCTAGCTGCAACAGCCCTAGCTGGATATTATCAATCTCCAGTTCTACTCACAGACCCAAACTCCCTATCTGAACAAACTAAAGATGAGATTACTAGGCTAGGCGCTACCAAAGCAATTATTGCTGGTGGTAGTTACGCAGTGTCCGATAATGTATCTTCATCAATTAAAAACATGGGAGTAGAAGTAGAACGTCTAGCAGGTGCTACACGTTATCAAACTGCAGAAAAAATCTATGAGGCTCAAGAAGATTCATGGGGCAAAACTGCAATTATTGCTTCAGGAGAAAGCTTTGCAGATGCTCTATCTATGAGTCCTTATGCATATGCTAAAAGTGCACCAATTCTTTTAGCTGATGGCAGCGGACAACTAACACAAGAGTCTGTAGATATTCTTACAAGCGGTAAGTTCAACCGCGTAATTATTGCAGGAGGCACAGCAAGAGTAGCCTCTTCTGTAGAAACTGCTCTTCAGTCTCAGCTAGGAACTAGCAATGTTATTCGTCTAGCAGGACAAACACGCTACGACACCTCTCAACAAATTGTTTCTTGGTGTGTAAACAATGGTCTTACATACGAAGGTCTAGCTGTTGCATATGGCGAAAACTTCCCAGATGCCCTATCTGGAGGAGCACTATGTGGCAAGCTTGGCAGCGTAGTTATGCTAGCTAGCGAAAACGAGAATACAAAAGTTATCCAAGCACTAAGCGATAATAAAGTCGAGATAAGAAAAGCAAATGTTTTGGGTGGAACTGCTGTTATTTCTACTAATCTTTATCAAAAGATGCAAAGAGCTACTCTAGATGAGATAGACTCATCTTGGGGAAATACAGATAATAGTGGCACAACTACCATCACGAACAAAGACGATGTAGAAGTGCTAGCAACTGTAACCTATGATAAAGATGGAAATGGCACTTATGTTGCTCTTCCAAATACAAGAGTTAGCGCAAACGAAGACGGTACCTATACCCTAGATCTTCCACTTGAGGCAAAAGATAAAGATGTTAAGGTTAACCTAGTTAACAAAGACACACTACAGCCAATTAGAGATGCAGAAGTTAGCGCTAATGACTCTGGATCTAACTTACGTGGAAGCGCCACTACAGACAGACAAGGAAATGCTACTTTCCCAAAGACATCTGGCACTACAGACGATAGCGGAAAGACAGATACCACACCTGACAGTGGAACTACAACTCAAACACAAGTTTTCTATGACAAAGATGGCGACGGAGTAGCAGAAGAGCCACTTCCTGGCGCTAAGGTCACAGTAAACGAAGACGGTAGCTATGTAATTGAGCTACCTGAAGAGGCTAAGGGCAAAACTGTAAAAGCAGAGATTACAGATGAAAAAGGCAACCCAGTTAAAGATGGCACAAAGGTATCAGCCACTGATGCAGATGGAACAAACCGTGGCAGCGGTGAGACCAAAGATGGTGAAGTTATCTTTGATAAATCAAGCGGCACTACAGACAAAGACGGTACAACTGATACAACTGATGACAAAGGCAACCAAACAGATGTAAAAGTTACCTACGACAAAGATGGTGATGGCACTTATACACCACTTCCAGGTGCCAAGGTCACAGTGGACGAAGATGGAAACTATGTAATTGAGCTTCCGCAAGATGCTAAGGGCAAAACCGTCAAAGCTGAGATCACAGATAGCGATGGCAACCCAGTAGCTGATGGCACAAAGGTAACAGCTACAGACGCTGATGGTAATGAGCGTGGCACAGGCGAAACTAAAGACGGAAGTGTTATCTTTGACAAATCAAGCGGCACTACAGATAAAGACGGCACAACAGATGTAATTGGCAAATATGGCAAAGAAGCAACTGCAACAGTTTATTACGACGAAGATGGCGATGGCACAATAGATACACTTTTGCCAGGTGCTAGTGTTACATATAATGAGGATGAAGATGCATATACAGTAGTGCTGCCTGAAGATGCTAAAGGCAAAGATGTCAAAGTTCATCTAGAAGATAGTGCAACTGGAAATCCAGTTGAGACTAACACCACTGTTGTTGCAGCAGATTCTGACGGTTCTATTCGAGGTATTGGTAAAACCGATACATCTGGAGATGTAACCTTCCTAGCTTCTAAATCTACAACAGATCAAGATGGCAAAGGCGACGTTACCAAAAAAGACGGCGACACCATTAAAGCAACTGTCTATTATGATGAAGATGGCGATGGCATAGCCGACACCCCACTTCCAGGAGCTGAAGTAAAAGCCAATATTGATGGAAGCTATTCAGTTGAGCTTCCTGATAGTGCTAAAGGAAAAGATGTAAGAGTAGTACTTGAAAATGAAGATGGCACTCCTATAGCTGATGGCACAAAAGTAACAGCCACAGATGCTGATGGCACAGTGAGAGGAACTGGCGAGACCAAAGACGGTGAGGTTATCTTTGATAAGTCAACTGGCACCACAGACAAAGATGGTAAGACCGATACAACTGGCAAAGACGGCAAACAAACAGATGTTGTAGTCACTTATGACAAAGATGGTGACGGTATTGCTGAAACCCCACTTCCAGGTGCTAAGGTCACAGTGGATGAAGACGGAAACTATACAATTGATCTGCCCGAGGAAGCTAAGGGCAAGACCGTCAAAGCAGAACTAACTGATGAGAACGGCAACCCTATAGCTGATGGCACAAAGGTAACAGCTACAGACGCTGATGGTACAAACCGTGGCACCGGTGAGACCAAAGACGGTGAAGTTACCTTTGATAAGTCAACAGGAACTACAGACAAAGACGGCACAACCGATGTAACTGACAAGCAAGGAATACAAACAAATGTAAAAGTTACATATGATAAAGACGGCAATGGCAACTTTGAAGAGCTACCAGGTGCCAAGGTCACAGTTGACGAAGATGGAAACTATGTAATTGAGCTTCCGCAAGATGCTAAGGGCAAAACTGTCAAAGCTGAGCTAACTGATGAAGATGGTAACCCAGTAGCTGATGGCACAAAGGTAACAGCTACAGACGCTGATGGCACAAACCGTGGCACAGGTGAGACCAAAGACGGCGAGGTCACCTTCGATAAATCAACTGGTGCTACAGATACGGCTGGCAAAACTGATGTCGTAGGCAAATATGACAAGATTGCAAATGTGACTGTTAGCTATGACAGTGATGGCGATGGCGAGTACGAGTCTAAGGTTGCAGGCGCTAACGTAACATATGATAAGGATAGCGATACATATACAGTAGAGCTTCCGCAAGGTGTTGCTGATAAGTCTGTTAAGGTTCACCTACAAGACAAAGATTTTGGCGATCCTATTACAAATACCAAGGTTGTTGTAGCAGAAAGCACAGGAGCTATTAGAGGCGTTGGCACAACTGATGCGCAAGGAGACGCAACATTTGCACCTAGCTCATCTACTACAGACAAAGATGGTAAAGCCGATACAACAGATAAAGATGGCGACACCATTAAGGCAACTGTCTATTATGATGAAGATGGCGATGGCATAGCCGACACCCCACTTCCAGGAGCTGAAGTAAAAGCCAATATTGATGGAAGCTATTCAGTTGAGCTTCCTGATAGTGCTAAAGGAAAAGATGTAAGAGTAGTACTTGAAAATGAAGATGGCACTCCTATAGCTGATGGCACAAAAGTAACAGCCACAGATGCTGATGGCACAGTGAGAGGAACTGGCGAGACCAAAGACGGTGAGGTTATCTTTGATAAGTCAACTGGCACCACAGACAAAGATGGTAAGACCGATACAACTGGCAAAGACGGCAAACAAACAGATGTTGTAGTCACTTATGACAAAGATGGTGACGGTATTGCTGAAACCCCACTTCCAGGTGCTAAGGTCACAGTGGATGAAGACGGAAACTATACAATTGATCTGCCCGAGGAAGCTAAGGGCAAGACCGTCAAAGCAGAACTAACTGATGAGAACGGCAACCCTATAGCTGATGGCACAAAGGTAACAGCTACAGACGCTGATGGTACAAACCGTGGCACCGGTGAGACCAAAGACGGTGAAGTTACCTTTGATAAGTCAACAGGAACTACAGACAAAGACGGCACAACCGATGTAACTGACAAGCAAGGAATACAAACAAATGTAAAAGTTACATATGATAAAGACGGCAATGGCAACTTTGAAGAGCTACCAGGTGCCAAGGTCACAGTTGACGAAGATGGAAACTATGTAATTGAGCTTCCGCAAGATGCTAAGGGCAAAACTGTCAAAGCTGAGCTAACTGATGAAGATGGTAACCCAGTAGCTGATGGCACAAAGGTAACAGCTACAGACGCTGATGGCACAAACCGTGGCACAGGTGAGACCAAAGACGGCGAGGTCACCTTCGATAAATCAACTGGTGCTACAGATACGGCTGGCAAAACTGATGTCGTAGATAACACAGATAAAAAAGTACAAGCAACTGTTTTCTATGATCCAGATGGCGATGGCGTAATTGACACCCCACTACCAGAAGCGACAGTTACGGCTAACGAAGACGGAACCTATACACTAGTTCTTCCAGAAATTGCTAAAGACAAAGATGTAAAAGCAGGTCTTGTATATTCAACAGGTGAGCCTGTTGAAGATGGCACCAAGGTAACAGCCATAGAAGCTGATGGATCTATTAGAGGCGTTGGCTCTACCGACAAAGGCACTGTAGTATTTTCTAAAGATTCTGGAAAAACAGATAAGGGCGGACAGACCATTATCCCTAACCCTGATCCTACAGTTGAACCAGATGACACTGCAAAACAATATGTGAAAGCAACAGTTACATATAGCGAAGATGGAGAAGTCTGGAGTGTTTTGCCTGATGCTAAGGTATCTGGTACCACAGAGGGCACTTATGCAGTTAGCCTACCTACCACAGCTCAAGGATGCGATGTTAAGGTACAACTCCAATATGCAGACAAAGATGGCAATATCACATCTAACTTTGGCGAGGGTATTAGCGTATCAGCCACAGATGCAAGTGGAAATGAGCGCGGAAGTGTTCTCACAGATGAAGAAGGTATTGCAACGTTTTTGCGTGCAACAGGCACAACAGACAAAGACAAAGGCCAAACTGATGTTGCTGGTAAAGACGACAAAACCGTAGAGGTAACCGTAACCTATGACAAAGACGGCACAGGCACCTATGTTCCACTCCCTGGCGCTAAGGTAGTCTATGATAAGGATAGTGATACATACAAAATCGATCTGCCAGAAGATGCTAAAGGCAAAGATGTAAAGGTAACTCTAGTAGATGATGAGACTGGAGAGCCTATAGCTGACGGCACAAAGGTCAGCGCCACAGATTCTGATGGCACATCTAGAGGCACAGGTCAGACCGAGGGCGGTGAAGTATCATTTCCTAAAGGTCAAGGCACAACCGACAAAGATGGAAAGACTGATACAACAGATAAGTCTAACAACAAGATAAATGCGACCGTATACTACGACAGTGATGACAGCGGAGATGCTACTACACCTCTGTCAGGTGTAAAAGTTATAGCAAACGATGATGGAACTTATAGCCTAGATTTGCCTGAGGCGGCAAAAGGTCACACTGTAAAAGCAGTATTAACAGATGAAGAAGGCAACCCAGTAGCTGATGGCACTAAGGTATCAGCTAGCGATGCTGATGGAAACGAGCGTGGAGTTGGCGAGACTACAGAAGGCGTAGTTATCTTTGATAAATCAACAGGTACTACAGACAAAGACAAAGGCGAGACCATTGTTCCTTCTCCTACACCTACCCCAGATCCAGACCAAGGACAAACTACAACTATAAAAGCAACTCTAAAATATGATTATGACAACAGTGGTAGTTATGTTGCACTAGGTGGAGTGGTTGTAACACTAAATGAGAACAACACATACTCTTTGGTATTCCCACAAGCTGCTAAGGGCAAAAATGTTGAGGCTACACTTGTCTATGTAGATGCCGACGGCAACCAAACAGGAGTTTTGGCAAATGCAGTTGTATCTGCAACAGACCAAGACGGAAATGACCGCGGCACACAAACTACAAATGGTGAGGGTATTGCTTACTTCTTAAAAACAACAGGCACAACAACTGATCCAACAGATCCTTCTGTCCCAACTGATCCAACCACCCCAACAGATCCTGATGATGGTGGAAAGACTGATGTGGTAGATCAAGATGGCAACCTAGTTGTTGTTAAGATCACAACAAGTAATGACGATGAGACATGGTATGCACTAGGTGAAGCTGTAGTTAGCGTAAGCGACAGTGGATATAGCATAGATCTGCCTACTTCTGCTAAGGGTAAGAGCGTAAAAGTAGCGCTTGCTTATCAAAAGAGCGGAAAAAGCCTAGGTGAGGGTGTTAGCGTATCTGCCACAGATGCAGATGGAAACCTACGCGGTACTGAGCTAACCGATGCTCAAGGCGTAGCAACTTTCCTAAAGTCAGCAGGAACTACCGACAAAGATAAGGGTGAAACAGAAATCCCTAATCCAGATCCTGATCCTGATACAGATAAAGGTCAAACCTCTATCATCAAAGCTACAGTAGAAACAAGCCTAGATAACACTACTTGGAGTGCTCTAGGAGATGCTAAAGTAGCAGCTAAGACCTCTGAGTACTATACAGTTGAACTGCCGCAAGGTGCTAAGGGCGTTTCTACTCGTGTAACACTTAGCTATGTTACAGAAGAAGGAGAAGTAACTGGTTATCTATCAGGCGTTGTAGTTGCTGCAAATGATTTTGATGGCAACTATAGAGGCACACAAACAACCGATACACAAGGTGTTGTAGTATTCCTAAAAACCAAAGGTGAAACCACAAATCCTGATGGTGGCGATAGCGGTACAGGAGATAAAGACCCAGGAACAACTGACGTAGTAGATCCAACTACAGACAAACTAGTTACAGCTACTGTCTATGTCAAAAATGATGAAACTGGTGAGTATGAGCCAGTTGGTGGCGCTAAGGTAACAGTCAACGAAGACGGAACATATGATGTAGTGTTGCCTGAGGGTGCTAAAGGCAAAGACGTTCAAGTTAAGCTAGTAGACCAACAAAGCGGCGAGCCTGTAGCTGATAACACTGTAGTTAGAGCAACAGATACAGATGGTAACTATAGAGGTCAAGGCACAACCACAGATGGTGTTGTAGAGTTCCCTAACAACCAAGGTACAACTACGGACCCAGATGGTAGTGGCTCAGGTACAGGAGATAAAGATCCAGGAACAACTGACGTAGTAGACCCAACTACAGACAAACTAGTAACAGCTAGCGTCTATGCTAAAAATAGCGAGACTGGTAACTATGAGCCTATTGGTGGTGCTCAGGTAACAGTCACAGAAGACGGAACCTATGATGTAGTGTTGCCTGAGGGCGCTAAAGGCAAAGACGTTCAAGTTAAGTTAGTAGATCAAGAGAGCGGTGAGCCTGTAGCTGATAACACTGTAGTTAGAGCAACAGATACAGATGGTAACTATAGAGGTCAAGGCACAACCACAGATGGTGTTGTAGAGTTCCCTAACAACCAAGGTACAACTACGGACCCAGATGGTAGTGGCTCAGGTACAGGAGATAAAGATCCAGGAACAACTGACGTAGTAGACCCAACTACAGACAAACTAGTAACAGCTAGCGTCTATGCTAAAAATAGCGAGACTGGTAACTATGAGCCTATTGGTGGTGCTCAGGTAACAGTCACAGAAGACGGAACCTATGATGTAGTGTTGCCTGAGGGCGCTAAAGGCAAAGACGTTCAAGTTAAGTTAGTAGATCAAGAGAGCGGTGAGCCTGTAGCTGATAACACTGTAGTTAGAGCAACAGATACAGATGGTAACTATAGAGGTGAAGGCACAACTTCTGAAGGCGTTGTAGAGTTCCCCAACAACCAAGGTACAACTACAGACCCTGACGGTAGTGGCTCAGGTACAGGAGATAAAGACCCAGGTACCACAGATGTAGTAGATCCAACTACAGACAAACTAGTAACAGCTACTGTCTATGCTAAAAATAGCGAGACTGGAGAGTATGAGCCAGTTGGTGGCGCTAAGGTAACAGTCAACGAAGACGGAACATATGATGTAGTGTTGCCTGAGGGTGCTAAAGGCAAAGACGTTCAAGTTAAGCTAGTAGACCAACAAAGCGGCGAGCCTGTAGCTGATAACACTGTAGTTAGAGCAACAGATACAGATGGAAACTATCGCGGATCTGGCACAACTACAGATGGTGTTGTAGAGTTCCCTAACAACCAAGGCACAACTACAGATCCTGACGGTAGTGGCTCAGGCACAGGTACAGGAGATAAAGATCCAGGTACCACAGATGTAGTTGATCCAACTACAGACAAACTAGTAACTGCTAGTGTTGAGTACCTAGATGAAGATGGCACGTGGAAGCCACTAGGAGATGTTGATGTTGTAGCTATCCAAAATGCCACATCTAAAAAAACCGACTACACACTAGATCTCCCTAAAGCTGCACAAGGAAAGACTGTACGCGTAACTCTTACAAATACAGAAACTGGAGAGGCAGTAGAAAAAGCAACTAAAGTAACAGCTACAGATGCTGACGGAAACATCAGAGGCATTGGATATACCGATGCAAAAGGTGTAGCAGTGTTTTATAACTCTCAAACAACTACAGATACCGATGGCACAGGAGATGTTATAGACCAAACAACTGGTGAGACTGTTAGCGCAACTGTTACAACTTATGCAGATGATGGAACAGAGCTAGAAAAGATTGCAGGTGCTACTGTTACATCTAACGAAGATGGAACATATACAGTTGAGCTTCCTCAAGCCGCTAAAGGCAAAAACGTAAAAGTTCATCTAGAAAATGAGCAAGGTCAAGCACTAAGCGAGACTAGCGTTTATGCAACAGATTACGACGGAAACATCAGAGGAAACGCAACAACAGATGATCACGGAGATGCTTTCTTTGCTAAAGGCAACTCACAAACTGGTGAAGATGGTACAGGAGACGTGATCGATCAAGCCGATGATAAGGTAATAGTTAGCGTTGAATATGAGCCTAGACGTGGTAGTGGAACTTATGTAGCTCTAGAGGGAGTAGATATTCAAGTTGACTCCGGAGGATATTGGACACTTATCTTCCCACAAGGCGCAAAAGGCAAAAATGTAAAAGCTCACTTTGCATATAGTGATGGCTCTGAGTATGGTAGTGGCGCATCAGTTAGCGCATTAGATGCTGATGGAGGCGACAGAGGCACTGAGTATACTGATGAATCAGGAGATGTATACTTTGAGATTGTTGCAATCGATTGGGACGAAAACACTGATGAAAGTGCAATGAGTGCAGCTGATGGACTAGTATATGATCGTCAGCGTCAAACTCCTGAAGTAAACCTAGTAAGTAACGGACAGACTCTAACTCAAGGATCTGACTTCTCTACAACTTATAGCAATAACGTAAACGCTGGAAACAAAACTGCAAGTGTTACAGTTACTGGTAAGGGTCGCTACTATGGTTCACACACATACAAGTTCTCAATTGCAACACGCGATATTAGCTCTCTAGAGACTTCTGCTACAAGCCTAACTTATAGCGGCGTACAACAAACTGTTGAAGCTGAGCATGTTTATGCATCTGGCATTGAGCTTGCAAACACCTCAAAGGTAACCGAGTATACAATTAGTGGAAATGCTGCTAAAGACTCAAATGCAGTAGCAGGAAATGATAACTATACTCTAGAAGTTAAAGGCACAGGCAACTTTAGTGGATCTATTACAAAGAGCTGGACTATCGCACAAAAAGATATTGCTGGATCTAGTGTTGAGCTATCTGCCCAAGAATTGGTATATAACGGTGCAGACCAAGGCGTTACTGTAAACAAAGTAACTACACCTGCTTGGTATGGTGATAACCTAGAAGACAAAGATATTACAGTTAGCTCTGAATATACTGTAGCAGGTGAGACTACTGGAAACCACGTAAAGACTGATCTAGCTAACTACTATTATGTGGTAAGTGTTTTGGGTACTGGTAACTTCAAAGGCACCCAAACTGCAACTTGGAGAATTACTCCTGCAGACATTAATGCGGCAACTGTCACGCTTGCACAAACAGAATTTACATATAATAGGTTTGCTCAGTGCCCAGATGTTCAATCTGCTTCGCTATTCCATGATCTAAATGAAGAGCGCACAGACTATACAATAAACAAAACATCTGATCAAAAGACAGATTCGTGTGTTAAAGCTGGAGTAGATAGCTACACATTCACACTCACAGGCACTGGTGACTATACTGGCACTAAGACATTGACTTGGAAGATTAACCAAGCACCACTTGGAACTCTAACTCTACAAGGTGGATCATTTACATATAATGGTGCTACACAAACTAATAAAGTAGTAAGCGTTAAATCTGGAGATATAGTTCTAAATACAGATGAATACACTATTGCTAATAACTCTAAACAAGATGCTGGTACTTATAATGCTCAAGCAACAGCTGTAGATAAAAGCAACTTTAGTGGCAGTACAAATACAGTTACTTGGTCAATTGCAAAAGCTACAATTGATACCATCGAGATTTCTGGATACGAAACATATACAGGAAAGACTCAAACACCAAAAATTATAGTTAAGGGCAATAACACTGTAGTACCAGCAAGTGATTATGAGATTGTTTCAGGCAGTACAACAACTGCCAAAAATGCCGGTACCTATACAGTAGGAGCACAAGCTAAATCTGGCTCTAAAAACTTCCAAGGTTCTAAGACTGGTGTTACATGGACTATTGGAAAAGCAACTCTTACAGGTGTAACTGCTACTACAGTGACCTACAATGGTGGTGAGCAAACTGCATCGCTAAGCATTTCTGGTGGAGTAAATGGAGAAACTCCTTCATACACCCCAAGTAATAACATACGAACAAAAGCTGGAACTCAAACGATTTCTGTTACGGGCACAGGCAACTACCAAGGCACTGTGACATGTAACTGGACTATTAATAAACTAGATCTAGGTACTACAACAGTTCATCTAAATTCTGGTATTAGCTATGAATATCAGAGTGGTAAAACCTACACTGTCTCTCCTACTATCACTAAACAAGGTGTTACTTTCCAAAGTGGAGATGTTACTTGGGACAAGACATCAAGTGGATCTGTTGGTACATTTAGACCTGTGGCTAAGCCTGGTGACTCAGGAAACACAACAGGTTCTAAAGAAGCAGACAATACTTGGGAGATTAAGCAAACCAAACTAGACCCAGGTACAACTGATAAGTATTGGCTGGCTGCTCCTGGTCTAACTAATCCAGAGACTGCAACTAATTTTGTAAACCAAGCTACAATTGATGATGAGATGTCAAAGATTAATTCTGATTCTTCTATTAAGTCTAAGTGGGAAGGATATATGAATAACGATACCTATCACCTCTATACAAAATGGAAGGGTTCTGATGCAGGCACTGGCAAAAACCAATGGGTTGAGTTTAGGATTATTCAGGTAGGACAACACGACAGTGATGGTTCTAAGGTAACCTTTATGGCTACACATTGCCTACCATCCTCTCAAGTAATCTCTGGTTCTCATATGTCTTACGACAGTAGAACTATTTGGTCGGGTACAGCGATGTACACAAGTTTAAATAGTTCTTCTGGTTATGTGTATGGTGGTATGAGTGATTTATCAGGCTCGGGCAAGATTAAACAAGTAGATAAAGTACACGCTAAATCTAACGGTGCAACTACTGGTACATGTTTTAGTGGCACATATACCAGCAGTGGAAATAATTTCTGGTTATTGTCTGCCTCAGAAATTTATGGAGATTCGGTTTTAGAGTCTGATTATGCTACTATTAAAGAAGGCAGCCAATATAAAGCATTCTCTGGTTGTTCATGGGGAAGTACTTCAAGTGCAATTACTTATGATGATGATGATAAATGGAATAGTCTTTTAGAAGATCGTGCAGGCAATATACCGTCACAATATTCATATACAGCGCCATATTACGGATATAAATCATGGCTTCGCTCACCTAGAGTAAATAGTGCAGTAAGCTACAGTTGTTTGTCAAATTCGCGCAGCGCTGATAGTGAACATCCTTTTATAAATCTTCAATTTGTTGGAGACACTGCATGTATAGTACCTTGCTTCTGTTTCTAAATAAGTAGTGATCTAAAAAAGTAAGTTTTTAAAAGAAAGGAAGATGATACAAAAAGCCCCTCGGATTTTTCGCCGAGGGGCTTATGGTAAAAATCTTCCAACTTGATTTTTAAAAAATTCCTTTGAGTTTTTCTTGGTAAGAATAAGGAATATTTGATGACCTATATAACTACGAATTGATGAAGCTTAAGTATTTATTTGTGCCAGGTAATTTAAACTTACGCAATTTGTAATGAGCATACGGTCGTATTGTCGGGTCAAACGAAAGGATGACAACATGAGAGTAAAACATAAGTTTTACGAATTTGCGGGGGGCTTCTATAAAGCCTTAGAAAATCCTCGCAAAGCATGTGGGGTGATTTTAGCACTTATCACCACACTGCTTTTGTGTTTGGCTATTGGGTCTAGCCAAGCGCTAGCTCAGGACTCTGAGCAAATTGATGTA
>CAVLCC010000028.1:0-28607 GCA_963661535.1 Senegalimassilia sp.
ATGATAAGGGATTTGACCTCGATGATTATCCTACAACGGCTAAGATTGGTAAAGAAAATAGACCTGAATATGAGCAGCTTCTTAGTGAGAACAAGATAAAAATTTCTAATTTGCAAGACAAGCTTTATGCCGATGGCAAAGAGGGTCTGGTAATTGTTTTTCAAGCTATGGACGCAGCCGGAAAAGACTCAACTATCCGAAAAGTTTTAAGTGGAGTTAATCCCACAGGAATTGATGTTTTTGGATTTAAGCAGCCAAGTTCTGAGGACCTTAAGCACGGCTTTTTGTGGAGAGCATTTAAGTCTTTGCCAACACGAGGCAAGATTGCTGTTTTTAACAGGTCTTATTATGAGGAGTGCTTGGTTGTAAGAATTGATGAGTTATGGCGCACATACGACTTGCCTGATCGTATCCTCAAAATGGACGAAGACAAGTACTTTGAGGGTCACTACAAAGACATTAGAGCCTTCGAGCGTTATTTATACAATAGCGGATATAGGGTAATGAAGATATTTTTGAATGTGAGCGCAGATAAGCAAAAGAAACGTTTCTTAGAACGCATAGACGATGAGTCTAAGAATTGGAAGTTTTCGACTAGTGATTTGTCTACGCGTGCAAAATGGGACGAATATCGTCACGCATTTAACGACACAATAAAGAACACGGCTACTAACTACGCTCCTTGGTATGTAATTCCTGCAGATCGAAAGTGGGAAACAAGATGGCTTGTGTCTGAGGCAATTTTGAGCGTTTTGGAAGATATGGATCCGCGCTATCCAGAAATGCCCAAAGATCAAAAAGATTTGCTTGCTGCTTGCCGCAAAACTCTTATTGAAGAAGATGACAAGTAATGTCTAGTGACTCTAGAGGTTCTCATATGGATATGGGCGAGGCAGAAGAACAAGAAAATAACCGTGCCAAAGCGCTCGAAAAGTACGAGAATGCCAGAAAGCCCTCGCAAACACAAACTGGTCGTGATTTTTTAGAAACCATGAATACGGGTCACCATGCAGAGCTTTCTGAGTGGGGTATGCCTCATATTGAGTTTGACTCCGACTTTTGCTGCTTAGATGCAGGCTGTGGTGGGGGAGCCAATGTTAGGCGAATGCTTGACTACTGCCCAGATGGCAAGGTGTATGGACTAGATTACTCGCAAGCCAGTGTTGATTATGCCTCTGAAGTTAACAGGGATGCTATTAAGGCTAACAAGTGCGAGATAGTTAAAGGCGATGTGTTGGAGCTTCCATTTGATGATTGCACTTTTGATGTTGTAACAGCATATGAGACGGTATATTTTTGGCCAGATATTAAAAAGGCATTTTCACAAATCTTTAGAGTTTGCAAATCTGGCGGAAGCTTTTTTGTTTGCAACGAAGCCGATGGCTCTGCTCCAAAATCTGATCTTTGGGATGGCGTTGGCGGACACATGAAAATCTATACAGCCAAAGAAATTGCATCCCTTATGCAAGGTATTGGATTTAGCGTTGCTGCTGTTGATTGTTGTCCTGAGAGAAATTGGATATCTGTTTTGGGCACTCGTTTGGCATAGTAGAGTGTGCAATTTCTGCGTTATTTTTGTCTCATTTTTACGTTATTTCCACCTTATTTTCTCCATAAAAAATTCACTATACAAAGAACTATTTAGCATTACATTTTCGCCTAACTACCTCGCAAAACTTGTCAAAATGTGAACAGCGTTACCTATAGTCTACCACTCGCCCTTGTGCGATATACAGTTCGTGAAAAAATTAAAACCATTCGTCTCTACACTATTGCATGTTAAATGCGTTAAGTATTAAAAACCAATTGATGAAATTTTTGTACACCTATTCAATTGGAAGGAGGGACGCAATGGCATCTAAGGTATCGGCTAGACATGCTTGGTCGGCTGTAGTCTCTTGCTGCGTCATGTTTGTTGTTTGGTCTGGAGTTTGCTGGAATACTGCAACCCTATATGCAGACCCTATAATAGGCGAGTGGGGAATTGAACGATCGCAGTTTATGGTGTCGCTCACGTTGATTAGCCTAGGCAATGCGTTAGTTAGTCTTTTGGCTTATGGCAAACTTGTGGATAAGTTTGGAATACGCAAGCTAATAGTTGCTGGAGGCGTGCTAAGCGTGATTGCAATTGCAATGTTTGCATCAGCTCAAAACTGCACGATGCTCTATATTGCGGGTCTCCTTTTGGGTATTGGATACGCTCCCTTTGGTTCTAACACAGCAAATGTTGTTGTTGGAAGTTGGTTTAAGAAAAAGAATAATACACTGGTTGGCGTAGTTCAAACATGTGGAAGCGTAGCAGGTATTGTTTTTGCTGTTCTTATGACCTCTCTAATATCTGAGCTTGGTTGGCGCATGTCTTATTGGGCAACGATGGGCGTAGTTATTTTGGGCACTGTTATATGCTATCTGCTCTATAAGGGGGATCCTCAAGAGCTTGGAGATACTCCTATGTATAGCTCAAGCCCAAATATATCTATGTGTTACGACTCGGGTCGCAAGATAAATTTGGGAACCTCATTTGGAGATATGTTTAGAACTCCTAGATTTTATTGCCTGATAGTTGGATATTTGCTTGTAGGCATTGTTGGATATGCAGTTTTGGGAAGCCTAGCACTTATGGCATCGGACTTTGGATATTCAAATATGGCTGGCATGGTTGTTTCTATTGCTATGTTTTCTAGTGCAGCAACAATGATTGCAATGGGATATCTAATCGACAAAATTGGAAGCAGATGGGTAGTTGCAATGTGTATTGGTTGTGTTGTTGTGGCTATGGTAATTCTTTTGTCTGGCTCTGTGTCTAGTGCGATGTTGTGTGTGTCGGCTGTTTTGGTTGGAATTGCTTACGACGCAACGCTGATTCCAATTGGAGCGTCTGTGCGTGAGGCATTTGGAGAGCGCGACTACGAAAAGAAGCTAGGCTTTATTGGAGCATTTGACTATGCAGGAGTTGCATTTGGAGCCACAATTTTGTCGCTGTTTTATGATGCAAATGGCAACTACCAATTAGGACTCATTGTATTTGTTGGACTTGCACTTGCTGGGTTTGCTTTGGTATTTGCAGGCATTGGCAGACAATCTAAGGGCGAGGCTGTGGCTTTATCGGCGCAAAAGGTTGCGCTTGGCAAGGCTGCGTCTAGCAAGCCTGTGTTTGCAAAACCTGCGTTTGGCAAGGCATCAACTGCGCGTGTTGCTAAGGTAGCTAGCAAAGCTGGTAGTGCACTCATAATTCCATCATTAGCAGGTCGTGCAAATATGGCGGCTGTGCGTGTAACTCCTTCAATTGATGCAGGTACTTGCGCAGAGGTTTCTGCGGATTTTGAAAAATTTATGCAAGAAGTTTATACAACACCTTGCACAAATTGTTTATATGGAACATGCAGTTCAATGTTGGGCAATGGTGTGTCAAATATGTGTAGCGAGATGTGCAAGCATTGCTCTAGGGAGCTGCGCAAAGCTGCTTAAATGTGTTTTTTGCGTGCAGGTCAATTGTTGGATGTAGGCTTTGCGCAGATTTATTGCTGGGATTTTTTGTTGTGCTTTGACTCGTGCGTTAATTGATTAAGCGAGTGGGGCGACGGGAGCGAAAGTTAGAGCTTCGTCGCCCCCGTTGCTTTAGACGATAGGGTGTTTTTTTGCGTAGGTACGTCCGCAAATGTGTGATATGCTGCGCTGCTAAATTCCCCAAATAGGAAAGGTGCAAACGCTCTCGTCGATTGGATATATTTCGTCACTCATGCAAAGCACACAACCATCTCCTCGCTCAATAGGGAGCTCTCCAGTGTTGAGATTGTTAAGCAAATCAAAATGTTTAATGGCTTTTTTGTTAATAGATGAGGCTCGTTTAACCTCAATAGGGTGCAATTTTCCATCGTAGTTTAGAAGCAGATCAATCTCTTTTTGATCGCTGGTTCTAAGAAACGAAATATCTGGGCGTATTGCACCTGTATTAATGTAGCTCTTCCAAATCTCTCCAAATGCAAAGGTCTCTAGAATGTGTCCCGACATTTGTCCACGCGATAGAGACTCAATGCTTTTCCATCCAGCTAGATAAGAAGCAAGTCCTGTATCTAGAAAATGCAAAACGGGTTGCTTATTAATGCGTTTTATTAGATTGTTGTAGTAAGGTTGAATAAGCTTAACAACATATGACGACATCAAAATAGAAATCCAGGATTTTGCTGTTTTAGAATCAATGTCACACAGCCTTGCAATTTGGGAGTAGTTAACCGGCTGTCCTGTTAGAGTTGCGCAAGTTTGCATAAAGTTTCTAAATTTGAGCTCGTCTGAAACATTATTAAGATCTTTAATATCGCGCAGCAGATAAGTATCGATATATGACTCAAAAAATCTCTCCAGCATCTCATAACCTAAATTTTGTGCATCTGGCAGAGCGCCTCTATATATGACCTCATAAAGCTCGTTAATTTGCAGTTCTTTTGCTTGGGCTAGACGTGCTTTTAGTTCTTCTTTTTCGGTTCTAAAAGCAAGCGTGTCTCTATCTTGAATTTCTGCAAGAGACAACCCCAACATTTCAATTATTGCAACTCTGCCAGCAAGTGACTCGCTAACATTTTTCATCAAGTGAAATGGTTGAGATCCTGTTAGCCAGATTTGCCCTCTTTCTTCGTGTTCATCAACATAAATCTTTATATAAGGCAAGAGCTCTGGGCAATATTGAATTTCGTCAATTAGAACTGGGGGCGAAAACTCCTGCAAAAACATTTTGGGATCATCTTTTGCCATGCTTCTATATAAGGTGTTATCTAGAGTGACATAGTTGCGTTTTTTGCCATTGATTAGTTGATTTTCTGCAAGTCTTTTTAGGGTTGTTGTTTTGCCAACTTGTCTAGGACCTGTTACGAGCACAACTCTAAATTGCTCTGAACATTTGAGGATTGTTTTTTCGATTGCTCTGTTTATATACATTTAGATGTGTCCGTTTCTGATTGTATTTATATGAGTGATTATTGTTGTTTGATTATATCAAATTTTATGAGAAATTTGGAATTACATTCCTAAATTCTCATAATTTGTTAGGGAATTCGGGTTGTTGTTATATGGTTTTGGAGCAAACGCTCGGCAGTTTTTGTGCTGAGTGTTTTATTGCAATTTTGCCTAATGCATTATAATCAATGAGGGGGTCAATGAATTTTTAAATATATGAGGGGTAAATTATGTTTGAACATAAGGCACTAGCTAATAAAGTTATAAAGGTTGTATTTGCATTTGTATTTGTTTTGGCAACGTGTCCAGCGTTGAATGTACAACATGCATCTGCGCAGCCAGCAGATACAAGTGAGGCGTTGGGGGTTTCTGAAATTGGCAACGAAGCGGACGCCAGTGTGGAGCAGCCAGCGGAGCTCGCAGTGGAGCAGCCTGCGGAGCTCGCAGAAGTCAGCCTTGTATCAGATCCACAAGCAGATGTTCAAGCAACCGATTGGGAAGAGTGCGGCACGTGTGAGTGGAGAATTGATGCAACAGGGTGCTTAACAATTCAGCCTGTCAACGGAGTGTCTGGCACCTTGTCTAACTGGGAAAATGAAAATGACGGCAACACCCCTTGGTATTCTCTAAGACAATCTATTGTTTCGGTTAACATCAAACAAGGGGTATCTGCACTAACTACTGCGTCTATGTTTGATAATTGCACCTCGCTTACTGAGGTCGATCTATCGAAGCTAAATACTTCAAATGTTACAAACATGAGTCGCATGTTTCGTGGGTGCAAATCTCTTGCAGCTCTAAATCTATCAACAATCAATACATCAAAAGTACAAAATATGTCTAGTATGTTTTTTGAATGTGCGTCACTTTCTGCATTAAATATAAGCGGCTTTGATACCTCAAAAGTAACAGATATGTCATACATGTTTTCATACTGTGCCTCTTTTAGGTCCTTAGATTTGAGCGGATTTAAAACAACAAACGTTGCTGATATGCACAGTATGTTTTATGGATGCACATCTCTTGTAACGCTAAACATATCTAGCTTCAACACATCTAAGGTAGAAAACATGAGCAACATGTTCCATAACTGCTCATCACTAAATGCGCTAAACTTGTCGAACTTTAACACGTCAAAGGTAACAGATATAACCGGCATGTTTTATAGTTGCTCTTCTCTTGGAGCCCTAGACTTGTCTTCGCTAGATACATCTAGGACCATAAGTATGTATAACATGTTTTATAACTGCTCGGCTCTCACAAGCTTAAACCTAGCAGGCTTCAAAACTTCAAATGTTTTGAGCATGGACAGAATGTTTTATGGATGTTCTTCGCTTGGAACCCTAGACTTATCTGATCTTGATACATCTAACGTAACTAACATGTATAGCATGTTCGAGGGGTGCAGTTCACTTGCGTCGCTAGACTTGTCGAGTTTTAACACATCTAACGTAGAAAATATGAATAACATGTTTTGCAATTGCAAATCGCTAACATCTTTGGATCTTTCTAGTTTTGATACATCAAATGCAAAAGGAACAGACCATATGTTTGACACATGCAGGTCGCTTGTTGAGCTGGATCTGTCGAACTTTAACACACTAAATACCACAAGCATGGAGTCTATGTTTTATTTTTGTGATTCGCTCAAAACTTTAGACATATCGAACTTTGACACATCAAACGTTGCAAATATGAGTCGCATGTTTTTTAATTGCGATGCGCTAGAGTCGGTTAGTTTGGGTTCTGGTTTTTCTTTTAGCGGATCTGGTGCAACAAGGCTTTGCAATCTTCCAACAAATACCAAAGGTGGGTTTAGCGGAAAGTGGCAAAACAGCGCAACAGGCGAGCTATATGCGGCGTATGAGATTCCAAACAATGTAGAGGCGCTCTATACTGCCGATACCAACTTTACGCGCCTTTGTGGAGAAGTGCGATACGACACAATGGCAGAAATTGTGTCTAGGGGGTTTGAAACCTCTAACACCGTAGTGCTTGCATCGGGCGAAAACTTCCCAGATGCCCTGTCAGCTTCTGCTCTAGCTGGCGTGTATAATGCCCCAGTTGTTCTAACAAATCCCAGTGCGCTTTCTGATCAAGCTAAAACCACAATTGATGCTCTTGGAGCAAAGCAAGTAATCATCATGGGTGGAGAGGGTGCAATTTCAAAGGTAGTAGAAAATACTCTCAAATACTTAGGGCTAGAAACGCAGCGCATTTATGGACAAACAAGGCAAGATACATCTCTAGAGGCTCTAAATGTTGTAGCCGAACAAAGCGAAATAGATACAGTAATAATCTCTAGCAGCACGGGCTTTGCCGACTCATTATCTGCAAGTCCATACTCTTATTCAAAGAAAGCACCTGTTGTTTTAACAAATGGAGATGGAACGCTGTCGGAGCAAACGGTTTTGTCAATTAAATCTACAGGAGCAAAACGTGCAATTATTGTGGGCGGAACCGGAGTGGTTAAAGAACAAGCCGAGTTAGTTTTGCAAGACGCCGGTCTTTTAGCAGAGCGTTGGAGTGGTAACAACCGCTATGACACTTCTGCAGAAATTGCTAAGCACGAAATCGAAGAGGGAATGACTCTAGATTTATGCGCGGTATCTTCTGGAGAAAACTTCCCAGACGCATTATCTGGCGGCGCATTTGTTGGCAAAAACAATGGCATTTTGCTTTTGGCATATGATGGAAGCACGCAGGCAATTGACACAATTTTGGGAGAGAACAAAGATGCGGTTGGCAAATGCTATATTTTTGGAGGCACTGCAGCTATCTCTAATACGCTTAAAAACTACATTCAGTTTGTGATATATGAATAAGTTAACAAGGTCGAGGTAGCTTTTCGCATATAAGTGCGAGGTAGTACTTTACGTTAAGCCGAGGTAGCACTTTTCGCATGTAAGGGCGAGATAATATTTTCGCGTTAAGCCGAGGCAGCACTTTTTGCACATAAGGGCGAGATAATATTTTACGTTAAGCCGAGGCAGCACTTTTTGCACATAAATCACACATAAATCACTATGATTTGGCTCTTCTAAACGCTAATTGCCGCATACGTTGCAAAACATATCTTCTAACACGTCTAAAATAAACATTATCCAAAAATTAATAACAACCAACCAAAGGGGGCTTATTAACTTGATTTTTGAGGCAATAATAGCCGACGATGAGGCACCAGCTAGAGTAGAGCTCAAGCATCAGCTAGAAGACAGCGGCCGCGTGATTGTAGTGGACGAGGCTGTGAGTTTGCAAGAGGCGGCAGAAAAGATGAAAAAGAAGTCTTTTGATGTTGCTTTTGTTGATTGTGATATTGCAGGAGCGGGAACGCAAATTCTAAAAGATGCAATTTGTGGGTTAGACTACAAGCCTCTGTTAGTGTATATGTCGGCTTATTCAGATTACCAACCTTCTCCTTTTGGTATAGAGCCGCTGTGCCACTTGGTAAAGCCAACCGACTTAGAACAGCTCGACGAGGTAATCCAAACAGTTGAAAAAGCTCACTATGGAGTGGAGGGTCATAGAAAATGAAGACTCTCGTATACAACGCGGGCTCTAGCTCTGTAAAGTTCAAGCTCTTTGAAATAACAGGTTCCGATGATGGGCAAAGCTATTCAAAAGAGCCCGACATAGAAACAATTGCCGAGGGCGTTATAGAAAATATCGGTCAAAAAAACGCTCATTTAAAAAATAAAAATGTGCTTGGAAATACTTATAAGACTGTTGAGGCAAACTCGCTTGACGATGTTATGAAAATCATCGTTGATGCTCTTGTGAATATTCCAGGTGCGCCTTTGAAAGACCTAAAAGAGATAGACGCCGTTGGACACAGAGTTGCTCATGCTGGAGATGTGTTTAGTTACTCTCAGGTAATAGGTCCAGAAGTAATAGATGCCATCTCTCGATATTCCGAGCTTGCGCCTTTGCACAACCCATTTGCCTTGCAGGTTATTGAGGCGTGCAAAAAGATGTTTCCGTCTGCGCTTGAGGTCGCTGCGTTTGATACGGCATTTCACCAAACCATTCCTAGGCGCAATCACATTTATCCAATTCCTTATAGATATTACGAAAAATACAACATTCGCAAGTTCGGTTTTCATGGAATTTCTCATAAGTATGTCTCTAGACGTGCGGCCGACTTTTTGGATCGCGACCTTAGGTCTTTGAAGATGGTTACGTGTCATTTGGGGGCGGGAGCTTCTATCACGGCTATTGACCATGGGTTTTCGATGGACACATCTATGGGATATACCCCGCTAGATGGCATAATTATGAACACAAGGTCAGGCTCTGTAGATCCTGCAATTGTAACTGCAATTATGGAGAAAGAAAATCTAACTCCGCGTCAGATGGACGAGCTTTTGAATAGAGAGTCGGGTATGAAGGGGGTTTCGGGGCAGCCCTCTGGAGACTTGCGCGACTTAAAAGAGGTCATCAAATATGGAGATGCTCAAGCCGAGTTGGCCTATGATATTTTCTTAACATCTATTAGGCGCACTATTGGAGGATATGCATTTGAGCTCGCGGGCATTGATTGCATAGTTTGCACAGCGGGTGTGGGCGAAAATGATCCATATGCCAGGCGACTGATTTTTAGAGGTCTTGAGCCTTATGGTATAGAGATTGATCAGCACAAAAACCAAATTGAGAGCAAAGAAGATAGAATAATTTCAACTGACCGCTCAGATGTAAAAGTGTTGGTAATTCCAACTGACGAAGAAGCAGAAATTGCTAGAGACGTTGCTTTGATTTCTGCAGGCGTTGATATTTCTGACCCTTGGGCATATTAGGGTGTGCTGCTCGCAAAAAAGCTCCGCGATAAGAAGTGCGATATGAAGTGCGATAAGCACCGCAAATAGCGCCGCGATATGCAGCGCAATATACACTGAGATAAGCAGCTCAAAAACGATAAAATGCACCGCATAAACAAAGGAAATATTACATAAAAGACAGCACCACATAAATATGGAGGTTTATTAAATGGCAAACGAAGGTAGTTTTGAAGCAAGCAAGAAGCGCTCAGATGCAATTAAGGCAGACCTTGGCGTTCATCCAGAAAAATACACGATGCTCACAGGGGATAGACCAACAGGTCGTCTGCACATGGGCCACCTCTTTGGGAGTATTCAAAACCGTGTGGCATATCAAAATATGGGTGTTAAGTCTTTTATCCTAATTGCAGACTATCAAGTAATAACAGATAGAGACACAACCGAGCACATTCAAGACAATGTTTATAACATGGTTCTAGACTACATTGCAGCTGGAATTGATCCAGATAAAACTCCCATATATGTGCACTCTGCGGTTCCTGATTGCAACCAGCTTATGTTGCCGTTTTTGTCGCTTGTGAGTGAGTCGGAGCTTCAGAGAAATCCCACCGTTAAGGCTGAGATGGAGGCTTCTGGTCATGCGCTAACCGGACTTTTGCTCACATACCCCGTGCACCAAGCTTGCGATATTTTGTTTTGCAAGGGCAATATTGTTCCTGTTGGAAAAGACCAGCTTCCGCACATTGAGCTCACCCGCACAATTGCTAGACGTTTTAACGAGAGATACGACGTGGTGTTCCCAGAGCCCGATGGAGTTTTGTCTGATGCAATTGAGATTCCTGGACTAGATGGCCGCAAGATGTCTAAGAGTTATGGCAATGCAATTTCGCTAGGAGCTACTCCAGAAGAGACTGCTAAGCTAATTAAGAAATCTAAGACAGACTCCGATAGAAATATCACATTTGATCCTGAGAATCGACCTGGAGTATCTGCACTAATTACAACAGCTGCCTTGTGCACAGGTCGCGACGAAGTTGAAATTGCTCAAGAAATTGGCGACGCAGGTGCAGGTGCTTTAAAGAAATACGTTACTGAGTCTGTAAATGACTATCTTGCTCCTCATCGTGAGCGCAGAGCTGAGCTCGCAAAAGATATGGACTACGTTAAAGATGTGCTGCACGAGGGCAACAAGCGTGCCCGCGAGGTTGCCGCACAAACGCTAGACGAAGTTAGAGCTGCTATGCGCATGGTGTATTAGGGGTGCGTTGTTGTTGCTGTGTTGCTTGCGGTGGCAGCGCGGTTGCTGCGTGGCGGCGTTGTATGCGTCGGCGTTGTATGCGTCGGCGCGGTTGCATGGCAGCTGCGCTGCGGTAATGTACTTGTGCGATGGCAGCGCGGCGGCGTTGCGCAGATGCGAACGAGCGGGTATACTCCAATGTATTGAGGGTTTTTGTGTGAATAAAAAAATAAAGCAAAACTAGATTTAGGGGAGAGCTGAGATGGGTCAAGTTGATTATGCATCTATAAGTGCTGGTGGTTTTACAGAAGACTTTTATGAGCAAGCTCTCATAGAATATATGACTGAAAATCTGGGCTATGCTCATCTCTACGGTCCAGATGTGCAGCGCACAAGTGACAAATACCAAGATGTGTTTTTACCCAACGTCCTTCAAGACTCGCTTGCAGACATCAACAAAGATCTCCCCGATGTGGCTATTGAAGAAGCAATCTTAAAAATATCAAATATCGAAAGCGAATCTCTTGAACAGAAAAATGAAGTTTTTACTAACTATCTGCAATCTGGAGTTGAAGTTCGCTATTTTGACGGGGCAAAAGAGCAAAATGCGATTGTCTATTTGCTTGACTTTCAAAATCCACAAAACAATGTGTTTCATGTTGTGAACCAGTGGACATTTGTTGAATATTCCGAAAAGCGTCCTGATGTAATAGCGTTTGTAAATGGAATGCCTCTTGTTATGTTTGAGTTAAAGTCGCCATCGCGTGAAGAAACTGATGCTTCGGATGCCTACTTACAACTACGTAATTATATGCACCATATTCCTAGTATGTTTGTTCCAAATGTGTTTTGTGTTATGAGTGATATGTCGCAAACGCGTGTGGGAACCATCACAGCAGATGAGGATCGTTATGTGTCGTGGAAGTCTGCTGATGGAGATTATTCAGAAACCAAAAATGCAACTTGGCAAACAATGCTTGATGGCATGATGGATAAAAAACGCCTGCTAGATCTTATACAAAATTTTGTTTGCTTTAGCAATTCCAACAACAAGATTGTTAAGATTTTGGCTGCTTATCATCAATATTTTGGTGTGCGCAAAGCCATTGATCGCACAGAAGAAGCTGTGACAGGCAACAGAAAAATTGGAGTATTTTGGCACACTCAGGGATCGGGCAAGTCGCTTTCGATGGTGTTTTTTGCCCACCTTTTGCAACGCCATCTAGACAGCCCAACTATTGTTGTTATTACCGATCGCAATGATTTAGATGACCAACTATTTGCACAATTTGGTAGATGCAGTTCATTTTTGCGTCAAACTCCTGTGCAGGCAAAAAGCCGTGAGGATTTGAAGAACTTGCTTGAAGGCAGGCAAGCTAACGGTATCATTTTTACAACTATGCAAAAATTCACAGACAAAAGAGAGCCTTTGTGCGAGCGAAAAAATGTTGTTGTGGTTGTTGACGAGGCGCACCGTGGTCAGTATGGCATAGTTGAATGTATGACCAAAGAAGGCAAGATAACTTTTGGCGCTGCTCAATATGTTAGAGACGCTTTACCAAACGCTTCTTTTATAGGATTTACGGGAACTCCAATAGAGTTAGAAGACCGCAATACAAGAGAGATTTTTGGAGATTATATTGATGTCTACGACATGACACAGTCTGTAGAAGATGAGGCTACAAAGCCTGTTTTTTATGAGAGTCGTGTTGTGGCACTGCATTTAGACAAAAATGCTCTGCAAAAGATTGATGATGCATATCTTAAGTTTTCTAATGAGGCTGATGAAGCAAGCATTAAAAAGTCTAAGCGTGACCTAGGCGGTCTTAACGCAATCTTTGATACGCCTGAGACAATTAATGCGCTATGCAGCGATATTGTGCAGCATTATGAGAACAATCGTGAAGACATTCTTGCCGGAAAAGCATTGATTGTGGCTTATAGTCGTTCCATTGCAATAAAAATTTACCATCGCATTATGGAGCTTCGACCCAATTGGAAAGATAAAGTTGGTGTGGTCATGACTATGAAAAATCAAGATCCAGAAGATTGGTTTGAAGTATGCGGTGGCTCTACTCACAAAAAAGATATGGAGCAGCGATTTAAAAACGACGATGACCCTCTAAAAATTGCCATAGTGGTGGACATGTGGCTTACGGGTTTTGATGTGCCAAGCTTGGCTACCATGTATGTTTTTAAGCCTATGAAAGGCTATAGCTTAATGCAGGCAATAGCTCGCGTTAATCGCGTGTGTCGCGGCAAAGAGGGCGGGTTGGTTGTTGACTACATTGGAATAGCCCGTGCGCTCAAACAAGCCATGAAAGATTATACAAAGCGCGACCGCAAAAATTACGGAAATATGGATATTGCCGCTACAGCTTATCCTAAGTTTTTAGAAAAGCTCGACGTGTGTAGAGATTTGTTATATGGATTTAACTATGCAAAGCTAATTTGCACAGATAGCAAGGTCGAGCTGGCAAAAGCCATTTCTGAGGGAACTGATTGGCTGCTAGAACCAGATCATCATGAGGATTGCGAGGACTTTTTAAAACAGTGTCAGCTTATGAATCAAGCATTGAGCTTGTGCAAGAGTATGGTTTGCAAAGAAGATCAGCATGAAGCAGCATACTTTAGTGTCTTGCGTGTGCAGGTGCTGCGCATTACGGGGAGAAGCCGAGCTGGCAGCAATGGCGGCAAGAGCTATCCTGACTTTAATAAGCTAGTTAGTGAGATTTTAGAGCAAACAGTGCAGTCCGATGGCATATTAAATCTCTTTGATGATAAAGATGTTGAGATATCTCTTTTTAATGAGGCATTTTTGACAGAAGTGGCAAACATGAAAGAGAAAAACATTGCCGTTGAGAGCTTGAAGCGTCTTATAAATGAACGGGTAAGGGAGTATCAAAAGACTAGCGTTGTGAAAGCGCAGAAGTTTTCAGAAATGTTAAATGCCACGCTAAATGGGTATCTTAATGGAATGCTCACAAACGCGCAGGTTATAGTTGAGCTTGTTAAAATGGCTCGCGAGATGATGAAAGATCGCACAGATGCTCAAGCGCTTGGTTTAAGTGATGAAGAAATGGCTTTTTATGATGCCATCACAAAGCCGCCGGCAGTTCATGATTTTTATAACAACGAAGAGCTTATTGCAATTACGCGTGAACTCACAGAAACCTTGCAAAAGAGTGCCACTATTGATTGGCAAAAAAAAGAGAGTGCTCGCGCTGGTATGCGTCGTGCAATTAAGCGGCTTTTGAAAAAGCATAAGTATCCACCTGATGATGTGCCTAATGCTACAGATATAGTTATGCAGCAATGCGAACTTTGGGCAGATACAAAGATTTTTGATTAGAATTAGATGGCAGCGGCGAAGCGGCGTTGGTGATGTTGTGGCGGTATGACAGTGTGAGTGCATGTTGGTATCGTTGGCATTGGACGGCGCAAAAATATTTTTAGATTTGGAAACAGGGCAAATGGCAAAGAAAAAACAAGATAATACGCAAGATATTGATTTTAAGGTTCAAATCTGGAAAGCAGCAGATAAGCTGCGTGGCAACATAGATGCTTCGGAATACAAAAATGTTGTGTTGGGACTCATCTTTCTAAAGTATCTCTCAGATAAATTTGAGCAGCGTTATCAAGAACTTGTTGATGAGGACTTAGGTTTTGAAGAAGATCGCGATGAATATACAGCGAAAAACGTTTTCTTTGTGCCAGAAAAAGCTCGTTGGTCAAAAATTGCTGCCGCAGCTCATACGCCTGAGATAGGCAAAGTTATAGACGAGGCAATGCGCCAAATTGAGTCCGAAAATAACAAGCTAAAAAATATTTTGCCCAAAAACTTTGCAAGACAAGAGCTCGATAAAAGAAGACTTGGTGAGGTTGTAGATTTATTTACAAATATGAAACTGTCAAAAAAAGATGACATGCGCGATATCCTGGGCGACACATATCAATATTGTCTAGGCAAGTTTTCGGAGTTAGAGGGCAAAAATGCTGGCGAATTTTATACACCAACATGCATAGTTGATACGCTAGTTGAAATAATTGAGCCTTATAACGGGCGAGTATACGATCCCTGTTGTGGAAGTGGGGGGATGTTTGTTCAATCAGCAAACTTTGTAAAGCACCATCAGGGTAGAATTGACGACTTGTCAATTTATGGTCAAGAGAGCAACGCTAATACATGGAAAATGGCCATAATGAACCTAGCTATTAGAGGCATTGATGGAGACCTGGGCAAGGTGAGCGCAGACACCTTCTTCAACGACTTGCACCGCACAGAAAAGTTTGACTTCATCTTGGCAAATCCTCCTTTTAATCTAAAAGACTGGGGAGGCGACAAGCTCAAAGAAGACCCTAGATGGAAGTTTGGAGTGCCACCTGTGGGTAATGCAAACTTTGCATGGGTGCAGCACATGATTTTTCACCTTAATCGAACGGGACGCATGGGCATGGTTTTGGCTAATGGATCGCTCTCAAGTCAAACAAGCGGGGAGGGCGAAATTAGACGTGCCATTGTAGAGGCCGACCTAGTTGAGGGTATTGTTGCTATGCCAGGGCAGCTTTTTTCTAACACAGGCATTCCTGTGTGTTTGTGGATTATCTCTAAAGACAAAGCTCAAGCTAAGCAAACATTATTTATAGATGCGCGTGAGATGGGCACTATGGTAAGTCGCAAGCTTCGCGAGTTTATGCAAGAAGACATTCACAAAGTGGCAGGCGCATTTAGAGATTTTAGAGCAGGAAAATTTGAGCCGGAGAAGGGCTTTAGCGCTATCGCCGACCTTGAAGAGATCGCAAAGCAGGACTTCATCCTGACCCCCGGCCGCTACGTTGGTATTGCCGAGGCTGAGGACGACGGCGAGCCCTTCGAGGAGAAGATGTCGCGTCTGACCGGCGAGATTGCCAAGTGCTTCGAGGAGTCGAACCGACTGCAGGAGCAGATCAAGAAGAACCTGGAGGCGATCGGGTATGGGTTGTGATGACGCAGTACCTGCAAAACCTGGGGATATTGTTATCTATCAATCGTGTGAGGGCCTGCCGCAAGTTGAATGTGTGTTTCATGGTGAGAACATGTGGCTCACGCAGGCGCAAATGGTTGAACTTTATCAAATTTCAAAAAAGACTGTTAGTGAGCACATAAATAACATTTTAGGCGAAGGTGAACTTGATGCATTTTCAGTTGTCCGGAAATTCCGGACAACTGCTAATGACGGCAAGACCTATCAAGTTAACTACTACTCACTCGAAATGGTTTTGGCAGTTGGCTATAGAGTTCGCGGCAGTAGGGGAACGCAGTTTCGCCAGTGGGCAACGGCTCAGTTGAAGGAGTATTTACAAAAGGGTTTTGTGCTCAATGACAAGGCTCTAAAAAATGCTGGTGGCACAACATATTGGAAAGAACTTCTCGCCCGAATTAGAGATATTAGATCTAGTGAGAAGCTGCTGTATCGTCAAGTTTTAGATTTGTATGCAACAAGCGTTGACTATAATCCAAAAAGTGAGGAGTCTGTTCTATTCTTTAAGACGGTGCAAAATAAAATTCGCTATGCAGCGCATGGACACGCTGCCGCAGAAGTGATTATGCAACGAGCCGATGCGTTGGAGCCTTATATGGGACTTACTGTATTTGAGGGCGAACAACCCACCAGAAGCGAAACCGAAATTGCCAAGAATTATCTGACTGAGCAAGAACTAGGCAGACTCAACCGTTTAGTATCTGCTTTCTTTGATCTAGCAGAAATGCGTGCAGAAGAACATCAACCAATGTATATGAAAGATTGGATTCGTGAGCTTGATGACTTCTCCAAACGCTACGGCAAGGGCATTCTTGTTGATAAAGGAAAAGCAAGTCATGAGGATGCAATTGCAAAGGCTAATGAAGAATACGACAAGTACCGCGCTCTTAGCGCTGGTGATGAAACAGCTGTTGACCGTGCATTTTTGGAGAGTGTTAAGGGTTTGCGTAATATTGAGGGTGGTGACGATGAGTAGATGTGTGGTGTTGGGCTGTCTATGGGGGCAGTTTGCAAGGAGTGTGGAGGTAGAGTGGTATGGGTTGTAGAACCGTTTGTATAGGTGACATTGCGACATTTCGCAAAGAAAGCGTTAAGCCGTTAGCCGGAACTACCTATCACTGTTACAGCCTGCCCGCGTTTGATAACGCGAGGAAGCCGGAGGTCTTGGATGGGTCGGAGATTCTAAGCAGCAAGCTCAGAATTGAGCCGGGGGATATTCTTGTCAACAAGCTCAATATGCGCTTCAAGCGCATATGGCCAATTGGAGCGCTCGAGGAGAACAGCATCTGCTCAACTGAGTTTGTTCCTCTTCAGCCTAATGCCGAGATCGATAGAAACTATCTGCTTTACATCCTGCTGAGCGATTGCTTCACCGAGTCCTTGGCAGGAATGAGAACAGGCACCTCCGGCTCGCACCAGCGCGTCAAACCTGAATGGATCCTAGATTATCGCTTTGAGCTGCCGCCCATGAATACCCAGCTCAAAATCAGTGGCGTGCTGTCTTCGCTGGACGCGAAAATCGAAACAAACACTAAGCTAAATGGCTATTTAGCTGTGTGAGGTCGACTTCCGATACGTCAATCTCGCCCGACATGAGTTTGGGCAGAAGGGTGTCGCGGAGGGCATAGAGCTTGCGGTTCTCAATTTTGTTCAAAATGAGTTGGTCTACTAGCGGCTGCATGAACTGCGATTGGGTTGTAAGCATGTCGACAGGCGGCACAATCACCTTGGACTCTGCCAACGCGCTGCGTTTGATATGTCCCATTGTCGTTGCGCGGTCTTTTGCAAGCATTATGAAACGTGCCAAGTGACGTTTGGTCCAAGCGTAGTAAAACCAGCTTGGATAACTCTCGGAAGTAACTTTGAACAAGTGCTGGTTCAGACCAGCGTCCCCACCAGCCCAGAAGTCCAGCAATAATGTTCCGGACCAAGAGAAGACAAGATCGCCATTGTGAATCTTTACACATTCATCAATGTTACTTCTACAGCGTTCCGCGTCGATGCCACAGTAGCCTTGTCCCAGCTCGCGTATCTTCAGTACGGGCAAGCCTGCATCATCAGCCTCCGGTCGAAACTTCTGCATCGCAAGCCCGTTCTTGTAGTCAGCTATATCCAACAGAGATGCAGTGTCCCAAGTTGAATCCGTGCTCTCAATTAGCTGATTAAAATATAAGTCGAACAGCTCTTCTAAATAGCCATTTAGTTTAGTGTTGGCTTCAATTTTTGCTTCGATACACTCGAATAGAGAAATGAGGCTGGAGCGCACCGAGCTTACGGGTGGGATATCCCAATTCAGAAAATCAGCGCGGGACAGTGACATGTTTGTGGTGCCTGTCCCGCGTGCCTTACAGTACTTCCTATATTGCGGCGTGCGAAGGCTCCAGTATACGTAGAGCCTGGTCTCGTCAGTGATGAGACCAGGCTCAAACTCAAGTTTGACAGTATCCTGAGTTAGGCGACCTTCAACGATATCGCCGGGGACACGCGAAATTGCGCCAAGCAGACCACATGCCTGAGTTAGATCCTTTAGCGAAACGTACAAATCACCAGGATGGAGAAGGATGCGGGCATCGGATTTGCCCGGATAATGTTTCCACGACCTCCGCTTAAAGCCGCCGTCTGTTTCTATGCTACCCAGGCCAAGAAGCACTGGCCCCTCGGTTTCAGATAGCAAAGCGCTCTTGTATGTATTGCCGCGAACAAGCTGGCAAATATCCCCGAGTTTCATTCCAAATACCTTCTATGTGAAGCCTTTACGTTGTTCTGATTCACCATGGCGTAGTGCATGGTAGTGTCTATTTTCGCATGGCCTAGAAGTTTTTGAACTTGTTCGATGGGCATTCCTTTGTCAATGGCATGAGTTGCAAGCGTGCGGCGGAACTTGTGCGGATGGACACGGTGGACTCCACACGACTTTCCCAGTTGTCGCAGACGAAGTTGCAACCCTCCTACACTCACGCGTTTTGCAGTTGCTCCAAGGGATACAAAAAGTGCCGGACACTTGTCGGCGCGAGTTTGCAAGTACTCGGTTAGGTGAAGTTTGGTGCGGGCATCAAAATAGACCGGACGTTGCTTATTGCCCTTGCCTGTTACCAAGCACTCACGCTCTTGCATGTTTACGTCGGAAATATTAAGGCGCACAAGCTCGCCTATGCGCATACCGGTTGACGCGAGCATGTCAATTACAGCCAGATCTCGTTTGGTTGTGCAGGCGTCGCGAAGTGTTTCGAGCTCTTCGGGAGCGAGTACCTCTTTGGTAACCTGTGCGGTTTTGACACGGTGAATGCGACGCACAGGACTTTTGACAATATAGTCTTCGTCTTCGAGCCATGAGAAAAAGCTAGACATAATGCGGCGAATATTATCAATGGTGACCTTAGATGTGCGGCGGCTTGACTCGTAGTTGTTAAGATATTGGCGCAGGTCGTCGCTGCATATTTGAGGTATTGGTTTGTTTATGGCGGCAAGGGCGCGGTCTAGTGTGTCTTCATAGTAGTTTAGGGTCTTTTGAGAGCATCCTTCGACTTCTTTTGCGGTTAAAAAAAGTGCAAGAAGATTTTGTCCTGTTGACGGCAGCTTTGGGCCAAAAGCATCATTGAGAACTGTGGATAGTCGTTTTAGCTGATGGGGACTAAGAATTGTTTGCATTTGTGCGAGCACTGAGTTGATAGTTGCTTCCATTGTTGGTTTTCCTCCTTGTTGGGCGTTTGTTTTATATGCTGTTGTGCGTAAAATTTGTGTGTTTTGATTTTATGATATTCGTTATTTGATGATGAATTTGCCAACAATGCAAACAACAGTGCAACAATGTGCATTGCCTAAATGGCTATTTAGCTGCGTGAGGTCGACCTTTGAGACGTCAATCTCGCCTGACATGAGCTTGGGGAGTAGTGCATCGCGGAGGGCGGAGAGCTTGCGGTTCTCAATTTTGTTCAAAATGAGTTGGTCTACTAGCGGCTGCATGAACTGCGATTGGGTTGTAAGCATGTCGACAGGCGGCACAATCACCTTGGACTCTGCCAACGCGCTGCGTTTGATATGTCCCATTGTCGTTGCGCGGTCTTTTGCAAGCATTATGAAACGTGCCAAGTGACGTTTGGTCCAAGCGTAGTAAAACCAGCTTGGATAACTCTCGGAAGTAACTTTGAACAAGTGCTGGTTCAGACCAGCGTCCCCACCAGCCCAGAAGTCCAGCAATAATGTTCCGGACCAAGAGAAGACAAGATCGCCATTGTGAATCTTTACACATTCATCAATGTTACTTCTACAGCGTTCCGCGTCGATGCCACAGTAGCCTTGTCCCAGCTCGCGTATCTTCAGTACGGGCAAGCCTGCATCATCAGCCTCCGGTCGAAACTTCTGCATCGCAAGCCCGTTCTTGTAGTCAGCTATATCCAACAGAGATGCAGTGTCCCAAGTTGAATCCGTGCTCTCAATTAGCTGATTAAAATATAAGTCGAACAGCTCTTCTAAATAGCCATTTAGACGATATTGTGTTTACGAAGATGTTCACTATGTTGCTGTATTGCGGGGGTTAATCCCAAAATTGCTAAGTCTTCGTTAGCTTGTGTGGGAGGAAATGCAAATGCATACCACACATTTATGAGAAGCATGCTGAGTTAGAAGATGCGATTGTCAAAAACATATTTAAAAAAAGTTCCCATTATCTTTTAAACACATAAGCGTCTATTAACAACTGGTTTTCTGCTATTTAGAATGAAGTTAAGTCGCACCACTCAATAAATTCATCGGGTGCTATTACATTTACTCCAAGAAATGGAAAATCACGTAGATTGTTTGTCAATAATATTGCATTTGCATATACAGCAGCTTCTAAAAAAGGACGATCTTTTATGTCGGGATATACTAGTGCTGGAATAAATTTGGGAACGATTTGGGTACCTACGCTAAGCAATAGCTCTACTAGTGCTTTGGCTTCTTGTGTTAGTCCACGCGAAGAAATTGGGCTCCTAAATAGCACATCAGTGTATTCATCTATTATCTGTGAACTATAACAAATATTAAATACGCTGTTTGGGTCTAAGATTTTTCTCAATGTGCTATGGTTGGATCCAGTCTTTTTGATTAGGGCAGCCATAAGCACATTTGTATCAATAATCATGTTAATCATGGTATTTAAAATAAAAAAAGCGAGTTAAATTTGCTTGCTTGCTTGCGTTTTGGATTTGTCTTTTGACTTAGCATCTGTGGAAGCAAAAGAATCACCTGCTCGCTCTTTTCGTATTCTTTCAACGTATTCTACGATGTCATCAATTGTTGGCTCCGGAGCATTGTATGCGTCACGTTTTTTTGCTGTACTTTCCATGATGGCATCAAAACGTTCAAGAGGATCTGATGTGTTTTTGAGTTCTTCATCAAAGAATTGTCTTGCTGCTTGAGATATAGTTGTTCCGCGCTTTTTATATAGCCGATTGAGTGCAGCCTTTTTTTCTGGCTCAATTCTGATGCGAATTGTTTCTTTTAACATCTCATTAGATGCCATGGTTTGCTCCTAAGAGTTAATGATATTTTATGTGGCTACATTGTAGCATATTTGTGCCACAAATAAGTTTATTTATGCAGCTCGATATTTTTATCTTAGCTTTTTTTGCATATAGCCAAATAAATCAATAGACAAGAAACACCCAAAAAACGATTATAGATTTTTTTATTGTTTCAAACACATAAAATCAAAGTTACCCTCAACAGCCGCAGAAATCCAACCCCTCTAAAGAATATCTCACACCCGTGGTTTTATAAATCCACTCAAAAAATTCATCACAATCATAAACAGGAATGTTCGACTTAGTAAAATCTGACTTATTGCGAGTGATAATTGCATCTGCGGACAAATAAATTGCAACTTCATGCACACAAGCATCTTCTAAATCTTCCCATGATGAGTCGAGCACATTCAGAAAACCATTTTCGCTAAGCCCGCAAAATCGCACGAAAGTTTTTAACTTACACATTTTTTCTTTCACAATATAGGCACTACTTTTCTTACCTTTTCCTAAAATATAAAAGATATAATTTGCCTGGGTGGTCGAAATCCATAATTCGTGATCGCCTGTTTTACCAAGCAACATCAACTTCTCAATGCTTTCACAATATGGCTGACGTTTAGTAAGAAAATCAATGACAATATTAGAATCAAGGAGTAACTTCATTTGCAACCTTTCTATAACAATCCTTTTGTTTTAAGCCTTTCTTCTTTTATTTCTTCATCAGACATGGTTGAAAATCGAGAATCCTCAAGTTGTATATCTCTTATAAAATCCAATGCACTTGCAATTTCGTTCTTAGACATTGTTGCAATTCCCTTTTGTTGGTTTTCCCAAGGCAAACCATTTTCTTGAATAATAATGTCATATAACTCATTTATAACGCCTGAAGGAGTTTTGCCATTCTTTTTAAGAATTGCATTAACCCGCATTTTTTTGCTCTCGTCAATCCTAGCAGTTACCATTGTTGCGCTCATTATGTCACCTCATTTAATTGTCTTACGTAATACATAATTATACATGCACCTAGTTTATTTTTGAATGAAAATTTTGCAATGATTTTTTGCTTTTTTGAATATTGAAGACTCCAAAATAAAGTGATTTCTTGTTCTGGGACATACTTTGGAACGCATGGTGCATCTAATTGATGATAAGTATCTCCTCACCGATGACAGGTTGTGGTTTGAAGTAGACGGAGGCTAAAGTTTTATTGACACGCTGGCAGAGTGGATATCCGAAGGGTGTGGGATGATGCAATGTCTTATCATACCTATATTTAGGTTCTTGTACTAGGGCAGGGGTGAGTCATGAAAAGTTATGATGGTTAAGAGCACGACGTGCGCAAAAGTTACCCCTCAACAGCTGCAGCTATCCAACCCCTCTAAAGAATATCTCACACCCGTGGTTTTATAAATCCACTCAAAAAATTCATCACAATTGCAAATTTTTATCAGCTGCTCTTCAAAGTCGTTAGCATTTCTGGTAATGATAGCATCAGCCTTAAGCGAAAGAGCACATTGATAGAGCAAGAAATCCTCTGGATCTTTCCAGCTTGTTAGCAACATTTTGTCAACATCATTTTGACCAACAGCAAATACATCAATAAACTGGCGAAGCTTGCGAAGTTGATACATAACTTCAGACATAAGTGACCGTTTTCCACCGTCTGTAAGTATGTATATCAAATCGGTTATTTGCGAAGATGCAATCCACAGCTCAACCTCGTGTGTGTATCCCAAAATCATCAGAAGTCTAGTTTTTTCAAAGAAAGGTTCTCTTTGTCTGAGGTAGTCAATTATAATGTTGGTGTCAAGCAAAAGCTTTATCATAAAAGACCCCTGTCCTTCAACCTTTGCATCTTAATTTCTGAATGTGTCATATTGTCAAATTTGCTTGTTCTCTTAATTGGAATACTATCAATAAATTCAATAGCACGCTTTAAATTTTGTGCTTGCAATTCTTGTTTGTCTTCCGTCTTAGGCATAAGAAACGAAATTCCACCCTCTTCAACGATACGTTCAAAAAGGGCATTTATAACCTTAGATGTGTTCGTTCCATTCTTCTCTAATATTTGTTGAGCCTGTCTCTTTGTGCTTTCAGGCATTCTGCTTGATACTGTTGCTTCATTCATAGCTAACACCTCCTACTACAAAAAATTGTAACACAAATTTTGTGCAACAATTAAAGTGTGAAGAATTTTCTTTGGAGGAAAACCTGAGAAAGTTACAAGAATAAACCTCAACTACGCTATATATATTATTTCGCAAAGCAGTTACACTTATTGAAGCCATATGATTTCCTCCGTTCGCGGCTTACTTTAGGAACAATCTTATTTTTTGACGCTAGATACTTAACTTGTAGTCAATACCCTACTTCACCGACAAAATTTGTAGTTCAATAAGCGCAATAAATTCAACATATTTAAACTGTATTTAAAAGTTGTTAAATTTTTTAATTAGAAATGGGCTTGTAGGCTTCGGTTACATTTTTTTTGCGTGACTTGGCTCAGATACTCTCAACGCATTCGATTTAAAAGGAGAAACAAAATGAACGATTTTGAAGGCAAAACAGTTATTGTTACAGGTGGAGGTCGTGCGACTCTTAAGAACGGAGATCCAGGCTCAATTGGATATGGAATCGACATTGCATTTGCAAAACGAGGCGCTAATCTTGTTATTACCGGCAGAAATATCGACAAGCTAAATGGCGCAAAAGAAGAAATTGAGGCTAAGTTTGGGACTCATGTTTTGGCACTCCAAGCTGATATTTCAGCAGGCAATAATAACGAGGAAACGGTCGATGAAGTTGTTAAGCAAACTCTAGATGAATTTGGGCAAATCGATGCCCTTGTCAACGTTGCGCAGGCTTCAGCTTCAGGTGTTACATTGGCAGATCATACGTTAGATCAGTTTAATCTAGCGCTTTACTCTGGGCTGTATTCGACTTTTCTCTATATGCAAAAGTGCTTTCCATATCTTAAAAAGACAAAAGGCTCGGTTGTAAATTTTGCTTCAGGGGCGGGACTTTTTGGAAACTACGGTCAGTGCGCATATGCGGCGGCTAAAGAGGGAATTCGCGGACTAACAAGAGTAGCGGCAACTGAATGGGGTCCAGATCTTGTGAACGTTAATGTTGTTTGTCCGCTTGCGTGGACCTCTGCGCTCGAAAACTTTAAGGATGCTTACCCAGAAGCTTACAAAGAGAACGTGCATATGCCACCTATGGGCAGATATGGTGATGTTGAGACGGACATCGCAAGTGTTGTAGTTGAACTATGCACTCCGGCATTTAAATACATGAGCGGAGAGACTCTTGTTCTAGAAGGCGGCATGGGTCAACGCCCTTAGGATTTTAAGGTCGCCTTAATGACTGGCAGTTGTTGTATTTGTCTGCTTGTTTGTTTGAAATGCGTGCCATATTTGGCTAAAGAAACTAAGCGCGGCTAAAAATACTAAACATAGCTAAAATAACTAAGCTCAGCTAAAAAAACTAAGATATAATTTTTCTTAGGGAATATGTTCTACGGGAGATTGGCTATGAAAAATCCTTTCACGCCGAGTTTTGGTCAAGTGCCTTTGCAAATGGCAGGTCGAACTCAAATAATAGAAAAAATGCAACGGGCGTTTGACAACGGATTGGGAGATCCAAACCTTTGTTCAATTTTTACAGGCGCAAGAGGGACTGGAAAAACAGCACTTTTGCATCTGCTTGCAAATAAAGCAGAAGAAAACGGGTGGATTTCTGTTTGTGTTACATCTGTGCCTGGTATGCTAGAAGATATATATGAGCAAACAATAAGGAAAACCAAGCATTTGATTGAAACAAAAAAATCCGCTCACATCAAGTCTGTTTCGATTGGTGATATTTTTGGAATTGAATTGGAATGCGATAAACAAGTTAGTCTCAACTGGCGCAGCCGCATGACTGATATTTTGGATTCTTTAGCTGAGCTTGAAACTGGTTTGCTAATCACAGTTGATGAGGTAGATCCAGAACTAGATGAAATTGTTCAGCTCGCAACAATCTATCAGCATTTCATAGGTGAAAATAGAAACATTGCACTTTTAATGGCGGGTTTGCCTCATAGGATTTCTTCTTTATTAAATGGCAAGTCAATCTCTTTTTTACGACGAGCAAATAGAGTTAAATTAGGTCGCATTAACGATGTGGATGTAAAGGTGGCTTTTGCGCAAACTGCTCAAATTGGTGAGAAAGATGTCTCAGAGAATGCACTAAAGGAGGCTGCAAATGCAATCGACGGTTTTCCTTTTATGCTGCAGCTGGTGGGGTACTATTCTTGGGATTTTGCAAAGACAGATAAAATTGAGGCAGCAGACGTAAAACGAGGAGTTCAAATTGCCACAGATGATATAAAGGAGCGCATTTTTAAAGCTACTCTTGATGAATTGTCTAACCGCGATTTAGAATTTTTGAATGCCATGTTACAAGATTCAAAATCCAGCAAAACAGCAGATATTGCAAATCGAATTGGAATGACAACTGGTAATGTTTCAACATATAAAAAGCGTCTTTTAGAACAAGGCGTTATCGAGGAATCGCGCAGGGGCGAAGTTAAGTTTGCCCTCCCGTTTTTACGAGACTATCTCCCAGAATATTGTGAGTAGGTTAAGGGGGTTTGTAAAACACCTTGTAAGGGTGACCCTTTCGATACCTTCGATATACAAAACGTCGAAACCTTCGACATAATTTTATCGAAACCTTCGACGTTTTGCAAATACGATATACAATAAAGCTTTTTTAGCCAATGCAGGTAACATAAACATAAGATCCAGTTAGCTTAGCAAATAGTTAATAACAATGAACGCTTAGGACGGGGTTCAATCGCAGATCATACTACGCCTTTCTATAAACCCTAAATTTAACTTGTGACCCGTCAGCAACGCGTTCAAGAACATTTTTAGCCTGCATTTTATCAACAGTTTTTGAAAGCTTAGGGGTAATACCTTTGTATCCCATAGCTTTTGAAAGTTGGTTTTTGGACATTGCATCTTGACCTAGCGCATCAATAATTTTTATCTCATATTCGTGTTCTTTTGTGTTTTTTGTTTTAGGCTCTGCAAAGTATGGATGAACAGGAATTGTTACAGATAAGAAATTTCGCCCCTCGTCCATCTCAAAGATAAGTTTGCCCGAACCATTTTGTTTCAGCGCCTCAATTGCATTAGGAAATCCGGTGTTGCGCCCCTCAATAAATCCGAGCTCCTTTAAAAAGTCTCCAATTCGTCTGTTGCGATAAATACGAGCACGAATGTTAAGTTTTGCAATGTTTTCGTCTGTGATACTTCTGTCAAAACCTGGAAAACTAGTGACTTCAATACTATCTTTTGTAATCCTCACCGTAATTGGCTCATTTATTTGATAAGACCTGTGATACACAGCATTTGCAAGTACCTCTTCAATTGCCTTCATTGGATAATTAACAACTCTAGTTGATTTGGCTTTGTTGTTTTCTTTAATTACAGCCTCTTTGATAGCGTAATTTTTTAAATATAACAGTGCATCAGAAAGTTGACGCTGAATCGGCCCTGTGAAAGTTTTTTCAACCATGTTTTTTCCAGTAGGATCAGGAACGTCAACAACCTCAATGCGGGCATATCTAAAAAAACGTTCTGGAGTTGCACAAAACATTAAAATACCAACGTTTAGTGGATGCAAATCCTCGGGTGGTCCAGAAACAAGCTGCATATCTTGGGCGAGCTTGACCACATCATAATTTTTAGAAAGAAAATAAAGCTCACTTCCAACATCCTTTAAGTGCTGCTGCATTAAAGCAACATTTAAATCGTCTACGCAGCTAAGCAAATTTGGTCTATCATCAAAAGGAATATCGGTCGAAACATAAAACAACTGTTTTTCTTCTTCAGGAGAAGCAATAATAGTGCTTGAGAACTTCCTTATGTAGTAATTTTTCTGTGAGTTTTTAGACAGTACATCTTTGGAAATCTTATATGGTCGACCATGTCCTCCACAAACCCAAATAACAATTATGTGCTTATTCTCATAATAAACTGGCTCAACAATTGGATTATAAAGCGGCTCAATTTTATGGCAAAGACCCACTAATTTTTTCATAATGCTATCAACTTCGTTGTCGCTAATGCCTTTAGGCGGAAGAATGGGCAAACCATCTTTTTCTGCAACACCAATAACAATGTATCCTCCACCAATGTTGTCGATGTCGTTAGCAAATGCACAAATAGTGTGCATAATTGGATTTGGATTCCAACCTGCTTTAAATTCAATGCGAGTTGATTCAACGATATGAGCGTTTAATAATTCATCTATATTTATGGGCAATGCCATAGGGTGACCCTTTCGATACCTTCGATACTTTCGATATACAAAACGTCGAAACCTTAGATATAATTTTATCGAAACCTTCGATGTTTTGCAAATTCTTATTTCTCAATGCCTTAAACATCACTTTAGAGTTATTACTCAAAAGTGTAAATATTTACAATTTCCCGTAGTAGCACTTGTAAATCTTACTGTCGCTAAAGCGTTTTAAATTATTGAACCGTAATTGCGTATAATTATAATCATGGTGATACAAATCGTAAGGTAAGGGCACAAGTTGGAAGATATAAATAAAGACCCGTTTCAAGAATATACAAAATGCTCCGAACTAGACAAGGCTTATAAAGGTTATGTTTGGAATACGGCAATTGGGCTTCAAGCGGTAGACGGGCTTAACCCATCAAAATATTTGGTTGATACAGCTATTCAAAATATCGAGGGCAAAATCACCCTCAAAGAAGCTCGGAGCCTTATAGATAGCTATTATGAGGAGAAATCTTGCCAATCAGAAGATGGCAAACGCACCGAAGAAGCAGATAAGGTTTCATCTCGAATTGCGCAAATTCTCTCAGAAACTGCTTTTACTTTTTCTCCAAATGAGTACATCTCAATTCATCGCAACCTTTTTGAGGGTATTTATGAACATGCTGGCAAAATTAGAGACTACAACATTAGCAAAAAAGAATGGGTGCTTGATGGAGCATCAGTAGTGTATGGAAGTGCATCTGAGTTAAAAGCAACACTAGAGTATGACCTAGCGCAAGAGAAAGACTTTAGTTACAAAGGGCTTTCGATGGATGAG
>CAVLCC010000029.1:0-27093 GCA_963661535.1 Senegalimassilia sp.
ACGTACGCGGAGGTGATAATGCCGCGCTCGGTAGCTCTGCCAACTCTTAGACTTTTCTGGTCATTTTGCAGATCAGTAAACCTGAGTACAATATCGTCTGGCTCGATAACATTGTAGGTCTCAAAGCTGGCGGGCAGAAGACCATCGGTCGAGTTAATGTCACGTCTCTTGACCTTACCGTAACTGAGACTGAGTAGGTTAGTCTCCGCCATGCCCTCATTTGGAGTCTTTGTCTGGTCAGCAAGCTGACCTGCTTGACGGATTCCCCACGCCGCAGGTACCTCACCAAGCCACTCGACGCCGCTGTCTTTCATAGGGGCGCTAAGGTCAAGACCCTTGGTAACAGCTTGAAAGATAACGGATTTTTTGTAAGCCTTATACTCCTCTATAGACTGCTCGGCGGCGGTGATAGCGCAGTCAATCTGATTGCATTTTTCGTCTAGAAAATCCGCAATACGCCCCTGCTCCTCAAGAGGCGGAAGGTATATTTTCTGCGACCTAACCTTCTCTTGTGAAATACCTGGTTGTGCTGCAGTCATAGACAGTTTTCCAAGATTTAAATTACATATTGCATAAAAACACCATCGAGGAAGTAAACTTTTATGCTTGATGTTTACTATCATTGCGTGTTCAGTTGCCCAAAATGGAGTATCAATTTGTCTAACCGTTCCGCATGTAGCCCCTTGGCGGCTGATAATCATGGTACTAGGTTTGCAATTCGGCCTTTGTGCATATCCCTTAATATCTCCGCCGCCATAAACTGGAATATCACCATCTACCTGAGTCAACTCTGTAGGCAGGTAATCTCCATTACGTAAAGATATTAAATTTCCAAGTCGCACCAAACGCCAAGTATATTTAACATCCTTGGTCGAATCGCTGTCTTTGAAATAAATCACAACCTCATCGACCTCCTTGACTTGGTGCTAAAGAAATTAAGTTTAGTGTTTTCAGCACAACACCCCACCCCGCAGGTACTTCGCCGAGCCACTCCAATCCGCTGTCTTTCATTACACGCATAACTTACCTCACCTCTCCAAAGAGAGCTTCGAGGCTTTGCTCGAGAGTCTTCTCATGCTCAAGAATGCGCTTTGCAATATCCTCGGAGGGTTCAAGTTCAGCATACTTATAAAACACGCGCGTAAAAGGAATGGTGTAGCCAACCTTGGTTTTCTTTTTATCCACCCAAGCATGCGGATTATACGGACGCACCTCGCGCTCAATATAAGCGTCAATATCTTGCGTAAGCGGGATGTCTTCGGTGTCTTCTTTAGATTTATCGGCTTGCATGTGTCCACGCTTGTCTAGCACAGGTTCGCCGTCCTCGCCTAACACAGGGCTCTGAACACACACGCGGTTAAAGCCAAATTCCACTGTCTCCATCAAACGCGCTTCTACCGTAACCTCTTGACCGTTGCTGCCAGTATCTGTCCAAGTGCCGTCACGATACTTAGAATAAGCATTTACAATTAGGTCTCTGCAAGTCTTGGTTATGTCGTTTTTCTTGTCGCCAATGCCCTTGCGGCGCTTCTCAAAACACTGCGAGGCATCAATTAGCAGCACCTTGTCGGCGTGCTTGGGTGCCTTGCCTTTGCTGAAGAGCCACACATAAGTGGCAATGCCTGTGTTATAAAACGAGTCGCAAGGCAGCTGAACGATGGCATCGAGCCAGTCGTTTTCTAGCACGTAGCGACGGATACTATCTTCTCCACTTCCTGGTTTGCCTTTATATAGAGGGCTTGCATCTTGAATGATAGCCATTACTCCGTCGTCTTTAAGCTTGGCAAGGCCATTTAGCACAAAGAGCATCTGTCCGTCGCCTTTGGCTGGGAGCTTTTGAACGGGAAAACGTCCGCCTCCGGCTTGTTTAAACTCTGCCTCCACAGCCTCAGCTTGCGGGTTCCAAGGGTCTCCAAAAGGTGGGTTGGAGATGCAATAATCGAACTTAAAGCCGTCAAATTTGTCTGCCGATAGGGTGTCTCCAAAACGCATGTTGTTGTCGTCTTCGCCGCGGATAAGCGCACTCGCCTTGGCAATGCCGTAGGTAAAGGGGTTAAACTCTTGACCGTAGCATGTTACACGCGCTTCTGAGTCGAGTTGATGCAGACGCTCCTCGGTGCAACCCAGCATTTGCGAGGTGCCCATAGTTTGGTCGTAGACCGTTTTTGTAATGCGCTCTCCATCAAAAACATGGGGGTCTGCGGCAATAAGCAGGTCGGTCATGAGGTATACAATGTCGCGGCTAGTAAAGTGCGCGCCAGCGTCTTCGTCATAAGACTCAGAAAAGCGCTGAATGAGGTTCTCAAAGATATATCCCATATCCACTGCAGCAATTTTTTTGGGCGACATATCGGCCTGAGGGCTGCAAAAATCGCAAATCACTTGGTAGAGCAGTGGTGCGTCTGGGTCGCTAAGACGATCAATTTGGTCGGCAAACTTCATGCGTGCTAAGATATCTTGCACGTTTTCAGAAAAGCCATTTATGTAGTCGCGAAAGTTGTCCTCTATGTTCGCTGGGTCGCTCTTTAGAGTGTCAAACGTAAACTTTGAAGTGTTATAAAACGGATAGCCCGACGCATCACTCAAAAAACCGTATTTTACATCAAAGTTTTTCTTTGCCTCGTTTTCTGCTAGCACAGCTTCGTGCGTTTCTAAAAGACAATCGTGAAAGCGCTTTATAACAGTCATGGGGAGAATAACCAAACCATATTCGTGCGGTTTATAAGGTCCGCGCAGCGTGTCTGCCACACTCCAAATAAGCGATGCCTTCTCTTGAATATTTGAGCCCACAGCTTTAATAAGGTCTTCACTGTTTGACATAGTTATTTTCCCTTTCTGTATTATTTGTTATGTCTTGGCGCTGCATGGCTAAATGCAATGAAGCGCATTTGTTTTGTTTAAAATGTCATATTTGCTAGTCGATTTTAATTATATCGCATATAGTCGTCTAGGGGTGTCCCAAGAACAGGACATTTATCGGGTTATTTTAATTATCTGGTAAGCCTCGAGTTTTAACTCTAGCAAATCAAATGCTGCGTTTGTACTCTTCTTTCTTATAAACGATTTATATTACCCTCCAATATCCTGTCTTATTAGAACCAATACGTTCGAGTAATCCTTTGTCCTTTAATTGCCTAATTGTCCGATCCACGGTACGAATTCCTACTTCAAGTAAGAAAGCTATCTCCTGCCGAGTGATCCTAGGATTTGAGTGAATCAAGCCTATAATTTTTTGCTCTATTTCAGAAAGATTTATCCCGCCATTTATCCCGCCATTTATCCCGCCAAAATTGGCAGCATTCGTTTCTTTGTCAACAGCAGCGTCGTAATTCAAGTTCTTCAACGTCAGAAAGAAGGAACCGTACTCCGACTTAAACACAGGTGCAAGTGCATCTGTATAGTTATGCTGGAACTTGTAGTCCTCGATAATCTTCTTAAATCCGCTGCCGCGCCTCTCCATGTATATAAGCCGAGTGAAAATGTCAGCGATAATCGGATTCCTTCTAATTGAGGGAACATTCATGATATCTCTATCCTGAACATTAATACCATCGAACATCCCGCCAGGAGAATATATTTCCAGCCGGTCATCAAATATATCGATATGCACCTCGCTTCCCATAACAAGGTAATCACGGTGAATTAGCGCATTTACAATTCCTTCGGTCACAGAGCGCTCCGGATAGTCGGGAAGTTCCACTCGCCTGTCCGGCTCCTTATACCATCCTTTATACGAATTCCGCTTTACAAAGGCTTCTCCTTCTTGGAGAAGAGATATTAGGCTACCGGAATACTCAGCGTCGTCCAAAGCATCCTGAAGCCCTGACGCCTTTGTGAGTCCGTTCCATCTCGTGCAAAACAGACGCGACTGGTAGATTGGGCAGTTGTCCGCGAGCAGTGCACCCGCATTCGTAAGCCTTCTGTCGAAATCAATGATGCCGAAAGAAGTATAATCCGTGTCCTTAAAATCCTTATGTGCCTGTTGATAGTATGTTGAGATGAGCTTAGTGAACGCCATCTTAGTGAAATCATAGCCGGACGGCAAACTATCGTAAGACTTTCCCGAACCCTTTAATGCAAGTTCTCGGAGCATCGCAGCGTCACAGGGTACGCTCTCGTTTCCGACGCGATGATAAGCCGTCCGCCCACTTCTGCCCACATAGTAATATGGCGTTTCCTCTCCCGGATGAACTTCGATAATAATAAGCTGTTTTCTGTCAACCGTTGCAAAACGCAGCACAAATGAAGGAATTGGATCCATCGTGTCGCGAAGAAATCGGCTGATCTTTTCCGAATCATATACAGGATCAGCAAGTCCAACAACCTCATTTGTCTTATCAACGATACCGAAGATTAAGGAGCCACCTATCCCGTTTGCGAATGCGCTGACGCTCTTTAGCCAGCTGCGAGGATTTTTTTCTTCTAGTTTTTCTTTTTTATCATACTCAGTGGCTTCGCCAATCAACTGCTTAATCTCGCATTCCGAAGTAATATACATAATAGACACCTACCTTTATTTTTTAGTATTGCCACATGCCTGAAATGTATTTAAGGTAATTATTCTTCATAGTTCGCCACACACTTTGTAACATATTTGATTTTACAAACAATGCCGCATCTACAAAGACCTCAATCATTCGGTCACGGCTCATTTAACTTCTGTTTCTTTCCTGTCAGCGCTTCCTTATTTTATTTGTTAATCAGTTCATTTAGAAATATGAATAGTCGATTTTAATTATATCGCATATAGGCGTCTATGGGTGTCCCAAGAACAGGACATTTATTGGGTTATTTTATTATCTAGTAAGCCTCTAGAGCGCTGGTTATGCTTTCTTCTTTAATTAAAATGTTTAAACCTCTTTGCGTCCAACAACTACTCTTTCTCGCCCATTAGAGTAACAACAAATGTGGTTGCAATCATCAAAATGAGTCCTAGCCAGTCTGCCCATCCAAATGTAGTTCCTAGCCATACTGAGGAGATGATAGCAGCGCAAATTGGTTCTGCTGCACCGAGCAAGCTTCCCTTTACTCCCCCAACAATAGATACACCATATAAGAACAATCCAAACGAGCCGCAGGTGCCAAATATAATGATTACAATTAGAGCAATAATTCCATCGGCTCCAAGAGCAGGAACTTGAACAGCGTATCCCATAGTTCCGCCCGACGCATCAAATACAAGGCGCAAAACTATATCAATAACTAGTGCTGCAATACCCCCTATAAACATGCCTACACCTGTTATGGTCACGCTTCCCCATTTGGCAAATAGTCGCCTTGGATACATAACATAAAGAGTAACTGTAGCAGCAGATATTATGCCCCACACAAGGCCCTCGAGAGGAATGTTTAGAGTTCCAAGATCGCCTTTTGTTGCAATTAGCACGGTTCCAACTAGTGCCAAAACAACGCCTAGGATCTCCATGGCGTGTGGCAATCTGCGAACAACAATGCACACAATTAGCAGCACAAAAACAACATTTAGCATTTGTAGGACTGTGGCAACTCCTGCATTTGTATAGCCAATTGTTAGGATATAAGTTAGCTGGCAAAACATCAGACCAGCAGAGCCAAACACGGCTGTGCGAGCCAAGTCTTTAGGACTGTGCAGCAAACCCAAGAGCTCTTTTTTATAGCGCATCAAAATTAGAACCAAAAAAATTGAGCCGCCAATTAACATTCTTATTGTTGCCAAAAAGAGTGCATCTATTTGGTATGAAGATTGCAAATACTGAACGCAGCTTCCAGATAAACCCCAAAAACACGCTCCCAATAAGGTTAAAAACGTTCCTTTAAATGCCTTTAGTCGTTGAGCTGTCATGTTTTTTGCACCTCCTCTTTTTTTGTGCAAGCTTGATTGCCCAAAAAATGGGCACCCGCTCAAATTCAACGAATGCCCATATCAAAAACCCAAACTCAAATATATTCTATGCGTTATCTTTCTCAAATTTGTGCATAAAGTCTACTAGAGCTTTAACACCCTCTTCCGGCATAGCATTATAGATACTAGCTCTAAGTCCGCCAACACTGCGGTGTCCCTTTAGATTGACCATGCCTTGTGCTGCAGCTTCTGCAACAAATTTTGCATCTAATTCCTCATTGCCTGTAACAAATGGAACATTCATAATGCTTCTATATTTTGGCTCAACAGTACCCTTAAACAAATTGCTGTTGTCAATGGCATCGTAGAGCAAAGCAGCCTTTTTCTCGTTGCGCTCTTTCATAGCACTTAGCCCGCCTTGTTTGAGCAGATACTTAAACACAAGACCGCAAATATAAATGCCATAGCAAGGGGGTGTGTTATAGAGAGACTTTTTGTCGACCTGAGTTTTGTATTCGAGCATTGTTGGAACGCCATCAATCTCTTCTTGAGGAACTAGGTCGTGACGAACAATCAAAATCACAACTCCAGCAGGTCCAACATTTTTTTGAGCACCGGCATAAATTAAGCCGTATTTTTCAACGTCTACCGGCTCAGATAAAAACATTGAGCTTTGATCTGCCACAAGAACTTTGCCCTTAGTATTTGGAAGCTCAGCAAATCTAATTCCATGGACTGTCTCATTTTGGCAAATATATACATAGTCGGCATTATCGCGAATATCCAAATTAGACACATCTGGAATTGTTGTATAGCTGCACTCTTTTGTATTAACAATAGCTTTAGCATCAACAAAACGTGCTGCTTCTTGATATGCCTTGTTGCTCCAGTTGCCTGTAACTAGGTAGTCTGCAACTTTGTTTTTTGGAAGCGACAAATTCATTGGAATTGCAGCAAACTGTTGGCTTGCACCGCCTTGCAAAAATAGCACATCGTAGTTATCTGGAATGTTCATGAGATTGCGCAAGTCAGCCTCGGCGTCTTCAATGATTTGTGAAAATGCTTTGGACCTGTGGCTCATCTCCATAACAGATGTTCCGGTTCCGCCATAGTCTAGCATTTCTGATGCAGCTTGCTCTAATACAGGAACCGGAAGCATTGCAGGTCCTGCAGAAAAATTGTAAACGCGATTAGTTGTGTTGGTCATGTCTGCCCCCTTTTGTTGAGTTTTTATTGAATAAGTGTTTGCATTTGTGCGCCAATAAAATATGTTTAAAAAATATCTTATAAATTGGATTTTATCATTTGCAGCGCAAAAACAAAAAGCATTATTTGCAAGGCGCTTGTAAATGGGTAGGCAAGCACTTGCGGGAAGCACGTGTGTAAGTGTACTCTGCGCTGAAAGCATGCACATACCGCGAGGGCACACGCTAATTATTGTGTGTTTGCTAGATTTAACAACTTGAGCGACTGCTCGGTGGAGCTTTTTGGACTCCAGCCACTGCGAATGTGTTCTATTGCACTAGATGTTGTGTGCAGGCTCATACAAATCTCGTCTAGCCCTATGGTTTCACCCTCATTTGAGGGTGCATCTGTTTCGAGCAAGATTTTATTTGGAGGGATTGCTTTTATGTATTCTTTTCCGCGCTTGGATTTTGCCATACGCTCGCTTACAGAAAACCAGCAACCCATAGAAATTGCTTGCTGAAGTTCATCAGAACTGCCCGAAAACCAATGCATTATGCAGTTGCACGAGTTTTGAAGCGAATATTTTTCTATCATATCAAGCACAGTTGAAGCAGACTTAACAGCATGAAATGAGATGGTTAGATTTTTGTTTTGCGCACACATTTTGAGCATCTCTTCAAAAACATGCATCTGGATTTCTTTTGAAGACTCCCACTTTGGCGAGAAGTCTAAACCTATCTCTCCAACCATATTTGTGTTGTGCAACTGCTCTTCAAAACACTCAAGATACGCCTTTGGCAAAGCTGCATCTTGCTCAAAACTATTTGCAACCCACCAAGGGTGCATGCCCAAACCAAGAGCCACCCTGTTATACAAATCGTTTGAGTATTGGCTCAAGCACCTGTGCAATTTCTTGAACTCCGCAGGCACAACTGTGTTGCAAAATACAGCTAAGTTAGATGCACTCAACTCGTGCAAAACTTCATCAAAATTTGGAGAAAAACCGAGGTGACAGTGCATATCCACGATCTCTATGCTCGCATTTTGCGCATCGCTCCCATGCCCACACAAAGTGCAAGCGCAAGTATCTGCCTTACCCTTATCACACATAAGCAGTTTTTGCCCTTTAAGACGTGGGCTTCCAGTTTCCTGGAGTAGACGCAGTATTGACCTTCATAGGAACGTATTTTTGCTCAACGCCCGACCATCTAAATTCACACAAGTAGCCCTTGCGACCTTCCCATCTAACCAAGCGGCCAATATCCGCTCTACCACTTGGCAAATATGCAATGTCTAGAACTAGGCTGTCCATTTGAGCGCGAACTGCGGCAGAGCCACTGTCGGCAGCAGCACTAACAACTCTGCGAGTTGCGCATGCCGCTTTCATCATAACGGGGTACTTGAGGTTGCATCCAGCGTCGTCTTGCTCGCGGATTGTAAGGATAACAATTCCCTGCATTCCATGTGAGCGACCGCCCCTCTTTTCTCCAAATGGACGCAGGAGCGAAAACATATCTGTGCAGTCTGGAAATTCAACACCATATAGAGCCTTGCCAGTAGCAGACGACAAGGTTTGAAACATGGGCTGCATAAGCTTTAGATCATTTTGAATTTTGGAGAAGTTTGCCCCCGAGGCATAAACAACATGGCTAGATCCGGTTCTCTCATTTTCTGCACGAGTTTGGTGTCCCTCAACAACACCCGAAAAATCAAAACCACAAGATGACCTAACATCAATGTTGGTTAGCTTTATCTCTTTTTTGCTGCTTAGTCTGTAGCCACTAGAGCTAGTGCTGACCTTTGATTGTGCTGCTGTATCAAAAAAACTGGTTGGCTCCTCTAGGAGCGACTCAATTTCTTCTGAAGAGATTGGAGGTTTTCCTAAGGAGCTATCTGAAGCGTTGGAACTATCATCAAAATCCACGCTAGGCTCGCATAAATCTTGAGCATCGATATCCTGCGCAATATCCACTGCGTCGGCAGGCGTATCTTCACCCGCGCCAAGATTAGAGTCGTACTCAAAATTTTCCGAGCTGCTCTGGCCTATAACATCAGAGTCTATGTTTGCCTTATCTTTTGATTTCTTCTTAAAAAACAACACCACAATCACCACAATATGCAAAGCCTAGAGCAAAAAACAAATCTAGGCTTTAAGCAATTATCTTTTATACAAGCATTTTTTTCGAGGCCACTTATCAAAAAATGCTTAGAGCACCTTTTTGCCAGCAGCCTTAAGTTGACCTAGCAATACATCTCCAAGTGCTGCCAAGTCTTCAGCCGAAAATGCATATCGAGTATTATCTGAAAACAAAAACTGTGCGGCAGGTGGAAACTCTTCGTCTGCTTCCCAATAAATTAGCTTTACAATTACACCATCAACAAATTCAAATTCAGCCGAAGCGTCTCCATCTTTTGAGGGTTTGCCACCTAGCTCCGCGGCTGCCTTGGCAAAATCCCCAGCGCTTTTGAACATATATGCCAAACGTGTTATGCATCTGCCCGTGAATGGCTTGATATAAACCTCGCCCCAAGGGATTTCTTGGTAAGGCACAAACTTGCCGCTGCTTGCCACTAGGTTGCCTTCCAAAATGAGACGTCCGAGCAAAATTCTTAGAGACGTATGCACTTCCTCGTTGTTGTCGGCATATTTGGCATCCATTGTTGGCCAATCAATATAAACCTTGCGACCAATAGAAGTTACCTCAAAGCGATGCTCATCTGCATTATATGCAACGCAGCTTCTCTTTGACATCTCTTCTGGATCATTTTGAGCAAACTCCGCCGAGTAGTGCTCTATAGGAAGTCTCGTTTTGTTGTCTTTATTTTCTTCTCTATCGGCAATTTGAATTTTTTTCTTTTCTTCAGACATCTATACACCCCGCGCTAAAATCTAAAATCTAAAAACAAAAAATCTATACAAACAATGCGTCATTTTCGCACTTTTGGCGAGCACCCTCAAATAAGGAACTCGCCAAAATCAAAGTTAACAGCCTAGTTTTTATATTAACTACATAGTTTTTATGCAAACAAGCTTGCATCTGTATGTGGAAGAAAACATGCAGCCACAAACTCGTCCATATATCCGGCTTGAGTTGAAAGTTCAAGATAAGTCATATTGCGACCTAGGGCAAATACTTTCTGCTCAGCCTCTTCAGATACTAACATAGCGCATGCACCAGACAAACTACTGTTTCCAATATAGCTATATTTTTCGACAGGAATATTTGGAATCATGCCAATCTTTATTGCATTAGGAATATTTATGCCGCTTCCAATTCCTCCAGCAATTATTATCCTATCAACTGCTTCCACTGGCATGTCTAAAGATTTGAGCATAGTTTCTATTGCCGAGAAAATTGCCCCCTTAGCTCTAATGAAGTTGTCTAGGTCGGTCTCATTTATCGAGACCTCGGCTCCATGTCCGCTTTCTTCTTCGGTTGCCAGCACGTATCTTGCCGAGCTGTCTTCGTATATAACTCGACTGTGCTCTATGGCAAACTTGCCCTTGCCGTTAATTACACCTGTTGTAAAGAGCTCTGCAACAATGTCAATTATTCCTGAGCCGCAAATACCAACTGGCTTTTCGTCATCGATGGTTTCGTAAATTGGCTCGTGGGTCTGGGGGTCAATTTTGCACGCGCATATTGCGCCTTTGCTAGCACGCATTCCGCAAGATATGTCGCCGCCCTCAAAAGCAGGACCTGCGGAGCAAGCGCAGCATAACATGTAGTCGGAGTTGCCATATACGAGCTCGCCATTTGTTCCAAGGTCTAAGAAAAGCGTCATCTCTTCTGAGTTCCAAAGCATGCTCGACAAAACGCCTGCCGTAATATCTCCACCCACATAGCTTCCAACATTAGGAGCCAAAATAACTGGAGTTTGAGGCTTAAATGGAAGACCTAGTTTTTCTGCAGTTTGGTCGGGCAGCTCCAAAAATTCTGGAACAAAGGGCTCGAGTCTGATAGAAGATCCGTCTGCTCCCACAAAGAGATGTTCCATTGTTGTATTTCCGGCAATCACAACGCAGTCGATTGCATCTAGACCAATTTGTGCTTGCTCACAAATTTGTTCAACGATAGGGATAATGGTTTCTTCACGCACGGCGTGCTGGAGTTTTTCAATTCCGCCTTTTCTGCCTTGGCTGATAATTCTGTTTATAACGTCTGCGCCATACCTAATTTGTCCATTGCCCATGCTTGCTTGGCTTAAGACCTTGCGTGACTCAACATCAATTAGCGCACCTGCTACAGTTGTTGTTCCAATGTCGATAGCAATGCCATATTTTGCACCCTTACGACCTGTTGCAATGCCGCCTTCGCCAAAAATTCTATCGAGTGTTTCGTCATATTGTCTGCGCTTTTCTGGACTAGATAAATCTGCTGTATTGATGCCTCGCTGAAAGCTTGCTGCTGATGCTGGAATCCAAAATACAGCATCTCCCATTACCTCTGACTGGCATAGCAAGCGCCAACCGTCTTCATAATCTTCATCGGATAGCTTGATGCTTTTGGTATGCTGCGTAACGCCCGATATTAGCCTACCTCGGCATTTTCCGCATGTTCCAGATCCTCCGCAAGGTGCATCAATGGGAACTCCTAGAGATTGTGCAAGCTCTAAGACGTTATCTCCAGGCTTTGCCGAAATCTTGCACTCTTCTCCCGACTCAGTTCTAAATCTAATCGTATACATAGCGCCCCTTCTAAATGTCAAAAGCGAAAATGCAAAATGAATTTTTGCTAATACAAAATTTAGCAGGTTGTTTGGGTATTCAATACAAAAAGTGTGGTTTATATTAAATGCCAATTTATCAAAAAACAACTGTTGCAAATTATATCTAATTAGTGTTTATAAAGCGCCCAAAATCGGCAATCTATAGTGCGTTAAAAGTTTATGTGGATAATCTGCAGGCAGTTCGTAGGCAGACCGCGGGCTACTTGCGGACTATCTGTGGGCAGCCTGTGGGCAATCCGCAGAGCAGCTATCCATGAGTAAATCGCAAACAATCTAGACTTCCATAATAATTGGAATGATGAGAGGTCGTCTGCGGCATCTGTTCCACAAGAACTTAGAGAGTGTATCTCTTGCATTTCTGCGAAGCGACCTCGGGTCAATTCGAGCACCGCGTCTATCTTCGGCAAGCATTTGCTTAACAACCTTTGTTGCATCGTCTACCAAGGTTGCGTCGTCTCCGCCGCCAACGCCTCGCATGATAATCTCAACATCGTCAACAGTGTGGCCATCGCGTTTTCCAACCATAATAACGCACGTAACCATGCCCTCATTTGCTAAGGTCTTGCGGTCTTTTAGAACAAGCGTCGAAACATCGCCTACCGACAACCCTTCTACAAACACAACTCCACTATCAACGCTTTGGCCATATGTGATCTTGCCGCCACGCATCTCTAGGGTGTTTCCGTTTTCTAAGATAAAAACGTTGTGTTTGGAGATACCTACCGCCTGAGCTAGTTCTGCATGGGCTCTAAGGTGTTGCGCCTCGCCGTGGACCGGCATAAAGTTTTTGGGTCTACAAATACTCATAACGAGCTTGAGCTCTTCTTGACCAGCGTGTCCCGAAACATGAACCATAGCGCGGCTCTTGTCATAAACATCGACACCAATTTTTGATAGCGAGTTTATGACTCTGTTTACTGCCTTTTCGTTGCCAGGCACAGGAGATGCCGAGATAATCACGGTATCTCCGTGTTCGATGTCTATGGTTTTGTGTTCGCCATTAGCCATGCGAGTGAGCGCCGACAAAGGCTCACCTTGACTGCCTGTGCATAAAACAACTAGCCTATCGCATGGTATGTCTTTGGCTTGATAAGCATCGATGATGTCTTCGTCTCTAATATTGAGATAACCAAGCTCGCGTGCAACTTTTATATTAGTTAGCATTGAGCGGCCAGTAACTGCAACCTTGCGGTGCGCCTTAACTGTTGCGTCACAAACTTGTTGAATCCTGTGAATGTGGCTAGCAAAAGATGCCACAATCACGCGGCGTTTGGCATTTGCGATGATGTCGGTTAAGACCTTGCCGACCTCTGCCTCGGAGCGCGTGAACGCAGCAACGTTTGCATTTGTGGAGTCGCTCATGAGAAGGTCTACCCCCTCCTGCGCAAATCTAGACATTGCTCCAAAGTCGGTTTTTATGCCATCTATTGGAGTTTGGTCGAGCTTGAAGTCTCCAGTGTGCAAGACCGTGCCCGCTGGGGTGCGAATAAATACACCAACCGCCGCAGGAATTGAGTGATTTACACTAAAGAACTCGCAGCCAAATGAACCTAGCTTGATAGAGTTGCCAGGCACGATGGTTTGCAAATTTACATCGTGGAAGTTGTGCTCGTCGAGCTTGCCCTCAATAAATCCCAAAGTTAGACTTGTGCTATAAATGGAAGTTTTGCAGTCTAGGTCTTTTAGAAGATAAGGAATTGCACCCGTATGATCCTCATGACCGTGTGTGATGATAATTCCACGCAGCTTGTGTGAGTTCTCCAAAATGTATGTGTAGTCTGGCAAGAGCAAGTCAACACCTGGGAAGTCGTCGTCTGGAAACATCATTCCAGCGTCTACCACAATCATGTCGTTGCCATACTCAAAGACAGTCATATTTTTGCCAATGCCGTCTAGGCCACCTAGTGGGATAATGCGCAGCTTAGGCGCGTTTTTTTGTGATGTGTGACCGTGTTGAGTTCTGCTGATATGTTTGTTTGATCCCCTCGAAGAACCCGAACCTCTCGAAGCGCTAGAACCGTTAGAGCCCCTCGAAGTATTTGAACCGCTTGAAGTCCTCGAAGCACTCGACCCTCTCGAGGCACCTGAAGCACTCATTCCAGCTGATCCGCTGCCATTTGTGCCATTGCTTCTGCCGCTCGATTTGTAGCTGCTGCTCTTAAATTTTGTGGTTGAATCCGAATTTTTTTCGTAAGTTCTGCGTCTTTTTGGCGCACGACGATATGGCGCTGTTTTTTCTGAAACAGCGCCTTTTCCTGAAGTCGTCTTATTATTAACGACTCTTTTTTCTTCGCTCAAGTTAGTTACTCCTCGCTTAACACGCCTACCTCGCGAAGAACATTTTTCAAACTTGCAGTTTGCTCATCCGTAGCTTCGATAAGAGGCAAACGGAGCCCACCAACAGGAAATCCAATTAGCTCTAGAGCTTTTTTAACCATTATTGGATTTGCTGTAACAAAAAGTTCTTTCATCAAAGGTTGCAACCTTGAATCTAGTGCCTTAGCAGCTTCAAAATCTCCACTAGCTTGTGCTGCGACCATCTGCTTCATAGGTTGCGGCGTTACATTGGCAATAGTTGAAATAACACCCTCAGCGCCAATCTCCATCATAGGAAGAGTAAGTGAGTCATCACCTGAATATACATAAAAACCATCGGGTGCATTATCAATAATTGTCTTTGCCTGATCCAAATCTCCTGATGCTTCTTTTACTGCAACTATATTCTCAAAATCATTTGCGAGTCTAAGTGTAGTTTGTGGAAGCATATTTATTCCAGTTCTGCCTGGAATGTTATATAAAACTACAGGCACATCCACAGCACTGGCTATTGCGCCAAAGTGCCTGTAGAGCCCCTCTTGTGGAGGCTTGTTGTAATAAGGAACCACCAACATGATTCCTTGTACTCCTAGTTTTACGACTTCTTTTGCAAAGTCTACAGAATCCGCAGTACAGTTATCTCCAACATTGGCAATAATGGGAGCTTTGCCATCTACTGCTTCGATAACAGCCTTAAAGAGCTCAATTTTTTGCGGATAAAAAACGGTTGGTGACTCCCCTGTTGTACCATTTACCAAAACAGAATCACAACCACCGTCAATTAGCCTAAGCGCTAGTTTTTGTGCACGAGAAAGGTCTAGGTCGAGGTCACTATTAAACGGAGTGACCATAGCAGGTATTAGTCTGCCAAATACGCATCTGTTATCCATTTAATCCTCCATAAAATTTTCAAGGCCTACAATAAGACCGCTTCTCAAACCAACATTTCTTATTGCCAAAAGCACGCCTGGCATATAAGATGCCCTATCGTATGAGTCGTGCCTGATTGTGAGCGTTTGTCCCTTTGAGCCCAAGATAACCTCCTGGTGAGCAACATATCCATCACTTCTAACTGAATGAACTGGAACACCGCTAATTAGAGCACCGCGTGCGCCCTCGCACCCGTCGCTTTCGGTCTCGCGCCAAGGAGAGGTGCACTCAAAATCACGAGCATCTGAAATCATATTAGCGGTGCGAATAGCTGTTCCGCTTGGTGAGTCCGCCTTATGGTTATGGTGAAACTCTATAATCTCACAATCTGGAAAATACTTAGCAGCCATTTGTGCAAATTTCATCATCAAAACAGCGCCAGTTGTAAAGTTGGGTGCCACAAAAAGTGTTTTGCCTTGTGGGATTTGCTTTTCGAGGTTCTTAAGCTGCTCGTCGCTTAGACCCGTTGTTCCAACAACACAATCAACGCCTTGGGCTAAAACTTGCTCGATATTGTGCTCCACAACTTTTGGATGAGTGAAGTCAACCACTACATCTGGGTTCGTTGTTTTGATAGACTCTTTAAGGTCGGTAAAAGCGGGCGCGATGTCTTTGCCCTCGACTTTTACTTTGCCATCATCGGGAGATTTGATGTCAACACCTGCAACAACTTCCATGTCGTCTTGTGAGCTAACAGCGCACACAACGTTGTGACCCATATTGCCAAAGCATCCGTTTACTAAAACCTTAATCATGTTATCCCCCTTTTGCTTATTGTAACTACGCATCTGTTCTAGAAATAAAATTTTAACAAGCCTCGACAGCACATTTAGTGCCATCGAGGCTAACTCTCTAATCAATAGCACTAGTTTAGTGCAAATTGCATTTGTGGCTAATGTTAATTATGTGTATTACTTGGTTGACGTTTTTGCTAGTCTTTACTTGTAGACATTATTAGTGACGTCTGCGAGGCTCTCTTCTGGTATATCCGCCGCCACCGTGACCATCGTCGCCATGACGGTCAGAATTTTTGCCGCCGCGTCCACCGCGACCGCCTCGAGGCCCATCATTAGAAGAACTTGCAAACTCGCCTGCATCTGGCTTATCTAGCCTGTCTAGAGAAATCTTTCCTTTGTCGTCAATCTCTGTAACCACAACGTGAACTTCGTCTCCAATTGAGAGGACATCTTCGACCTTATCAATGCGACCCTTAGCAATCTTGCTTATGTGGAGCAGTCCATCTTTTGTTGGAGTTAGCTCGATAAACGCGCCAAAAGGCTGTGTGCTTACTACTTTGCCAAAAAACTCCTCACCTGGCTCAGGCACATGCACGATATCTTCAATCATCTTCTTTGCGTCTTCTCCGCCAGTATCGGCTGAAGCAATAAACACGGTGCCATCTTCTTGAATTTCGACTGTAGCACCGGTTTCTTCTTGAATGCCGCGAATGATTTTTCCGCCAGATCCAATAACATCGCGAATTTTATCTACTGGAATGTTGATAGTAATAATGCGTGGTGCAAACTCGCTTAGTTCATCACGCGAATTTGGAAGCTCGGCTAGCATTGCATTTAGAATGAAGGCACGGCCCTTCTTTGCTTGCTCAAGTGCCTCTCCCAAAATCTCAACAGTTAGACCCTTTGCTTTGTTGTCCATCTGTAGAGATGTAATTCCTAGCTCTGTTCCGCACACTTTAAAGTCCATGTCTCCCAAAAAGTCTTCTAGACCTTGGATGTCTGTTAGGATGGCAACGTCGTCGCCCTCTTTAATTAGACCCATTGCAACACCAGATACTGGACGCTTAATTGGAACGCCAGCGTCCATTAGTGCCAATGTAGATCCGCAAGTAGAAGCCATAGAAGATGAACCGTTAGACTCCATAACCTCAGACACAACGCGAATTGTATATGGGAACTCTTCCTCATCTGGAATTACGTAGCGCAAGGCTCTTTCTGCTAGGGCTCCGTGTCCAATTTCGCGGCGTTTGGGGCTGCCCATGCGTCCAACCTCACCGGTGCAATATGGTGGGAAGTTATAGTGATGGATGTAGCGTTTGCCCTCTGTGGGGTCGATTGTATCAAAGCGCTGCCACTCGTTTAGCATGCCTAGCGTGCATACAGACAAAACCTGAGTTTGACCACGTTGGAACAAGCCAGAACCGTGAACACGTGGCAGATATCCAGCCTTAATATATAGCGGTCTAATCTCATCTACCGCACGACCATCAACGCGCTCGCCTGTGTTAATAATCATTGCACGCATAGTCTTTTTCTCTAGAGCCTTAAACTGTGCAGCAATTTCTGTAGATAGCGTCTCGCGCTCTTCTTCGCTAAAAGTTGCCATTATCTCCTCTTTTAGAGCTGCAACTTTATCAATGCGGGAGAGTTTATCGGGATCTTTTAGAGCCTTGTCCATTTGCTCGGCATATTCAAACACGCGATTTTTAACGTCTTCGTTTGGCTCGCTAATTGGCCACTCTTTTTGCTCAGGAGCCACTTTGTCAACAAACTCCTGCTGCTTAGCGCAAAATTCGCCTAGAACTTTCTGTCCAAACTCAAATGCTGCTAGCATTTCGTCCTCAGGAATTTCTTCGCCGCCAGCCTCAACCATGCAAATATACTCAGCGGTTCCTGCAAGTGTTAGGTCTAGATCTGAGTTTTCTTCTTCTTCAAAAGTTGGGTTAACTATGAACTCACCAGTCTCTTTGCTGCGTCCAATTCTAACGCCTGCAACAGGACCTTCAAAAGGAGCTCCGCCAACCATAAGTGCAGCAGAGGCACCCATAATAGAAATCACGTCTGGCTGATTTTCTTGATCTGCCACCAAGGGCATTGCAACAACGTGAACTTCGTTTCTAAAACCATCTGGAAAACCTGGACGAATTGGGCGATCAATCATTCTGGCGATAAGCGTGCCTTTTTCTGTAGGACGACCCTCACGCTTCAAATATCCACCAGGAATTTTGCCCACGCAATACATATGTTCAATAAAATCTACAGTAAGGGGAAAGAAATCGTAATCCTTTTGCTCCTTAGATACAACCGCTGTAACCAAAACATTTGTATCACCCTGTGTTACAACTACAGCACCTGTGGCTTGCTTAGCCAACTCACCTGTCGAAAACGAATACTGCTTACCATAAAGCTCAAAGGACTCGGTAATTTTTTCCATCAAAATGCTTCCATTCTCTTCGTCTACCCCTAGCGGCACCCATTGCGCCTAAGGACCCTCTTCGCAAACGCATACCAAAAATTTGTATTGTTGTTTGGTAGATACAAATATGTAATTTAAATTTTGACCACTTTGTTACGTGGTCATGTTTGAATAACATATTTATATGTTCTCATTGTACGCTGTATGCGTTGCACGACTACCTGCCACTCATAACAAACAGCCGCTATATCATAAAGGGAGCATTTTTTGCTCCCCTTACATTTTATATTTAATGCTATCTTTTTTAGATGTTATCTCTAATTCCTAGTTCAGCAATCAAAGCACGATAGCCATCGATGTCTTTTTCTTTAATATAAGATAAAAGACGACGCCTCTTACCAACTAACATCAGCAAACCTCTGCGTGTGTGATGATCTTTGTTGTGAGACTTTAGATGTTCTGTAAGATTTCTAATTCTAAGAGTTAGAATTGCTACTTGAACCTCAGGAGATCCACTGTCATTTTCGCCCTTGCCAAATTTGGCAATCATCTCGGCTTTCTGTTCTTTTCCAACAGACATATTGAGCCACCTTTCAAAAATTCGCCTCAAGCCGTGTGTGTCGTTGGTGGTTTCGACAAACTCAGACAAGAGGTACAAAACAAATACTTGAGCAGTATATATGTTTTGAGTTGTGGCTGGGTGCATAAGTTTCAAAATATGGCGGCATCTGAACTCATTTAGCCGTAATCGGCTAGTTTGGGTTGGTTTTATCCTTTAGATAAATAGACTTATGCGCATATGTGTGCTGTATACAGTTTGCTTGAAGCATGAGTATGCTATGCTCAATGTTTGATAAAGGCGGCGTGTTGTATCTACAGTTGTTTGGCCGTTATGCGCTGTATGTTTGATGCATGTTTGCCGCTTACGCTCAACAATACGCCTTTATGCAGGCAATATGATTTTTTAGTGTTTGTGAATTTTGCCTTACATGATACAATATTGCAGTTTTATTGCCGCCGAAGCTTGAGTTTTATACAAAAACCAAGCACATAAGACGCATAGAATACTTAAAGTTATATTTAAACAAACATTTTGTTTTATTGGAGAGGAAACTAGAGTGGCTAATATTAAGAGTCAAAAAAAGCGTATTCGCACAAACGAAATTGCACGTATGCGCAACAAAGCAGTTCGTTCAGAGCTAAAGACATCAGTCCGCAAAGTAAGAGATGCAGTAGCTGCTGGTGAAGTAGACACAGCTAAAGCTGAAGCACTTAAAGCTTGCAGACTTTTTGATAAAGCAGCTTCTAAGGGAATTATTCACAAAAACCAGGCTGCTAATCGCAAATCTGGTGTTATGAAACTTGCAAATAGTGCAGTTGCAAAATAAAATTTTTTAGTGAGATAAATGTAAAGGAGGGTTGCAAATGTGCGACCCTCCTTTTTTTAGAAAGACTCTTTATTAGATAGCTAATAAATTACATGTTTTCAATCGCATCTTTATATTCTGAGAGCAAAAATTCGTCGAAAGAGTCAAATTCTTTTCGCACGTTTCCAAAAGGATCCCAAAAATAAATTTCGCCAGTGTCGCAATTTAAACAGTAGAGCCACTCATCACAGTTCTCTACAACAACAAAGTTCTCAGGGAGACCCTCTTCTCGGTAACTCTTAGTAACATCAAGAAAAATTACACTTCCTTCTAATCCTATTCCAAGAATATCGACTCCAGCAATTCCTCCATGGCTATATTCATTAAGATATTCTTGGTATTGCTGAGGAAGAGTCACACCTAACTCCTTTTTAACAAGCTTGGTGATCTCCTCAGTAAGTGGCATTTTAGTGTAATCTTTATCATCTTCATATTTTTCAATAAGATTTCTAATTTCATTGTTCATAGCTGTTTTCCTTTTCAGATATTCTTCCGCACGCCAATACCAATATTCAGCGATCTTTTATGATACGCACACCAATACATTATTCCTACTAAGATGCAGCCGCCAATTAGGTTTCCTAGCGTAGCAGCAGAAATGTTGTAGAACACGCCGCCTAGGTCTAAACAAGCTATATTGGGATTTGTGGACTCAATAACTCCTGCACTTTTAACAACTAGCCCCATAGGCAAGAAAAACATGTTTGCAACGCAGTGCTCGGCTCCAATGCTCACAAAAGCCATTACAGGAAATATTGAGGTAAAAATCTTATCTATAACATTTTTGCCAGAAAAACTCATCCATACTGCTAGGCATACCAAAAAGTTACAAAGTATGCCTCTAAAGAAAATTGTTAGCCAGTCGAGATTGATTTTTGAAACCGCCGTGTTCATCATTGCTTGGCCAACTTCTCCATTATTCATTGAAGCGATGTCTGCAAAATATACAATAGCAACGAGGAGCAGGGATCCCAAAAAGTTAAACATCCATGTAAAAATCCAGTTACGAATAATCTTTGACCATGCATAGCGATGTTCTAGGGCACCTATAACCATTAGGTTGTTTCCGGTAAATAGCTCAGCTCCACACACTATTACGCATATGAGTCCCAGCGAAAAGCACACTCCGCCCAACACCTGAGATGCAGCAAAAGACAGCGTTGTGTCGCTTTTAACAACAAGCATAAAAAGCGCACCACATGATATAAACATTCCCGCAAACATAGATAGTGGGATTATTTGCCATATTGGCATAACTGATTTTGCCTGTCCCACTTCGCATGCCTTTTGCTCCATTTGCGAAGGAGCAAGACTTCCATATTTTTCTAAGTCGGTCTTTGACTTGGTTTGCATCCAAATCATCCTTTCATATTTAGTAGCATTAAAGCCTCATATATTGTATTCGTATGCAAACAAAACTAGTTCTAAATTTTCTGTTAGAGTTTATGTACAATTTATTAAGTGAGTAAGTAAATGCACCCAAACTTGCACCAGCTTGCGCTTTGCGCTAGCTTTCGCCTTGCACAAATGCAGCTATGGAGAAAAAGTTATGTCTACTTCAGCAAAACAGGTTAAGGATAAACGCGAATCAAAATCGTCATGGCGCAGCTTGCATTATTACAAAATCGTGGTTGGCAAGCATAAAGCAGTATTTTTAGGAAGTGTGCTCACCACACTCGGCCATGTGTTCTTGATTTCTTATGCGAACCCAATTTTGTTGGGACTTATAGTAGATACAATTTCTACAACACAAATTGCAGCAAACGAAGTTATCGGAATTTTTGGACCCTATATCCTAATGTTTGCCCTTGCCAACATTGCCGGTCAAGCGTGCGCTAAGCTGCAAGACTATTTTACTTGGAAGATGCAGATACTTTGCTCCTACGATCTGTTTACCATTGTGTTTGATGAGCTGTCCCAGCAATCAATGACCTTTCATTCAGACCGATTTGGCGGTGCATTGGTTAGCCAAGCGCAAAAATTTTCTAACTCGTTTATTATCTTGCTCGAGAATTTTATCTATACAATTTTGCCAGTGATTGCTTCTGTTGTTTATATGGTTGTTTTGTTGGTTGCGCAGGTTCCACTTTTTGTTGTAATTCTCTCAAGCTTAATGGCCATATATTTGGTGGTTGCATATCTTTTGTTTAGCAAAGTGCTTCCAATTAATGCAGAAGCTGCATCGGCTCAAAATGCGCTATCGGGGGTGCTTAGCGACTCCATAACTAACATTTTGTCGGTTAAAACATATGGACGTGAAGAATTTGAGCACCGCGCATTTGATGAGGCAAACCGCAAGGTTGTGGCAATCGACTCCAAAAGAATGCGCGTATCAACACTGCGCGAATCTGCTACCAGCGCAATAGTTGTTGTGATTATGGTTGCACTTGCATTTTTCTTATGCGGAGGAAATGCATGGTTTGGAGTTGCCCCTAGTGTTTTGGTGTTGATGTTTACGTGCACATATACAACGTCGATGATGTTTAATAGCGTGGGACTAATGATGCAGCAAGTTGTGCGTGCTCTAGGCGATGCACAAGCTATGGTTGACATTTTGGAGTCTCCTAGACTAGTGGACGATAAGCCAAATGCACCAGATCTTGTTGTGACCAAAGGGCAGATAGAAATTTGCAACTTGTGTTTTTCTTACTCAAATATAGAGGGTAATGAGGGCAAGGCTGCTTCTGATGGTGGTGCAAGCGCAAGCAAATTTAAAGACAGGAGTTTAAAACCAAGTGCTCAGACACACAAAACACACGGAGACCCCAGTGCAAAAACATACCCAGAGCAACAAAAACACCCACGACATGCAGGAGATGTGTTTGACGGGCTAAACCTCACAATTTTGGCGGGTCAAAAAATGGGTCTAGTTGGAAAGTCGGGATCTGGCAAAACAACACTTACAAACTTGATTTTGCGCCTGAATGATATTCAGGGTGGCCAAATTTTAATTGATGGGCAAAACATTGCCGACATAACGCAAACAAGTCTTAGACATCAAATTGCATATGTTCCGCAAGAACCGATGCTTTTTCACCGTTCTATAAAAGACAACATTGCATATGGCAATCCAGATGCAAGCGAGGAGCAAATCCTAAACGCAGCTCGTATGGCGGAGGCTGTTGATTTTATTGAGGCTCTTCCGGAGGGTTTTGAAACCATAACTGGCGAGCGAGGGGTTAAGCTATCTGGAGGTCAGCGTCAGCGAATTGCAATAGCTAGGGCAATTTTGGCAGATGCTCCAATTTTGATATTAGACGAGGCCACCTCGGCTCTCGATTCGCAAAATGAGCAGCTAGTTCAAAACGCGTTCGCAAATCTGATGCAAGGGCGAACATCAATTGTGGTTGCTCATAGGCTCTCTACTGTTGCTTCCCTTGATAGAATTGTTGTTCTAGACCAAGGAAGAATTGTTGAAGATGGCACGCATGATGAGCTAATTTGTTCGAATGGAGTATATGCAGAAATGTGGAAAAAACAAACTGGTGGTGTGATGGGCGCATAGGAATTTTAGTGTTGTCGGTCAACAACTGCTTTGCCGCTCACGTTTGATAGTGAGATTATTTTTATTTTTTTCTTTTCAAATAAGACTTAATGTGTATAATCCTATTTACCTACTTGTTTAGTAGGTTTTATAAAGAAAGCAAAAGATAACGCACCGAGGAGATAAACCAATGAGTGATTATAAGTTTGAAACTAAGGCCCTTCACGTGGGACAAGAACAGGCCGATCCAGTAACTGATGCACGTGCTGTCCCAATTTATCAAACAACATCTTATGTATTTCATGATGCACAACATGCTGCCGATCGTTTTGCACTCAAAGATGCCGGAAACATTTATGGCAGACTCACCAACACAACACAAGACGTATTTGAAAGCAGAATTGCAGCCCTAGAGGGTGGCGTCGCAGGACTTGCACTGGCATCTGGAGCAGCTGCAATCACCTACACAATTCAGGCTCTTGCAAATGCCGGAGACCATGTTGTAATGCAAAAAACCGTTTATGGCGGAACTTATAATCTAATGGCTCATACGCTCACAGCTTTTGGAATTCAAACAACTTTTGTAGATGTTCACAACCTAGATGAGGTTGAAAGCGCTATACAAGACAACACTAAAGTGGTTTTTATAGAGACTCTAGGAAATCCAAATTCTGATATTCCAGACATTGAGGCTATCTCGCAAATTGCGCACAACCATCAAATTCCTGTTGTTATAGACAACACATTTGGTACTCCATATTTAATTCGTCCGCTTGAGCATGGAGCAGATATTGTGGTTCACTCAGCTACCAAATTTATTGGCGGGCATGGCACAACTCTAGGTGGAGTAATTGTTGATGGCGGCAAGTTTGATTGGGAGGCTACAGGCGGAAAGTATCCACAGTTCACTAGCCCTAACCCAAGCTACCATGGAGTATCCTTTGTTGGAGCAGCAGGCCAAGCAGCTTTTATAACCTACATTCGAGCTATACTGCTTCGCGATCAAGGAGCGTGCATCTCTCCTATTAGCGCTTGGATTTTGCTACAAGGAACAGAGACTCTAGCGGTTCGTCTCGACAGACATAACGAGAACACAAAAAAGGTTGTTGAATTTTTAAACAAACACTCGGCTGTTAGTTCAGTGAGCCATCCATCACTTCCAGATCATCCAGATCATGAACTGTATACAAAATACTTCCCAAATGGTGGTGCTTCGATCTTTACATTTGAGATTAAGGGTGGTCAAGAGCAAGCCTTTAAGTTTATTGATAGCCTTAAGGTATTCTCGCTTCTAGCTAATGTTGCTGATGTTAAGAGCTTGGTGGTTCATCCCTACACCACAACACATGCCGAGCTTTCTAAAGACGAATTGGCAAGCGTAAATATTACACCAACCACAATTAGGTTATCTATTGGAATTGAGCATGTAGACGACATAATTGCAGACCTAGATCAAGCTCTTGTGGCTTCGCAAAAATAAGAGGCAAAAGCCTAAACACTAAATTAGAACTCTTCAATAAATCTTTCTATTTGGCTACCAGCAGAAAGCTAGATAGAAAGATTTATTTTTATTAGATACAGTCCGCTTAATATCGAGTAAAAAATAACAACTACTATAAAAAGTGTGTTTGCAACGTTATTGGGAAGCTTTATCATACACTTTTCTAATAACGGATACACTGCCCACACCATCAAGGTAGAAATTGCACCAAATGCAAGCGCATTTTGCAAGCATATTTGCCCCATGAAGTTGCAGAACATATTGCTATAATCCCACAAAGGATATACACCATTTACAGGTTGATTTTGCAGCAGTCCCATCACAAGCTCGATGCTCGTGCACACTGCAGCATTTATTACAAAGCTCAAAATTAAAGCCAACCAAACGTTACGCACTTTGCGCTGGATCATGTTTTTGATTGGGAAAAGCAGAATTATGCAAGCAACCATTCCAAAACCGTAGACCGGAAATGGATAGAGCCAGTCACTCCATATCTGCGAGGTTGGGTCGTAGACACCTGGCAAAATTCCATACTTAATAAATAGACAGTAGCCCGCCTCAGCCCAGTGTCCAACAACGCAAAAGAGGCAGAAATAGATTATTAGGCTTCTCCAAAATGACCACTTTTTAAGGTTATAGAAGCTATTTTCGCCCTTGCCTAGTGTGTCTTCAACTCTTGCGGAAGCAAAAGGACGCACCAATACAGCCTTTGCGCGTTGAGAAGTTAAGAAATATAAAAGTATCACAATGTCGGATGTGCAAAGCATTATTTGAGTAGATATTTCAAACTCTCCAGCAACAATATTAAATACAGTGCCCACAGATATATTAAATACTGCAAATCCAATTGCAAACCATCGAGCAACGCTATATCGCCTCATTATCAGCCAAAACGATATACCATCAAACATTAGATTTAACATATCCAAAAGCATGACAAATGTAATTTGATAGCTACCCTTAACGTATGTTGTTAGCATAACTATAGACAGCAAAACATTAAATACAAATAGCACTTGCAATACGCGCATAAATCCAAGCTTTTTGGGGTTAAAGCCGTTAGGATATTCCGGACCATCTGGACCTAATATTCCATCTTCAATTCCATCACCAGATTTGCGTATAGTAAACGCCAGCGTTAAACAGGCAACAGGAATTGCTAACATAAATATGCCTGATACAAGCACAATATCTATATGATTGCCATTTTGCAGCAAAAGCAAAATGATTAGAGCACCAAAAACCACTCCTGCCGCAGATATAACTATAGACGAGGTTAACTTATGTGGGTTCAGCGCTCCTCTTATGCCAAATATACCTATAAGAATAAAAAATAGGTTAACCGCAAAAGAGACAACAATTATTAGAACTAAAGCGATTGCGATTTCTAGAGAAAAATTAGGTAGATTAGAAATACCAACTATAGTTAGTGCAATAGAAAGAATACTAAATACAGTTATAACTACGGATAGAATGAGGAGTGCACGTCGGCGTTTTGACATCTTTTTTGTTGCTTCCATAACACTCCCCTTTGTTATATAAACATCGTTTTATGTGGCCTATTAAGTAAAATTTAGCACGCTTATATGAGCAGGCTTATGCAAGTGCATCTATGCAAGTGCATCTATGCAAGTGCACCTATGCAAGCAAGCTTATACAAGAACGCCTAGTGTGTATAGCGAGTATCCAGAAGCTGCAATCCATGCAACTGCCGCCAAAATTCTAACCAAGTTTGGAACTCTCAAATTAGAGCTTGGGATAATAAACATTCCAATTAGTCCGCCAATAGCTCCACCCAGGTGTCCACTAATAGAGATGCTTGGCATGGTTAGCGTATACACAATGTTGATTATTATAACTCCCAAAAATCCCTTGCTATATTGCAAAAGAGCAGCCCGCTGCCCCTTGGGCCCGTTAGACAAAACCCCTAGCATTGCCGCTGCTACAAATAAGCCAAATATACTTGTAGACGCACCTGCACTAACCACAAAGTTACCTGTTAGCGCGTCGGCAGCAAAAGAAACTAGGTTGCCAGTTATTCCGCCTATAAAGTAGAGGAGCAAGTAGTTAAAGCGACCCAAAAAGCTTTCAAGCATAACACCCACGCTATATAGTGCTGCCATATTAAAAAGCAGATGCATAAGATTTACATGCAAAAACATTGGTGTAACTAGTCTGTAGAGGTCAGCAGGCGATTTCACAACTTGAGAAAACATGGCTCCCATATTAACCAGTGTGCGAGAATCAATATTTAAAGACCCAGAATTAACTGTCTCTATCAAATAAACAGCTACGTTAATTGCGATGAGAACAAATGTAACTCCGCACGAGCCATAGCGGCTTCTAAAATTTGAAACTCTATTTGTCACTTAAAGAGCACTCTCCTTTTTATGTATTGTCTAACTTATTTTGACGAACATTAAGAATATCATCTAATAAACTCCAAATACTGGAGCTATATGGCTGGCGCATTTTTACACTAACAAACTCGGCCTAACCGAGCAATAAACTTGCTGAGGTTTTATTGTATATACCTTATGAC
>CAVLCC010000030.1:0-26750 GCA_963661535.1 Senegalimassilia sp.
CAATATGCTTGTTCATCAGATTGAAAGCAAGCTATTGCGACTAACTTGCGACTAACTTAACGCTAGTTTGCGAGCAATTTACGACTAACTTGCAACTAACTTGCAACTAACTTGCAACTAACTTGCAACTAACTTGCGACTAACTTGCGACCATTATTAACTATACAGTTTGCCTAAAAAAGTTGTACAAAATAAAATAAAGATTGAGGTATTAGTATGACTATGGAAGAAATTCTTTCTGGAGAATCTAAAAATGTGGAATATAAGGTACAACGCCCAGATAGAAGTATTAAATATATGAAGACTGTGGTTGCCTTTGCTAACGGTAAGGGCGGTCAGATTATATTTGGTATTGATGATAAAACAAGAGAGGTTGTGGGCATTCCAGAAAATAATATTTTTCAGGAAATTGATGCAATAACAAACGCTATTTCAGATAGCTGTGAACCAACAATTATTCCAGATGTTTATCTGCAAAATATTGACGACAAAACAGTGATTATAGCAAAAATCAGTGCTGGACGTCAGAAACCTTATTATGTTAAATCAGAGGGACTGGATAACGGAGTTTATATCCGAGTTTCTGGAACAACACGTCGAGCCGATAGGGAAATGTCTAAAGAATTGTACTATGAGTGTGATGCTCGTTCTTTTGATTCTGTTATTCGACGGGACTTATCTGTAAGTGACGAGGAAATCGAAAAACTTTGTAAAGAAATGAAAGAGGTTGCAATTGCAAATAGCAAATCAAATATGCAACGTTCACAAATAAAGAATATAACAAAGAATGTGCTTCTAAGTTGGGGAATTTTAAAGAAAGATGAAAATAATAAAATACATCCAACAAATGCATATGTATATTTAACAGGACAGGATGGAATGCGTTCTATGATTCAATGTGCAGTTTTTAAAGGAACAACACGTTGTGTCTTTTTGGATAGGCGTAATTATGATGGTCCACTTTGGGAACAGGTAGACGAGACTGCAAAGTTTGTACTTAGAAATATTCGCATGGGTTGTAAATATCAGGGTGTTTATAGACAGGATATTTATGAATTACCGCCGGATGGTATTCGTGAATTGATTGTAAATGCGGTTATGAATTGTAGCTATATTCAAACATCAAATATTCAAGTAGCTCTTTATGATGATCGGTTGGAGATTACATCTCCTGGTAGTTTGCTTACTGGCGTGACGATTGATCTTATGAAAGAAGGATTTTCAAAAATCCGCAACAAGGCTCTTGCAAAAGCATTTTCTTATATGAATCTTGTGGAAGCATGGGGGAGTGGTATTCCTAAGCTGATGAGCGCGATGAAAAAATACGGTCTTCGTGAGCCAGAATTTATTGACATGGATGTAGCTTTTCGTATTAATCTATACCGTGGATATGACGAGGCAAATAACACAATTGGCGTTAATGACGTTAAAAATATCAATAAAGTGCCGGATACTGGCGATGGAGTGCCGGATACTAGTAACAAAGTGCCGGATACTGGCGATGGAGTGCCGGATACTAGTAACAAAGTGCCGGATACTGGCGATGGAGTGCCGGATACTAGTAACAAAGTGCCGGATACTGGCGATGGAGTGCCGGATACTAGTAACAAAGTGCCGGATACTGGCGATGGAGTGCCGGATACTAGTAACAAAGTGCCGGATACTGGCGATGGAGTGCCGGATACTAGTAACAAAGTGCCGGATACTGGCGATGGAGTGCCGGATACTAGTAACAAAGTGCCGGATACTGGCGATGGAGTGCCGGATACTAGTAACAAAGTGCCGGATACTGGCGATGGAGTGCCGGATACTAGTAACAAAGTGCCGGATACTGGCGATGGAGTGCCGGATACTAGTAACAAAGTGCCGGATACTGGCGATGGAGTGCCGGATACTAGTAACAAAGTGCCGGATACTGGCGATGGAGTGCCGGATACTAGTGATAGAGTGCCGGATATTGGCGATGGAGTGCCGGATACTAGTAATAAAGTGCCGGATAACCGCCGTCAAACCGCCGGAAAAATGCCTACTAACGATCAAGAGCAGCAAATTTATAAGTTTGTATTAAAAAACGTAGGAATTACAACAGCACAAGCGATGGAGCTTCTTGGTATTAAACAGCGTAGAACTAGAGAAATACTTGCTAATATGGTAGAAAATGGATGGTTAAGAAAAGAAGGAGCAGCTCGCAGCACTATTTATATTAAAAACAAAGAAATGAAGTAGCATTGCTATGACATTTATGCGGTAGAACTCTAATGATTTTGCCCAGCTAGAGCTAAGCAAAGAAAGGTGTGCAAGCGTGGGGGACATTAACTATGAGATTATAAGTGAAGACTTTATCGAGGGTTTTTGCCGTCGTTACCCAACGCATGTGCTTGAGACTTTGCTTTGCGACCGCACCACAGGCAAAAATATTATTTGGGCAGATAATGAGTATGAGGCTCTAGGTCACGGATATGCAGGCGATGACGAGATAACCACCGCTAAGATTTTGGGAGTTGCTGGCGGTGTTATTAAGCCGCGCATTGCTAAAGAAAACGAGCAAAAAAGTCAGCGAACCAAGAGCCGCGCTGAGGTATTTACGCCATCGTGGTTGGTTAATCAGATGAATAACGACATCGACCAAGCTTGGTTTGGCAGACGCGATGTGTTTAATATTGAGACAGTTGGCGATGATGGAGCACGAGGTTGGTCGGCCACAAGTGACCCAGTAGCATTTCCTGCGACCCAAGAACATGGGTGGCGAGCCTATGTGCAAGCCATTAAGCTAGAGATTACCTGCGGAGAAGCCCCGTTTGTGTGCAGCCGCTACGACACTGTAACGGCGCACGCCCTGCCCGTGGCAAAACGCGTTGGCTTTTTGGATCGCAAACTGCGTGTGGTGGGCGAGAACACAACCACGCGCCAAGAATGGACGCAGTGGGCACTAGAGGCACTAAAAGCAACTTATGCTTTTGAATATCAGGGCGATAACCTGCTTATTGCACGCATAAACGTGCTTGAGACCTTTGCCGAGCATTTATATGAACGCTGGGGGGAAGCTCCAACGCTTGAGGAGATTGAGCAGGCGGCGTGTGTGGTGTCGTGGAACTTGTGGCAGATGAACGGCTTTAACGACGCCGTGCCCACCAACAAAACAGACGTTCAAGTGACTTCTACACTTGGCAACAGTCAAGTTGAACCTAAGCCAGTTCAGCTTTCGCTTTTTGACTTGTTTGACGGTGGTCTTGGTGATGGACAGAAAGAAGAAACCCTCGAGGATACTTGCGAGAAAGTACCCCTCTGTGTTATATATAACTGGAAAACCAACGAGTCATTTGAGTTCGCGTCACTGAAAGGGAAGGAAACAACTATGGGGAAGATATTCTATGCAGTGATTGGCAATCCTCCGTATCAAAGCGATAAAGATGACAATGGACGCAAGCCGCCTATCTACAATTATTTTATGGATGAGTCTTATAAAGTTGCCGAAAAGGTTGAGTTAATTACTCCTGCAAGATTTCTCTTTGATGCTGGGCAAACTCCTAAAGAGTGGAATCGAAAGATGCTCAGTGATCCTCATTTCAAGGTTGTTGAATATGAGCCAGATGCAAGTGTTGTTTTTTATGGGGTAGATATAAAGGGTGGCGTTGCAGTAACGTATAGAAATAGCGAAATAAATTATGGCGAGATTGGAACTTTTGTCGCATTTGAGGAACTTCAATCGGCATTAAAAAAGGTTAAATCATTTTGTGATGAGTCAATTTCAAATTGTATTACTGGAGCAGTACCTTACAGGTATACCGAAAAAGCAGTAAATGAGCATCCTGATTGTGTTGAACTAATGGGTGGTTCATTAGATTTAAGAACAAATGCATTTGATAAACTTTATAGCAAACTTTTCTTTAGTGACAAGCAAGACGATTCAAATTTTATAGGAATTGTAGGACTCTATCTCAAGAAACGCGAGTGTCTATATATAAGGCGAGATTATATTGATGTACCGGATAATTTTGAACAATATAAGGTTTTAGTTCCGGAATCAAATGGTTCAGGTGCACTTGGAGAAGTTCTCTCTACGCCCTTGATCGGGCAGCCCTTGATCGGGCATACTCAAACATTCATAAGCATTGGTTCTTTTGACACCGAAGAAGAGGCTAACGCATGTCTTAAATATATAGAAACTAAATTTGCTCGAGCGATGTTGGGTGTTCTTAAGGTCACGCAGCATAATGCAAAGGCAGTTTGGAAATATGTTCCCCTACAAGACTTTACTGAAGCCTCCGATATCGATTGGTCGAAGTCAATACCGGAGATTGATAGGCAACTCTATGCAAAATATGGGCTAGATCAAAGCGAAATTGAGTTTATCGAAACACACGTGAAGGAGATGAATTAGTTATGGCTATAAACGATATCACTCCTAAAATAAAAACCACGCGTGCTGCTCTGCCTCAAATATATGCCTACACAACGCCTGAGATTAAGAGGCACAACGGCTGGACCAAGATCGGATACACCGAGCAAGATGTAGACACAAGAGTAAAACAGCAAACACACACTGCCGACGTGCAATATGTTCTCCATTGGCATGGCAATGCTACATACGAAGACACAGGCAAAACGTTTAGAGATACTGATTTTCATGGGTATCTTAAAAAACTAGATATTGCCAACGAGCCCGACACCGAGTGGTATGAGATTGAGCCCGCGCCTGCAAAGATGCGTTTTTGGGAGTTTAGAGAAAACCACGGAGTTTTGGATACGCCCAAGGCTATCGATTATAAACTGCGCGCCGAACAGGCGCGCGCCGTTGAGCAAACCGCTTCTTATGCTAAGTGTCATGAGCATGCAGAGTTTTTGTGGAATGCCAAGCCCCGTTTTGGCAAGACGCTAACAAGCTACGATTTTTGCATCAAGCTAGGCGCACAAAAAGTCTTAATTGTTACCAATCGCCCTGCAATCGCAAATTCTTGGTACGACGATTACGTTAAGTTTTTGGGACGCGAGTCGGGTCTTAATTTTGTTAGCAGCGTTGATGCCCTGCGTGGCAAGCCTTATTGTATGACGCGCCAAGAGTATCTCGAGCGAAATACTTCAATATGTCCCGAGGGCTTTATTGAATTTGTGAGCCTGCAAGATCTTAAGGGTTCAATTCATTTTGGAGGGCAGTTCAACAAACTTTCTGAGGTCGCAGAACTTGAGTGGGATGTGCTTATCATAGATGAGGCTCACGAGGGGGTTGACACACTCAAGACCGATGTGGCATTTGACCACATTAAGCGACGCTTTACACTGCATCTCTCGGGCACTCCCTTTAAAGCTATTGCCAACGAAAAGTTTGCCCAAGATGCAATCTTTAACTGGACTTATGCCGACGAACAACAAGCCAAAGCCAACTGGGCAGACGACTCCGAATTGCCAAACCCCTATGCCGACCTGCCGTGTCTTAACATGTTTACATACCGCATGAGCGACATTGTTGCAGGCGAGGTGCAGCGCGGCGTTAACATCGACGGCAATGTAGCTGAGTACGCCTTTGACCTAAACGAGTTTTTTGCCACTAATCAGGGTGGATATTTTATCCATAATGAGGACATCGACCGGTTTTTGGATGCGCTTACAACGCAGAAAAAGTTCCCGTTTTCTACGCCGGAGTTGCGCGACGAGCTGCGTCATACGTTTTGGATGCTTAGCCGCGTAGACTCAGCTCGCGCCCTTGCCAAAAAGCTCAAAAAACACCCTGTATTTGGCGAGTATGAGATTGTGCTGGCCGCAGGAGATGGCAAGTTAGACGACGAAGACGAAAGTATAGCAGCCTTTGACAAGGTGCGCAACGCGATTTTAAAGCACGATAAAACTATCACGCTTTCTGTGGGACAGTTGACTACGGGGGTCACCATTCCTGAGTGGACCGGTGTGCTTATGTTGTCTAATATGAAGAGTCCCTCGCTATATATGCAGGCCGCTTTTAGAGCTCAAAACCCGTGCTTGTTCGCTCGTGACGGCCAGTTCTTCCGCAAACAAAATGCCTACGTGTTCGACTTTGACCCAGCACGCACACTAACAATTTTTGAGGAGTTTGCCAACGATTTGTATTCAGACACAGCATCTGGCGGAGGCACAACAGACGAACGCAAGCGCCGCATACGCACACTTTTGAACTTCTTCCCCGTGTTAGGCGAAGACGAAAACGGCGAGATGGTCGAGCTCGATGCTGAGCGCGTGTTGTCTATACCGCGCAAAATTCGCTCGCAAGAAGTGGTGCGCCGCGGCTTTATGAGCGACTTTTTATTCCAAAATATTGGCAACGTGTTTCGCGCACCTGCAGGGGTCATCGACATTATTCAAAAGTTTGAGCCATACAAGGCTCCAAACGAAGACATGGGTATCACGCGCGATACAGTAGTTGAGCTGAGTCTTAATGACGACGGTGATATTGAGGTTGCTGAAGAAATTGTTGTGGGGCTATCGACCGATTTATTTGGCGAAAAGATCTATGGGATTGAGGAGGAACTCGACGAGGTTATCGAAACACTTACGCTTACAAGTGATGAGACAGACGAGGATAAGTTTATCGATGAACTCACCAAGGTATTTAGTAGCTCAATTACCACCCCTTTGATGGATACAGCCAAACAGCATTATGAAGGTGAGGACCTAAAGCCGTCGCAGCAAAAGAAGATTGAGCGTCAGATTAAGGTTGATGTTGATATCAAAGCTAAACGCGAGGCTGGCTCATTTAAGATTACTCGCAACATCATCAATAAGGAGCGAGAAGAGGCTCTCGTGACTGCCGAAACTCAAGAGGAGGCTGATGCCATCAATTTGGCAGCCGATACCAAGATAGAAGAAGCACTAGATGAGCTAAAAGAGAACCTAAAGAGTGCAAAAACAGAGCTGGTCAAAAGTGCGGGGGAGACCATTGTGCGCGAAGTGGAGACTGCCCAGCGCGAAGCAAAGAAGCAGACTCTAGAGAGCAATGTTCGTGACCATCTTCGCGGGTTTAGCCGCACAATTCCTTCGTTTTTAATGGCTTATGGCGATGAGCGCACAACGCTTGCTAATTTTGACACCACTGTGCCGTCTGATGTGTTTAGTGAGGTAACAAGTATCACCGTTGATGAGTTTCGATTTTTGCGTGATGGGGGCTACTACTCTAATAAGGAGACAGGTCAGGTTGATCATTTTGACGGTCATCTGTTTGATCCAGTGGTGTTTAATGACTCTGTGGCTGAGTTTATTAACTTGCGTGGCGAGCTGGCAAATTATTTTGATGAGTCGCTAGAGGAGGACATCTTTGACTACGTGCCTCCGCAAAAGACAAACCAGATCTTTACGCCGCGTGACGTGGTGGTTCAAATGGTTGATCTTTTTGAGAAAGAAAACCCAGGTTGTTTTGACGACCCAACACATACCTTTGCTGACCTGTATATGAAAAGTGGCTTGTATATCACCGAGATAATTAAGCGCCTCTACCGCAGTGAGGGTATGCGTATGGCTTTTCCAAATGATCGAGAGCGCTTGAAACACATTTTGGAGCGGCAAGTGTTTGGGGTTGCTCCAACAAAGATTATTTACGAGATTGCCACGCATTATATATTGGGCTACCACGACGAGGTCGGTCGGGGGTGTGATGCTAACTTTGTGTGCGCTGATGCGGCGCAGCTTGCAAAAGACGGAACTCTCGAGGACTTTGTGGAAAAAGCTTTTGGCGCAAAACTGGGCGAGGTGTAAGGCGCACGGCAAGGCATAGATGCAGACGAGGCGTAGCGGGAGTAAGCTAGGCGGAGGCGCAGCGAGGCATAAGATTTATAGCAACACGAGCAAGATACTACTCCTCATGAACCTCATATGCGCTAAAATCAACGATCTTAACAGGGCTTCCATGTTCGCTAATTAGTGAGAGCAAATCTTTGGTGCGTATGCGAATGGAGGCAGTGTTGTCGCATGGATGACAACCTATAAATTCGCGTTCTGCATTTTGTTTATCTAGGATAAATTGCACTTCTCTGTTGGTGTCGTTTAAGAGACCTAGTGGATTTACTGCGCCAGGATATAAGCCCAGTTTGTTGGATAAATCCTTTTCAGATGCAAATGTGAGCTTTCTAGACTTCAGGGCAAGCTGTATACCTTTTAGAGGAACGCGCTTGTGATCTGGCATAGATATTAAGTAGTAGTTGCGCTTTTTGTCGTCGCGCAAAAAGAGGTTTTTTACAACGTCGTCTGCAAATGAGAGGTGAAAGCCATCTAGGTCTTCTACCGTGCGGGCAGCTCCATGCTCTGCAATTTCATACTCAATACCGTGTTTATCTAAGAGAGCCAAAACATCGGTTTTGGTAAGTGGTTCTTGGTTGTTTGTTATATCGTCAGCCATGGTTGCCCCATTTCGTTTTTATTGCGCGTGCATTTAGTTTTTTGCTTGGCTTTTAGCTTACTAGACATTTGGGGTGAAGTGCTTCGCAACATCTCTAAAGCGTGCTGTTAATGCTCCGCAGACATTTCGCCAGCGCCTCACTGCCCGTCTGTAAACTCCTCACCAACACCTCGCAATCCGTATCGCAAAAAACTCCTCGACAACGTCTTGCAGCCCGTCCATCAACACCTCCGCAACCACCTCTCCAACACCTCGCAAATGCCCTCAAATTTTGCCAATAAGCGCACGCAACGCCTAGTAATGCGCTCCATGCATTAGAATCAAAAATGTTGCATTCTAAGTGTAGCTTGAAGTGCAGTCAAAACTTGCAAAGCGCAGTAACTGCCATAATCACAAAAACAGTTGCGACCCTTTGCAATCAAAGATACAAAATCTATATAAGTTATGCATTTGAAAGGTAGATGTTAGGCTTGCTAAATACAGTTATGAAAATGAGTCAGCTTTATGCTCCAACACTTAAAGAAGATCCGGTGGAGGCAGAGATTGCTTCGCACAGGCTGCTGCTTCGCGCGGGTATGATTAGAAAAGTTGCTGCTGGAGTTTATTCTTTTTTGCCTTTGGGCTATGAGGTTTTGCGCAGGGTAGAAGACATCATTAGAGAAGAGATGCAAAATGTTGACTCTCAAGAAATAATGATGCCAGCGTTGCAACCAGCGGAGTTGTGGCATGAGTCGGGGCGTTGGAACGACTATGGACCTGAGCTTATGCGCCTTACCGACCGCAATCAACATGGCTTTTGCCTAGGACCTACTCACGAAGAGCTTATTACCGCAATTGTGCGAAACGAGCTTCGCAGTTATAAGGAGCTTCCAAAGTCTCTCTATCAAATTCAAACTAAGTTTAGAGACGAAATTCGCCCGCGCTTTGGCCTTTTGCGCTCCAAAGAATTTATTATGAAAGACGCATATAGTTTTCATGCTAATCAGGAGTCTTTGCAAGATTATTTTGACGTGATGGGCAAAGCATATGCGCGAGTATGCGAGCGCTGTGGGCTAGATTATCGTCCGGTAGAAGCCGACTCAGGACAAATTGGTGGAAAAACATCTGTTGAATATATGGCTCTTGCCGACTCAGGTGAGGCTGAGCTCGTGTATTGCACGTGTGGATATGCAGCAGACACCGAGGCTGCAAGTGGCAAAATAAATCCACAAACATATAAAGTTGATGGTATGCAAAAAATCAGCACTCCTGGTGTTGGCACAATTGAGTCTTTGGCAAAGTTTTTGGATATTGACGAGGCGGCTACAGTTAAGGCTCTTGTTGGCAAGGGCGCAGACGGGCAGATATATGCAGTCTTTGTTCCAGGCGATCACGAGCTAAACGACATAAAGATTTTGCACGTTGTTAAAGGATTTGAGCTTCTAAATGATGAGGAGCTTAAAAACACAGGTCTTCCAAAGGGCTCGATTGGACCTGTGGGTCTTCCACAAAATATTAAGGTTATAGCAGACGAATGTTTGCAAGATGTTGAGCAATGGGTCGTGGGTGCTAATGAGCATGAGTTCCACTATGTGGGTGCGCGACTAAACGAAGACTTTAAGGTTGACATGTGGGCGGATATTTGCGTGTCTAAGCCGGGGGATTTGTGTCCTAAATGCGGCAAGCCTTTAGAGACTGCACGGGGCATTGAAGTAAGTCAGATATTTCAGCTTGGCACAAAGTATTCGGAGTCTATGGGCGCAACATTTATGGACGAAGACGGCAGCGACCAACCATTTGTGATGGGCTGCTATGGCATTGGAGTTACTCGTACGGTTGCTGCGATTGTTGAGCAGCACAACGACGAGCATGGAATTATATGGCCAGTGTCGGTGGCTCCTGCAGAGGTTGTGGTTGTTCCTCTAACAGTAGGCGATGATACAGTATTTCCTGTTGCAGAAAAGATTGCACATGAGCTCAACGCCGCTGGACTTAGGGTTGCACTTGATGATCGCAACGAACGTGCTGGTGTTAAGTTTAATGATGATGATTTGATGGGCTTTCCTTATCAAATTGTTGTTGGAAAACGTGGTGTTTTAGAGGGTAATGTTGAGGTTAAAGACCGCGCTAGTGGGCAGAAGACAACGCTTAAAATTGAGCAAGTTGCAAGTGAGGTTGTTGATACGGTTAAGGCTCAAAGGGAGAAGTTTGCTTTTAGGGCTTAGTTTTGCTTGCTGGAATTTTGGTGTATTAAACAAACTGGTAAATACACAAGCAAGCTAGCAAACATAATACTGTGAACAAGCTAGTAAACAAATAAGCTAATATTTATGAAAGGCTTTTTTAGATGAATATTATTAAAAATGAAAATGGCACAATTTCAAATCTTCAAAACTACGATGCAATTATCATTGGAGCCGGATTTGCAGGCGGAGTTGTTGGGCGTGAGTTGGCTGAGCGTGCTTCAAAAAAGGTTGCAATTATTGAGTCGCGCGACCATATTGGAGGAAATGCCTACGACAAGCTCGATGATGCTGGTGTTCTAATTCACGCTTATGGCCCACACATTTTTCACACCAACGACGCACGTGCATACGAGTATCTATCTAGGTTTACCAACTGGCTTGACTACCAGCATGAGGTTCTAGCCAACCTAAATGGGACTTATATCCCTGTTCCCTTTAATAAAAATTCAATCGAGAAAGTTTTTGATTCCGATAAAGCTCAAAGCTATATCACAAAGCTTATACAAACCTTTGGAGACGAGCGCAAGGTTCCAATTATTGAGCTAAGAGAAAAAGACGACCCAGAGCTCTCAGAGATTGCAGACTTTGTTTATAAGAACGTGTTTTTGTATTACACCCAAAAACAGTGGGGGCTAAAGCCAGAGGAGGTTGACCCATCGGTTACTGCTCGCGTTCCTGTGTTTATCTCTAGGGACAATCGTTATTTTCAAGATAAATATCAAGGCATGCCAACAGATGGCTACACAAAGATGTTTGAAAACATGCTAGACCATCCAAATATTGATATTTACTTGGGGCTTGACGGTCGCGATGCTCTAGAGTTTGTTGATGCAGGGCAAGGCAAAACAAAAGTTTATGTTAATGGTGAGGCGGGCAAGCAAGAATTTAGAGGAACGATTGTATATACCGGTGCTATTGATGAGCTTTTTGCTGTGAAGTTTGGGCGTTTGCCATATCGTTCGCTCGACTTTGTGTATGAAACTTATGAGCAAAAGCACTGGCAGCCATGTGGAACTGTTAACTATACTGTTAGCGAAGACTATACGCGCATCACTGAGTTCACCTACATGACGGGGCAAGACCTTGATGTTACAACAATCATGAAAGAGTATTCTCATACTTATGAGGCTAAGCCTGGTCAAATTCCTTATTATGCAATTATTAGCGAAGAAAACCAAGCACACTATCAAAAGTATAAAGACCTAGCCGATGGCATTAACGACTTTCATTTGATTGGCCGTTTGGCTGAATACAAGTATTACAACATGGACGCCATTGTGTCGCGTGCACTTGATTTGGCAGACGAGCTTTGCGGGAGTGGGAGGTAAGAGCTTTGACCTCAGAACAAAAAGTTGTTACCTATGCAATACCTTGCTATAACTCGGCAGACTACATGGATCATTGTATCCAAAGCTTGCTAGATGGTTCTCAAAATCATTTAGACGATGTTGAAATTCTTATCGTAGACGATGGCTCTACCAAAGATAATACTGCACAAATTGCTGACGCATGGGAGCAAAAATACCCACATATCATTAGAGCTTTGCACCAAGAAAATGCAGGACACGGCGGTGCCGTAAACAGAGGGCTTGCAAACGCGCGTGGTGTGTATTTTAAAGTTATTGATTCGGATGACTGGGTAGATGTTGAGTCTGCAAAGCAAATGCTTGACACGTTGTGCAAATTTGTTCAGCGCGCAGAGCCGGTGGATATGGTTTTGTGCAATTATGTGTATGAAAATGTTGTTCGTGGTCAAGAAGTCATGGACTATGCAGGACTTTTGCCAGTTGGCGAGGTGTTTGGTTGGGATCAGATTGGAAAGTTTCCAATAGATAAATATATCCTCATGCATTCGGTTTTTTATCGCACACAAATGCTGTACGATTGCAATATTGTGCTTCCTAAGCACACGTTTTATGTTGACAATATCTTTGTGTATGTGCCTCTTCCGCATGTTAAAACGCTGTTTTATCTCGATGTTGATTTGTATAGATACTTTATTGGCAGAGACGATCAGTCGGTAAATGAAAGCGTGATGATAAGCCGCATAGAGCAGCAGCTCCTTATAACCAGGGTGATGATTGATGCATACAACCTTGTTAGGGATGTAAAAAATGACAAGCTGCGACAATACATGCACAACCATCTTCTAATGATGATGACTATATCTTCTGTGTTTAGTTTGCTCTCGGATCGCGAAGATAAATTTGAGCTGCGCGACGAAATTTGGGACTATCTAAAGCAACGCAACCCTGAGATTTATAAAGATATGCGCCATACATTCTTTGGGCGTGGAACCAACTTGCCTGGCAAGGTTGGTGAGGTTGTTACCGTGTCTATGTATCATATTGCGCAGAGGATCTTTAAGTTCAATTAGGAATAACAAAGATAGTTTTATGGCGCTAGTATGCTAAAATTCTAAGAAGTGCGGGTGTTGCCAAGTGGTAAGGCCCCAGCTTCCCAAGCTGGTATTCGCGGGTTCGATCCCCGTCACCCGCTCCATATAGTAGTTTATAGGGGTCCTCAAGGCGAGGACCCCTTAATTTTGCGAGATTTATTGCGGGCTTTTGGTTCGTGCTTTTTTTACAGGGTCACTTTAGCGCAGATTTTTGTTGCATATGTTTAGCGCGTAGAGGGTTCATAAATTAAGAAAACTCGTGTGCCAAGAAAGCAAGTCTTGGAGTTTAGCAAAAGAGGGCAAGAGGTTTAGTGGGGCAAACATGGGATTTGTTGAGATATTTTTGATAGGCGTTGGCTTGTCTATGGATGCCTTTGCAGTATCTGTCTGCAAGGGACTTAGTATGAAGCGCGTTAACTATAAACACGCTTTGGTTATCTCTTTGTTCTTTGGTGTATTTCAGGCTATTATGCCCACAATTGGTTGGGCGTTGGGTTCTCAACTAAAGGTGTTTATTGATCCAATTGATCACTGGATTGCCTTTGGACTCCTTGCATTTGTGGGCGGCAAAATGATTTGGGATACGCTCCACGACTCCAAAGAAGATGACAAAACAAACGAAGAATTTAAGCTTGATATCAAAGAACTTTTTATGCTTGCGATTGCAACTTCGATAGACGCGCTTGCAACAGGAATTATGTTTGCTATTGTGCAAGTTGAGATTGTTTCTACTGTTTTGCTTATTGGATGCACAACATTTGCAATCTCGTTTGTTGGTGTTGTGATTGGAAACAAGTTTGGATCTAAATATGAAAAAGCTTCAAATATAATTGGTGGTATAGTTCTTATTTTGATAGGCATAAAAGTACTAATAGAACATATGGGGTGATTGGTGTGTCGGCATGTAGTAAATGCAGCAGCGGGTGCGATAGCAACGATTTTGTAAATACAATCTTAGATGACCTAAGCAATTTTGAAAAACTAGGACTCCAAGGTCGCGAGTTCTTCTTAAGATATGACCATCAAAAGACAATTGAGCGTTTTGGGCATGTTGGGCTTGAACACGACGATGACTATCTATATTTAAATTATATGGGGGACAAGTGTCGTGTTTTGCGCAAAACAGGCGAGGTTGAAGTGGCCGACTTAGATGGCGATGCTGACAATCATGGCGGCAACGCTGTCGATGGCGATAGCGCAGATAGCGCAGATAACACACACGCAACCATAGACTTTAAAAGTCAAGACATCAAGTGGACTGCGCTTTTAGAGCCCAGTCCAGTTCTAACAATCTACGATATGCTATGCCACTTTCAAGACTTTGCACCAGATGCCACACATCATGGTAGTCAACCAAGAAAACAGCCAAGCTGCTTATGCGGTCAGTATTGCTCTGTTGCGTCCTTGGCTGTGTCTGGTGCAAGCCCATCTGTTGATACTTTTAGTCAAGAATATGCAGACGAATTTTGTGGACACACAGATCAGCTCGAACAAGCACTCAAAAAACTCGGAGCAAAAAGCGAACCTGCAATTGCTCGCGCAGACATTACATGCACAATTCCTCTGTTTGATTGGCTCGACTTAATGTTTCAATTTTGGGACGGCGACGACGAGTTTGACGCAAAGATCATGTTTATGTGGGACAAAAACATCTTAGGATTTTTGCACTTTGAAACTCTTTATTATGTGATGATTGACGTGTTGGCAAAACTTCGAGCTAATCGCGCGTAAGCTTTCTGTGAATACGATGCGGAGCAGCTGCGTCTTTGCCCAAGCGTTTCTCGCGATCTTCTTGATAAGCCTCAAAGTTGCCCTCAAACCAATACCAGTTGCCTGGGTTTTCGTCAGTTCCTTCCCATGCCAAAATATGAGTTGCAATGCGGTCTAAAAACATGCGGTCGTGAGAGATAACAACCGAACAACCCGGAAACTCCAGCAATGCAGCCTCTAGCGATGAGAGGGTTTCAACATCCAAATCATTTGTTGGCTCGTCTAGCAAAAGCAGGTTTCCGCCAAGTTTTAGAGTTAGAGCCAAGTTCAGCCTGTTGCGTTCTCCACCTGAGAGCACTCCAGTAGGTTTTTGCTGGTCAGACCCCTTAAATCCAAAACTTGCAACATAAGCGCGGCTGGGAACTTCGTTTTCGCCAACCATCATCATATCGTTGCCATCCGACACAACCTCCCACACATTTTTAGACCCATCAATGCCAGAGCGGTTTTGATCAACGTAAGCAATTTTTACTGTCTCGCCAATTTCTAGACTCCCGCTAGAGAGAGGCTCTAGTCCCACTATGGTTTTAAATAGTGTGGTTTTTCCAACTCCGTTAGGGCCAATAACTCCAATAATTCCGTTTCTAGGCAGCGTAAACGAGAGGTCGTCAATTAGCACGCGTCCGTCAAACTCTTTGTGCAAGTTTTTGGCCTCAAGCACTTTAGAACCCAAGCGAGGACCTATAGGGATTCTAATGTCGGTCCAATCTAGCTTCTGTCTTGCACGAGCTTCAGCTTCCATCTCCTCATAACGTGCAAGACGTGCCTTGTTTTTGGCTTGGCGCGCCTTAGGGGTGGAGCGAACCCACTCAAGCTCTGCCTCCATGCGTTTTGCAAGTTTTGAATCGCGCTGCCCTTGCGCTTCAATGCGTGCCGCCTTGGTCTCAAGATAAGTTGAATAGTTGCCTTTGTAAGGATACAGGTGTCCGCGGTCGACCTCGCAAATCCATTCTGCAACATTGTCTAAGAAATAGCGATCGTGAGTAACTGCCAACACGGCACCTTGGTAAGTGTGGAGAAAATGCTCCAACCATAGCACCGACTCTGCATCTAGATGATTGGTGGGCTCATCTAGCAAGAGCAAGTCGGGTGCTTCTAAAAGAAGCTTGCACAAAGCCACGCGTCTGCGTTCGCCGCCCGACAGAACACAAACTTCCATATCGGAGTCAGGGAGTTGCAAGGCGTCCATGGCTTGACTTAGTTGGCTGTCAATGTCCCACCCATTTGCTGCATCAATTTGATCTTGGAGTGTGCCCATTTCGCTCATTAGTGCATCATAATCTGCATCAGGATCTGCCATCTCGGCGCCAATTTGGTTAAAGCGTTCTACCTTTGCCAATATGTCTGCAAATGCCATACGCACATTTTCTATTACTGTTTTGTTGTCGTCTAGGGTGGGCTCTTGTTCTAAGATTCCAACAGAATATCCAGGAGTTAGCTTGGCATCTCCATTAGAAACATCTTCTATGCCTGCCATAATTTTTAGCAATGTAGACTTGCCCATTCCATTAGGTCCCACAACTCCAATTTTGGCTCCTGGATAAAATGAGAGGGTCACATCGTCTAGGATAACTTTATCGCCATGAGCTTTGCGTGCATTATACATTTGATAAATAAACTCTGCCATTATTTGCCTTTCGTTTGAGCTTGGTTTTGCCTATAAACAACAGCTTGCCGTGCATACTTACAATCTAACAAGAATAAATCGGACGCCTGCATGCATGCTTTAGTATCTTTAGTCCACCAAAGATGGACAACAATCCAAATAGAACGGTCACAACTTCTCCAGCTATAGGTCCTGCTGCAACAGTTATAACTATCATTAAGATTACTCCAACTATAGTTTCGACCAATCCAGCTATACTTACCGCCATAACACCTTTGCCGCGGTTAATTACATCCGATGCCTTGACCCATGTGTATTTAGGACTCTTTGAGTCAAACATAATTCCCAAACAGCTATTTATAAATGCGAGGCTGCATGAAATCAAAATTATTTCTATTGCACATAGCGGATTTATGATTCCAAATATAAGAAGAATTACCGAGGATATAACCACGCTTGCACCCACATGAATTATATTGGCTACTATTTTGCTCTTCAAAATATCTTTTGTGCTCAAAGGCGCAGTTACCATAATCCATGCGTTTAGTCCTTCTATAGAAATTGAACACGACGCAGTAGAAGACATCGCGCAAAAAAATGCAAACACCCATGGAAGCGCCAAGTTAATATAATGAATAACAATTTGTGCGTCGCTTGCAGCTAGTCCCAAATAAGATACAACAACTCCATTTAGCACTGCATCTAGACCCAGAGCAGATATCACAATGGCAATTATAATTACCAGCGCATCTCCAATCATGAAGTTAATTGCATATTGGGGGATGCTTAGTATTCGTTTAAATTCCATTTTTATCATTGCTTTTAGTGGAGCATTAGAGCGTGTGGAGCTAAGATTTAGCTCGGTTGTTTTGCTGCTGTTTCGAGACGTTAGGATAGAGTTTATCTTTAGATAGATTCTGGAGAAAATCTCTATTGCCACAAAAGGAATTGCAAGAGATATTGCAACAAATAAGACTCCGCTTATAGCATTGCCTTGAATTGCCGCAGATGCCCAAGATGCAGGAAAATATGAAGAAGCCATATTTGCCATTCCTACAAAAGTACTAACCAAAAAGCTAGACTCTAAACCTGTTGATGATTTGCTCTCTATAGACATAGCCATAAAAAATACATAAACAAGTATTGAAGCGGCAATTCCTAACACAATATATACGATGCTTGAGTATTTAAATCTCGAGGAGAACAGAGACAGTCCAAAGGCAAACAAAATTCCTATGCTCACAGGAATTAGTGGCGTAAGAATTATTGTTAGCAGCATAAACAAAATTTGTATTGGAGTGCTTGGCACAAGTGAAACATACGAAATATACATTGGCAGCATAACAACTATCGAGCATATTATTTGGTAGATATAAAATGCAGATATTTGCGATATAGTCATAACTTTTGTAGAAATTGGCAAAGCCATTCTAAAGTCTAGGTCGCGTTGTCCAAAGAGTGTTCCGCCAGCTTGCACAACCGTAAAAATTAGAGATACAGCCGCGCTTAGGCAAACAATAAGATCTGGGGTGAACTCGGGGGCAACAAATGCAAACAACCATCCCAACAAGGAGCATAGAAACATTACAGATAGAGCTATGAGTATTGTTTTTATAGACGACAAAATTGTTAGTGCCGCTGCACCGCCTTTGTTTTTGCTATAAAATCCCATGGAAGCAAAGATTGATTGTATGCGCACTTTCATGAGAAGTTTATATGCAGCAAAGGAGCTAATCTTATTTGGTGATTGTTGCGTCATGTTAGCCTCTGTTCTGTTCGTCTAAATTTTGCGAAGAAGGATTGTCGTCAATTAAGCTCAAGAATACTTCTTCTAGAGATTCATCCCCGCGAACTTCATCTGTATCTCCACAGGCTAATAGCTGTCCTGCTCGCAAAATTGCCACCTTGTTGCAAAGCTTTTCAACAACTTCTAAAACATGTGACGAGAAAAACACAGCCCCTCCACGCGATGCAACCTTAGCCATCATAAGCTTAAGCTCATGGCTAGCTAGGGGGTCTAGTCCAACAAATGGTTCATCTAAAACCAATAGCGTAGGGTCGTGCAAAAAGGCGCCTATCAACACGAGCTTTTGCTTCATGCCGTGAGAATAACTCGATGTCATATCACCCAACACATCTTGAAGTCCTAAGCGATTTGAAAATTCCTCTATGCGATCTGCACGTGTTTTTGAGTCAACACCAAATATATCGGCAATGTAGTTTAGATACTGAATGCCTGTCATAAAATCATATACATCGGGATTATCTGGCACATATGCCATGCGCTGCTTGCATTCCACGGGGTTAGATTCAACGCTAAATCCGCATATCTCGATTGTGCCTGCATCCATTGATTGTGCGCCTACTATAGATCTTATAAGGGTGGTTTTGCCCGAGCCATTATGCCCTATGTATCCAAAGACATCTCCAGGTGCCACTTCTAGCGACAAATCTGGCACAACAAGCTTTGCTCCATACGATTTTTTATAATGGCTAACTTTGAGAATTGGTGTTGTGGTTTGCATCAATTTGTATCCTTTGGGTCTATGTGCGTTTGAGTCTAACTAGCGTAGCCGAAATTTTGCTAATAAAAAAGATGGTTTTCGCGTTTGTTTGCAAAAACCATCTCGCGTTGTCTTATATGATAACTTGCAATTGAGGTATCTACGGACGCCTGTTTCCACAATCGGAACAGAAGTTGCCAGTATTTGTGGTACCGCATTGGCAAGTCCAAGCGTTGGGGTCGGCAGCGGGGGCTGGCTTGGGGCTTCCGCAGCTAGAGCAGAAGTTGCCAGTATTTGCGGTGCCGCATTGACAAGTCCAAGAATCACCTGCGGCGTTAGCATTGGAGGAGTTGGTCGCTCCAGCACCAGCACCGCCTTGAGGCATGCCACCTTGAGGTGCAAATCCTCCACCTTGCGCTACAGGATACTGACTTTGAGGAACACCCTCGCCAGACTGATTATAAAGCCCTTGAGAGTTCATTCCTCCAACTGCATTTGCCATTCCCATTCCCATAAAGCCCATCATCGAGCCGTTTTCGTTTTGAGCAGCCATTCGCATTGCATCGCTTTGTGCAGCAGCAATATTTGCAGCAGCCATAGTTGGGTCGCGCATAACAGCTGCTTTTTGCAGCTCTTTGATCATTGCCTCGTCTTCTTCAGAAGCAGCAATGGAGTTAACGCCAAACGAAGCAACTTCAATTCCACGCAATTGCGCCCATGTCTCAGACAGCTCAGCATTTAGTGCTTCGGCAAGTTCTTTTGTATGAGCCGGAACCGCACTATAACGCACTCCCATAGCAGAAATTTGTGCAAATGCAGGTTGCAGTGCAGTTAAAAGTTCGCTTTTTAGTTGGGAGTCGATATTATCGCGGGTATATGCGTCTTCAACATTGCCACACACATTTTTATAGAAGAGCAGGGGGTCTTTTAGCTTGTAGGAATACTCACCATTGCAACGCACAGATATATCAACGTCTAGTCCTATGTTTGCATCCACTACTCTAAATGGAACAGGGGAGGCAGTTCCGTATTTGTTGCCAATTATCTCTTTTGTGTTAAAGAAGTAGACGCGCTGATCTTTGCCTGTGTCCCCGCCAAATGTAAAACGGTGTCCAATGCGCTCAAAAGTATTTTTTATTCCTTCACCCAAAGGACCATAAAACAAACTAGGCTCGGTGGATTTGTCATAAACAAACTCACCTGGCTCGCCGCTAAAATCAACAACCTCGCCTTGTTCAACAATAATCATGAACTGACCATCGTTAACAGCAATGATGGAGCCATCTGAGATTATATTATCTTCGCCTTTAGTATTAGAACTGCGACCCTTAGAAGAAGTTCTCTTTTGCCCCTTTGCCGCCAAAGTATTGGCATCTAGAGCATCGCAATAAAAAAACTCACGCCAAGAGTCTGCTAATACGCCTCCAAGTGCGCCTGCGCCTGCATGCAAAAGTCCCATTGTTATACCTTTCTGTTCTGTAGACCTAACTTAAAAAACTTGCTTTGTTTTAAAAAAACCAAATTCGCTCAAAAATTATCAAAACCGATAAAACTAAAATCTGCTCATAAAATCTTGCAGCACAAAAACCCGCCACAAACTATCCATCTCAAAAACTAATCATCGTTATCCCTTATTTTCACACGCGAAACATGCTTTGTAACAAACGTATCGCTAGAACCCGTTAAGTTCAACCCTTCTGGAGTTATGTATGCCCGCGCCTCCGTTTTTTCTTTGGCAGTTTTCATTTGAGTATAAAACGCATAACATACTAGCGCAGATACAAGAGCTGGAATGCCTCCATCTACCAATACAGAAGTTGTAGCATCGTTGAAGTGCAGATAAAAATAGTCGGCGCAAAATAATGCAGCCCCTAGCACAACAAAGATGGCTAAAAACCATATCAAAACTTTTAGCTTAGATACGGGGAGATCTCCTACAAATCTACCCGTTTGCCCGTTCATTGCAAACAGATAGTCTTTTTCTTCCCAACGGGTATGGAGCATCCAAACCGGCAAAAGAGCATGTGCAAGTTTGGTATATGTAATATTTGACTCCACATTCCCGCGCTCTACCGTCGAATACCCCCTAACTGTTCCGCGGAGTTCTTCTTCTAAGCTATTTTCCATTCTTTTATTTGCTCGACCCTTGCATTGATTGGCATCTTCGTCATAGCGCTCAGCTAGGTATCCTGGCATATATGCCACAGAAAAAGGTTTTATTTCTGAATAATCAAAAGGTTCTATTGCATCCATATGACCATCTGGCATCTTATTAGAGCAATCAACAGGCACACGCGAAAAGCTTAAGTTGCCCGCCCTATAAGCGTTATAAACATCAGTTTCTGTTACTTGCTCGTCACCTATTGTGTATGTGCGAACTCTTTTGGCAACAAAATTTCCTTGACCCTGTGCATCTGCATCGTAGAGCCAAAATGGAACATAAACGCCTTGAATATGTTCTACCTTGTTGCCTTCAGAAAACTTGCTGGGCAAAAACTTCTTGCCTTTATAAAACCCGTTGAGAGAATCAACTGCTTGCTCTTTTGTCATCTTAAATGGAATAACATAGTCTGGCTTAGACTCATTTATAAATGTGCCCGCTACAACCGCTGTATTTCCACAGTATGGACACGCCGTAACAGCTGTGGTGGCATCAACTGTAAGACCCGCACCACATGAGGAGCATGTAAATGAGCGCAGACCCTTTCGTTCTTCCTCATTCCAAGAAGCACGCGACAAATAAGCATCTATTGCATTTTCTTTTGTGCTGCTAGTTGATACTGCTTCGTCTATAACCTCTTGAGTAAGAGCACTAGATGCTCCGTTAACATCTCCCATTTCTTCAAATGCACTACGTTGTCCACTTTCAGCTCTTTTGGCTGCCTCTTGCGCCTTTGTGTCTTGCGTCTCTTGCTTTGCTGAATATGCCGCCTCTATTTGCGCGGGTTCAAATGTAGATTCGCAATAGTCGCATTTGAGCAACCCGCTGCTAGGATCTAGGTGGAGTGTGCCCCCACAAGCAATGCATTGATAGTTGACTGATTCTGTTGCCATTTAACCTCCCCTTTTTTGGATTATAGATTAACAAAAACGCGGATAAGTATGATTTTTTTAATGCTAATTTGTTAGATATAAGGATTTTAAAAGCTGTCTTGATTATTTCTTTAACACTTAGTCTTTATTTTAACCCAATTAGTGCGATTTGCGTATGTTGTATATAAATGTTTCCCTAAATCGTGGTAGGATACACAAATGCAAAAAATAATATTAACTTTTTTAAGACGCACTTATATGAACTTATAGGAAGGAACTGCCAACAATGAAAAGATTTTTAAAACTAGGAGCATTCGCCGCAATCGCATGTATGTTTTGTTTTGTTCTAACAGGTTGCGAGGCTGCTACGATAGATGGAAACTGGCAGGTTACGGGTGGAAAATCAAATGGAGCGGAACTAGATAAAAACACGCTTGAGCAACTTGAAAACTGGGGCATGCCACTTATTCTTATAGTCAAAGAAGATGGCACATGTTCTCTAGATCATTTTGGAACTGTTTCTGATGGCAAGTGGACTAAAAATGATGATGGTTCATATAATTTTGATATAAACAGTTCTGATGAATCTGCGTTAACTGGCAAAATTTCGGGTAACACCCTTACAATCAAGTCTGATGAGCTTGATATTAAGATGGAAAAGGGCGGAGATGAACTGGTAACTAAAGTTGAACAAAATCGCGCTGAAGCCACAAAGTAGTTTTTAGTTTTGATGTTACCTAGATTTTATAACGGGGGAGCAAATTTTGCTTCCCCTTTTATATGTTTGATGAGTGGGCTTGAGTGCTGCAGCCCAGATACTGCAAGACAGATCATGCAAGACAGACATAGCAGCTCAGATTCTGCAAAGTTGATTAAGCATGCTTTTTAAGTTATTGCTTAATCTATAAAAAGGGGAACAAATATTGTTAGACTTACTTATATATCTTAATTTATATATAGATCCAGGCACTGGAAGCATGCTCTTTGCGATTTTAATTGGAATTGTAGGAGCTCTTAATTTTGTTATTCGCAATGCTTTGGTGAAGCTCAACTTTGTTATTCATGGCGGCAAAAAGGTCGAGGCTAACAAAAACAAAATCGAGTATGCCATATTTTCAGACGACAAAAGATACTGGAATGTTTTTGAGCCAATCTGCAGAGAGATGGACGCAAGAGGAATAGATGTAGAATATCTAACTGCCTCAGAAGACGATCCTGCATTTGAAGCAGATATTCCACATATGCGTGCTGTATTTTTGGGGGAGGGAAATGCCGCCTTTGCAAAGCTTAACTTTCTAAAAGCAACTCTTGTTTTATCAACCACACCTGGATTAGATGTATATCAATGGAAACGCTCAAAAGACGTGGATTGCTATGTTCATATTTTGCACGCAGCAGGCGAGGTAGTTTTATATCGCATGTTTGGACTCGACTACTATGACGCAGTTTTAGTAGCCGGAAAAGTTCAAGAAGATGATATTAGAGCATTAGAAAGTTTGAGAGGACTTCCTCAAAAAGAGATTGCTTATACAGGTATTCCTTATATGGATGTTATGGCAAAGCGCTTAGCGGATAGCTATAGCACTAAGGAGCAAATACAAGCACCCTCCATACCAAAATCTAGCCGCACAGTTTTGCTAGCTCCATCATGGGGTGATAGTGCAATTCTTAGCGTGTATGGCAAAAAGATAATCGATACATTACTACAAACTGGATACCATGTAATTGTTAGACCTCATCCTCAATCATTTAAGTCCGAAACTCAGATGATCGAAAAGATAATGGCACAGTGTCCGGAGTCAGATCAGCTGGAGTGGAATCGAGACGTAGATAATTTTGAATGTCTAAAGCGCTCCGATATTTTGATTTCTGATTTTTCTGGAGTTATTTTTGACTTTGCACTAATTTATGATAAGCCCATTATTTATACAGATACCAACTTTGATTTATCTCCATATGATGCATGGTGGTTAGACAAAGAAATTTGGACTATGACTGCTTTGCCTAGGTTGGGTATGAAGCTTACTCCCGATAAAGCAGGTTCTCTAAAAGATATGATAGACAAATGTTTAGAGGATCCAAGATTTGCAGCTGGCAGAGATGAGATAAGACAAGAAGTTTGGCAGTGTATGGGCGAGGGCGCAAAAAAGACTGTTGACTATCTTGTCTATAAGCACGAACAATTAGTTTGTGCTAACACAAAAGAAGAGGCTAAAACACACAAATGAGCATATTAGATATTTTATACACCATATTTATAATGCCACTGCAGCTGGCATTTGAAACTCTATATATGTTAACTAATTCTGTGATTAATAATCCGGGGTTATCTATTGTGACGCTAAGCCTTATGATGAACTTCTTGGTTTTGCCCTTGTATATGCGTGCAGATGCTATGCAAGAACACGAGCGCGATATGGAAAACAAATTGCGCCGAGGAGTTAATCATATAAAAAAGACGTTTAAGGGCAACGAGAAGTCGATGATGCTATCGACTTATTACAAACAAAATGGATACAAACCAACAGATGTTTTTAAAGGTTCTATATCTTTATTTTTAGAGATTCCATTTTTTATCTCTGCATATATGTTTTTATCTAACTTAGAGTTAATTAAAGGTGTGGAGTTTTGGTTTATTTCAGATTTAGGTGCTCCAGACGGTTTGATTACTATAGGTGGTCTAACGATAAATCTACTGCCATTTGTCATGACAGGAATAAATCTTATTTCTTGTATTTTATTTACTAAAGGAATGCCTGCTAAGACTAAGGTTCAACTTTATGGCATGGCAATATTTTTCTTGGTATTTTTATACTCTTCACCGGCAGGTCTTGTATTTTATTGGACGCTAAATAATATTTTTGCTCTAGTTAAAACAATTTTTTATAAGCTTAAACACCCAAAACAAGTTTTGTGTATTTTATTTGCGATTGCAGGCGCAGCACTAGCCATATATGCACAAACCTATTTGCCTATAGAACACCCAAAAGCCTGCGTAGTTCTAACTGTTGCTGGCATAGGCTGTATTGTTCCGTCTATTGTTCTTGTTGTCAAAACAATACGCGGCTCCAAACATAAACATCTACACCTAAAACAAAAGCAATCAAAACTTGTTCCTAATACAAAGTCTTTTGTTGCAGGAACTGTATTTTTAACTGTTTTGATAGGTTTTCTAATCCCATCTGCTGTAATTGCTTCTTCTGCAGAGGAGTTTGTTAATCTTGTGAACTATTCAAACCCCCTGTGGTTTGTCATTAGCTCTACATGCTTGGCTATAGGAACGTTCATAGTTTGGTTTGGAGTATTCTATTGGCTATGCAAGCCTCGAGGCAGAGCAATTTTTGAGATAGGTGTGTGGATCTTTGCTTTTATTGCAGTAATAGATTACATGTTTTTTGGAACAAACCTAGGAACTCTAAGTTCTTCTTTGCAATATGAAAATGGAATGGTATTTAGCAGCGAAGATTTGCTTATAAATCTGGTATGTGTATTAGCAATTGCGCTTGCAATAATTGTTTTGGCACGCTTTAAGATACCTAGAAAACTCATTCCTCGTGTTTTAGCAATTGCAGCTATAGCAGTTATTGGAATGGGAGCTTTTAATGTGGTTCAAATCAATGCTCAAACTCAAGGACTTGCACAAAAAGCGGATGAAATTGCCGAATCTAACCCGCACTTTAGCTTGAGCAAGAATGGCAAAAATGTAGTTGTTATTATGCTCGACCGTGCTTTAGGAGATTTTGTTCCAAATATTATGGAAGAAAAGCCTGAGCTAAAAGAAGTCTATTCTGGTTTTACATATTATGCAAATGTTATTTCATATGGGGGATATACAAATATAGGAACCCCTCCTTTATATGGCGGATATGAATATACTCCAGAAGAGATGAACAAAAGATCTAGTGAGCTACTAAAAGATAAACAAAACGAAGCCCTAAAGGTTATGCCAGTTATATTTGACAATAATAATTATCACTCTACTGTAATAGATCCAACTTATGCTAACTATGATTGGATTCCTGACATTAGCATTTATGATGAATATCCAAATATTGATGCTTATACCACAAATGGTGTATTTGATCAAAGTGATTCCGTCGCTCAAAACAATCAGTTGAATAAGCGTAACTTCTTTTGCTTTGGCATTACCAAGTCTATGCCACTTTTTGCTCAAGAAACTTTCTATGACAAAGGCGCGTATAATTCCAGCTCAGATTCTGAGAAAACTTTAAAACAAAAATGTTCTGATGATGGTCTTAAAGCCAAGGGAACCAATGAGAAATTTCTCAAAGCCTACAATGTTTTAAATAACATGAATACAATGACTAGCATCGATGATGGCAGCACAAATACGTTTATGATGATGAGCAATGATACTACTCACGAACCCAATCTTTTGCAACTACCTGATTATGAGCTATCTGAAAATGTTGACAATACGGGGTACGAAAAAGTGTATGCTGATGAAAACTATCAAGAAATGTCGCAAGGGCAAAAAAATTACATTGATACACATTATCACTCCATTATGGCAGCGCTTAAAAAAATTGGAGATTGGATAAACTATCTTAAAGAAAATGAAGTCTATGATAACACTAAAATAATTCTAGTGAGTGATCATGGGCGTGATATAGAAAAAAACAAAGAACTTATAGAAGAAGACAAAGATGGACAAAAAGTGGATTATGAACTTTTTTATCCACTGTTGATGGTCAAAGATTTTGGAAGCACTGGGTTTAGTGTAGACGAAACATTTATGACCAATGCCGATGTTCCTACATTAGCATTTGAGGATTTAATCTCAAATCCTATAAATCCATCTACTGGAAAACAAATTAACAATGCAGAGAAAACT